>JANNRF010000516.1:0-3937 GCA_031401135.1 Deltaproteobacteria bacterium | reverse complement strand
TCGAGCCGCTGCTGCTCGCTGGACGACGCCGACGATGCGCGCCGCGTGGCCGAGCAGCTGGGCATCCGCTTCTACGTCGCGAACTACAAAGATCGCTTCCGGGAAGAAGTGATGGAGCCCTTCGCCGACGCCTACCTCGCGGGCAAGACTCCGATCCCGTGCGTCGCGTGCAACGACCGCTTCAAGTTCCACCACCTGCTGGCGCGCGCGCGGGCGCTCGGGGCCGAGGCGGTGGCGACCGGTCATTATGCCCGCGCCGAGCGCGACGCGGCGAGCGGGCAGACGCGGCTCCTGCGCGGCGTCGATCGCCGCAAGGACCAGAGCTACTTCCTGTTTCGCCTCGGCGCCGAGCAGCTGCGCCACACGCACTTCCCACTCGGCGCGCTCGAGAAGAGCGAGGTGCGGCAGCGCGCGCGCGGGCTCGGGCTCGCGACCGCGGAGAAGCCCGAGAGCCAGGAAATCTGCTTCGTGCCGGACGGTGATTATGCCCGCGTCGTGGGCGAGATCCGGCCCGGCGCCGCGAGGCCCGGCCAGATCGTCGATTCCGCGACCGGCCGCGTGCTCGGCAGCCACGACGGCATTCATCACTTCACCGTGGGCCAGCGCAAAGGGCTTGGCGCAGGCAGCGCCGAGCCGCGTTACGTGGTGCGCCTCGATGCGGTGACGAATCGCGTGTTGGTCGGCCCCGCGAGCGAACTCGGTTCGCGCTTTGCCACGCTCAGCGGCGTGTGCTGGACGCGCGAGCGCGAAAGCGGCGACACGCTCCGCGGCGACGTGCAGGTGCGATACAAGCACGACGCCGTGCCCGCGACGATCACGCTCGGTGATGGCGGATCGGCTCACGTCGCGTTCGAGGCGCCGGTTCGCGCGGTGGCGCCGGGCCAGGCCGCGGTGATTTATCAGGGCGAGGAGTTGCTTGGTGGCGGCTGGATCGAGGCGGCGCTGCCGTGAGTGACGAGTTCGTAACACCTGTCGCCGAGGTCGCCGAGCGCACGGGCTATGCGTTCGCCGACGCGGCGCTGCTCGAGGTGGCGCTCACGCACGCGTCGTCCTCCTACGAGCGCGACCGCAGCGGCGGCAACGAGCGCTTCGAGTTTCTTGGCGACGCGGTGCTCGATCTCGCAATCGCGCGCATGCTGTTCGATGCACACCCGGATTGGCGCGAAGGCGAACTCACGCGCGCGCGTGCGGCGATCGTGAACACGCGCTCGCTCTCGCGCCGCGCGCGGCACCTCGGGCTTGGCGAACTGATGCGGCTCGGCCGCACCGAAAGAAAATCAGGCGGTGAACGCAAGGAGCGCGTGCTCGCCAATTTGTTCGAGGCGATCGTGGGCGCGATCTACCTGGATGGGGGCATGGAACCTGTGGTCGCATTGCTAGAACGCGTGTTCGGCGGCGAGATCAAGAGCAGCGCGCTGCTCGAGCGCGATCCGAAGACGCGCTTCCAAGAGTGGGCGCATGCCACGCTGCGCGAAACGCCGCGCTATCGCCTCGTGCTCGACAACGAAGTCGAGGAAGCCGAGGACCGCTTCGCGGTTGCGGTCGAGGTGGCGGGAAGTTGTTGGGGCGAAGGCGTCGGCCGCTCGAAGCGCGTCGCCGAACTCGCGGCTGCGGCGGTCGCGATGACGCGCGCGTTGGCCTCTAATGAGTGACGAAGCCGCCGCGCATCGCTCTGGTGTCGTCGCGCTGCTGGGTCGGCCGAACGCCGGTAAGTCGACGCTGCTGAACCGTTTGCTCGGCCAGAAGCTCGCGATCGTCACGGCCAAGCCGCAGACCACGCGCAGCAAGATCCTCGGCATCCTCACGCGGCCCGGAGTGCAGTTCCTGCTGCTCGATACCCCGGGCCTGCACGAAGCCGCGCGCGCGCTGAACCTCGCGCTGAACGCGATCGCCGAGGGCGTCGCCGACGATTGCGATGTCGCGCTGCTGCTCGTCGACCCGCGCAGCGGCTGGGACGCGGGGCTCGAAGCGCTGCGCGCGCACCTCCTCACGAAGGGCACGCCGGTGGTGGTGGTGGCGACCAAGGCCGACCAGGGCGACGCGCCACCCGCGGAGTGCGAACTCTCGATCTCCGCCGAATCGGGCGCAGGCGTCGAGGAGCTGCTGGCTCGGCTGGCGCCGCTGCTGCCGGAATCGCCGCCTCACTACGACGCCGAGCAAGTCACCGATCGCACGCTGCGCTTCCTCGCCGCCGAGGAAATCCGCCAGGCGATCTTCGAGGAACTCGAGGAGGAGTTGCCGTACTCGACCGCCGTCGAGATCGACTCGTTCGACGAATCGAAGCCCGACGGGGTGCGCATCCGCGCCACGCTTTGGGTCGAGCGCGATTCGCAGAAGGGCATCGTGCTCGGCGCCGGCGGGATGCGCATCAAATCGATCGGGCAACACGCGCGCAAAGCCATCGCCGAACTGCTGGAACGGCCTGCGCATCTGTCCTTGTGGGTGAAGGTGGACGCGCGCTGGACAAAGAAGCCGAAGAGGCTTCTAGCGTTCGGCTATGTGTGACTTCGGCGCTGCGCGGAGTCGGGTCGCCCGACCCTCCTTGTTTACTTCGCTCGGCTCCGAAGACTGCGCCTCGCTGCGCGCTTCGCTTGCGGCCTATGCAGACATGCACGGAGGCGCTTCGTCATCGGGGGTCGCATCGGGCGTAGGCTCGAAAACGGCAAGGCAGGGTAGACCCGCAGGCTGCCAGCAGCTTCGTGACGCAGAGTCGCCTGCGCATCCCTTTTGCCCGGTGTCAGGCCACCCACGTGTTCGATAAGGTGCGCCTCTTTTCTGGCGTGGGAGCTTTGCAATGACGGCAGCCTCGAGTCCGAAGAACCTGCGCGCGCTGTTGGCGTCGCGGAAGATCGAGCGCGTCGTCGTGCTCGGGGCGAACGGGACGATGGGGTATGGCAGTGCTGCGCTGTTCACGCAGGCCGTGCCGCAGGTGACGTTCCTCGCGCGCACGCGTGCGAAGGCGGAAGAGGGGCTCGCGGCGGCGATCAAGCAAGTGCGCTCTCCGACGGTTGCGCTGCGCGCGCGGGTTGGGGATTACGCGAGCGATCTCGCGGGCGTGGTGGCGGGCGCGGACTTGGTGTTCGAAGCGCTCACCGAGGAACTGCCGCTGAAGCAGGAGATGTTCGCGAAAGTGGACGCGGCGCGTCGAGAGGACTCGATCGTCGCGACCGTCACCTCGGGGCTCAGCATCAACAAGCTCGCCGAGGGCCGCAGCGCGTCGTTTCGCAAGAACTTCCTCGGGCTGCACTTCTTCAATCCACCGAACGTGATCGTTGGCACCGAACTCGTAGCCGGTCGCGAGACGTCGGCGGACGTCGTCGATTTCGTCGACGCTTACGCAACGATTCGCCTCGGCCGCGAAATGGTGCGCACCCACGACACACCGGCGTTCGCGGGCAACCGCGTCGGCTTCAAGCTGCTGAACGAGGTGGCGCAGTTGGCCGAGGAATTAGGGCCGCTGCTGGTCGATCGCATCGTCGGGCCCTACACCGGCCGCGCGCTCACCCCGCTCGCGACAATCGATCTCGTCGGCTGGGACGTGCACCGCGCGATCGTCGACAACGTCTACGCCAATACGCGGGACGAAGCGCACGCGACGCTCGCATTGCCCAAGTACATGGCGCGCCTAATGGATGCCGGAACGCTCGGCGACAAATCAGGCCGCGGCTTCTTCAAGAAGGACGGCAAGGCGCGGCTCGTGCTCGATCCGAAGACGGGCGCCTACCGGCCCGAGAGCGAGATCAAGCTGCCCGATCTTTCGTACACGAACGAGATCTCGCGCCTGCACCGCGAGGCGCGCTACGGCGAGGCGATGCAGGCGTTCCTCGCGGCCAAGGGCGAATACGCAGCGATCGCGAAGCGCGTGATCGGCGGATACCTGAGTTACGCGTTCCACCGCGTCGGCGAAGTGACGGACACGATCGACGGCATCGACCGC
>JANNRF010000515.1:0-7492 GCA_031401135.1 Deltaproteobacteria bacterium | reverse complement strand
ATCAAGGGCGCCGGCAACGCGCTCGCGGTGGCCGAGCGCGCGCTCGCGGGCCGCGACTGGCTGCTCAGCGAGTTCAGCGCCGCGGACGTGATGATGGGCTACAGCGTCCTGCTCGCGAACTTCGTAAAGCTTGTTACGGACGCGACGCCGAACCTGAAGAGGTATCTCACGCGCTGCCAGGAGCGGACGGCGTTTCAGAGGGCGACCGGGGCGTGAGCGGGCGGGCGGATCTCGGCTAACCGGCTCTAACGCCGCGTCGCGACGACAACGGAAATGCGCAGACCTCGATCACCCTCGCTTGCCCGCGTCACCAAATCGACTGCACGTGCGGGTACGAACGAATGCGCTCGTCCGGCGTAACGATGCGCGCAGATCGCTCGAGCGCGGTCGCGACGATGATGCGATCCGCCGGGTCCGCGTGAAACGCTCCGGGCAAGCTCGTGCTGCGAATCGCGATGCGCGGCTCGAGCTGCACGAGATCTAGACCAAGGAGTCCGAGCGCTGCATCGATCCACGCTTCGATCGGGCGATCGAGTTCGATGCGGCGTTTCGCGACGAGCATTGCGACTTCCCACGGGCTGATCGCGCTGACCAGCAGGCGATCTGCCTCGTCGATCGCCCGCTTGGCGGCGCGCGACAACCGCTTGGGCTCGCTCACGCGCCAGATCCAGGTGGCGGTATCGAGAACGATCACCGCGAGGCTTCCCAATCTTTTGGGTCGAGTGCCGGGCTAGTCAGATCCTGGTCGAGGAACGTGACGGAGCCGAGCAGGTCGTCCCTCGCGCCAGAGATTGGCCGCAATTCGGCGACCGCCACCCCGTGGCGGGTGATCGTGATCGGTTGCTTGGTGCGTTCCACGATGCGAACGAGTTCGGTCGCGCGCTGGCGGAAATCCCCGACGGCTACTTCGCGTTTGGGCATTGCTCACCTCTGGCCGGAAGTATCGGCAGCCTAGCCGAAGAATCCGGCCATAATTTTCAACCCGTGAACTCGCCGCGGCTCGATCCCAACGCGGTAGCCTGCTCCGCCGATGACTCATGATCCGGATTCGCCTGCGACCCCTCAGCCCGCGCTCTCCATCGTGGTCGCCCCTACCGCGGCGCGCGGCGCGTTCCTTGCGGGCGCGCTGGAGGCGCTCGCGGCGCAGCGCGAGGCGCCGGCGTGCGAGCTGATCGTGCCGGTGGACGATTCGATCGCGTACGCGGCGCTCGCAGTGCGCTTTCCGCGCGTGCGCTTCGTGCCGGTGAGCGGCACGGCGGAGCTGAGCGCTTCTCACGACCCGGGCATCGCGCACGAAGCGATCGATCTGCGCCGCGCGGCGGGGATCGCGGCGGCGCGCGCGCCACTGGTAGCGCTCACGGACGAGCACGCGCGCCCGCGCGCGGATTGGTGCGCGGCCATAATTGCTGCGCACGCGGCGGCGCCGCACGCGGCGATCGGCGGCGCCGTTGAGAACGCGCGCGATCGCGCGCTCAACTGGGCGCTCTTCTTCATGGACGCGGGGCGTTATCAAAACCCGCTCGACGCGGGGCTCGCAGTGTTCGTGAGCGACGTGAACGTCTCCTACAAGCGCGCGGCGCTCGAGCGCACGCGGGTGTGGCAGCCGAGTTATCACGAAACAGGGCTGCACGACGCGCTGCGCGCGGCGGGCGAGACACTTTGGCTTTCGCGCGAGCTGGTTGTTGGGGTGGATCGCGGCGCCATGACGCTCAGCGCTGCACTGCGCGAGCGCTTCGCCTGGGCGCGCCTCTACGCGGGGCGCCGTGCGCGCGAGGTAGCGCCTCATGTGCGCGCCGCGCTGTGCGTCGGGGCGCCGCTGCTCGCACTGCTGCTGCTCGCGCGCCAAGCGCGGCTCGCATTCGCGCGCGGCCGCCACGTGCGAGCCTTCGCGCGCGCGCTGCCGCTGCTCGCACTGCTCGATCTCACGTCGAGCCTCGGCGAACTCGCGGGCTACCTCACCGGCCGCGCAACGCCTCCTCGCGAGTAAGTAACCGCAGCGGGGACGTTCATACTCGCTGGGTACTTGCGGGGACAGTCTTGCCCCGGGTCGAGGAGTGTCCCCGGAAGTACCCAACAAGTATGAACGTCCCCGGACTGGTTACTTAGCGCGCGCTGGCGCTTGGTTCGCGGGCCAGCCGGGCGGGCTGCGGCGGAGGATGATCGTGCCGCCGCCGAGGGTGCCCGGGAAGGCGGCGACTTCTTCGAAGTCGTGTTGGATGGCGCGCCACAGAGCGGGCTCGCGCGCTTCGATGTAGCCGCCGAACGAGTAGAGCACCCAGGTGCGGCCACCGCGCGCGGCGGCGGCTTCGAGTTCGGCGAGCGTGAATGCGACGGCGAACTCTGGCGCGTAAAGCGCCTGATAATCCTCTCCTGTGAGATCGAGACCGACGATTGCGTCAGCGGGCGCGGCATTGGCTTTCGCGAAATCGCGCGCACCGCGGAGATCTTGCTTTGGCAGCGTCCACAGGCGCGGCAGCGGCGGCGCGAGCGCGGCGGCGAGCACGAGCGCGGCGGCGAGTGCGCTCGGCGCGAGGCGCGAGGCGCGCACACCCAGCTCGAAGCGTGCCGCGAGCGCGCTGCCCAGGCGCAGCATGCCGTCGGCGCCGAGCAGCGCGGCGAAGCCGAACGCGTTGAAGAAGAAGCGCGGCCAGAGGTTGCGCTCGAGCGCGAGCAGCATCGCGAGCAGCAGCGCGCCGGGCAGCACGAATACGAACGCTGCCGCAGCTGCGCGCCGTAACAATGCGATCCCGCTCCACGCGAACGGCAGCGATGCGAGCGTGAGAGCGGCGGCGCCCGCTGCGAGCCCGACGCCAAAGCCGCGAATCGTTTCGGCGATCAACCAAACCGGGCTCTTCCATTCGACCGCCGCCGTAGTCACGCCCGCCGCCGGCCGCTGATAGAACTCGACGATCTGCGGCAGCACGGGGCCGTAGCAAAGCAGCGTGAGCGTGCCCGCGAGCGCCAGCGCGCCGAGCGGCGCAAGCACACTGCGCGGGCTTCGATCGGGCGCGCGTACAACCAGCGCAATCCAGACGAGCCCGTGGGCGAGCGCGACGAAGCCCATCGTCAAATGCAGCGACATCCCGAGGGCAATGATGGCGGCATAGGCGAGCCACGAGCGCGCGCGCGGTGCTGCGAGGGCACGCAGAAACAACTCCGTGCCAAGCGTGGTCGCGAACAGAATGCCGGTGTAGCCGCGCGCGTTCTGCGAGAACCACACCGAGTGGTAGGCGAGCGCGACGAACGCCGCGCCGAACAGCGCAGCGCGTGCGCCGAATAACAAGCGCCCGAGGCGCCAGGTCGCCCACACGCTCGCGACGCCGAACGCGAGCGCGGGCAGCCGCAGCGCCCAGGCGCTCTCGCCAAACAGCGAGATCGAGCCGCGCGCGAGCAGCGAGAACAGCAGGTGCTGATTGTCGTCCGTGTACTCGGTGAAGATGCGCAGCGCGGGCGAGCGCACGAAATCGACGAGCGTGAAGATCTCGTCGTGCCAGAGATCGCTGTTCGAGCCCATCGCGCGCACGAGTGTGGCCGCCCCCAATAACAGCGCGAGCAGCGCGGCGGTGGTGCGCGGCGAGAGCGCCGGCGCCTCGTGCGTGGCGGGCGCGCGCCAGAGCGGTGCGGACGCGCCCCGCGTGCGCGCGAACGCGGCCACGAGCGCGAGCACGCCGTGAAACGCGAGCAGCGCGCGGAACAACGCGAAGCCGAGGCTCCGCGCAGCCACGAGCTGCGCGGGCGCCCCCATCGCTGTCAGCGTCGCCTCGAGCGCGTGCACCGGAAGCGCGAGCGCGAGGAGAAGTGCCGCGGCTCCGATTACAGCGAGCGCAATCCTTCCGCGCGTCATCGCTCTGCTCCTCGCCTGCGCGCGAGTCTCTGAAGATCCCGCCGCAGCGCAGGATCGATGAGCGGCGCGGCGAGCGCGAGGCCGGCGACCATAATCGCACCGCGCGCGAGCCCGTTCTCGAGCGGCAGCGCCTGCGCTGCGAAGCCGAACAGCGCGCACGCCAGCGCAGGGCGCACGAGCGGCGCGATGCCCGGCAGCGAGATCTCTCTGTGCGCCGCTAGCGCGTGCGCGGCGACGCTCGTCGCGAGCGTGCCGCCGACGATCGCGATCGCACCACCGCGCGTCCCGAACGCCGGCACTAGCGCGAATCCCGCGGCGACTGCGACCGCTGCGCCGGCCGCGTTCGCAGCGAGCTCAGCGCGCTGCTGCCCGACTGCCAATAACACGTAGCGCGCGTGCGCTCCGACCAACGAGATCGGCAGCATCCAGACCAGCCACGCGAACACTTCGCCCGAGCGCGCGAAGGGCGCCCCGTAGAGCAGCGCGCAGAGCGGCGCAGCGAACAACACGCCGAACAGACCGCCCAATGCGCCCAGCCAGGCGCTCGCTCGGTAGAGCGGCTCGACGAGCTCGCGAAGCCGCCCGGCGCCCACCCGCGAGGCCTCGACCAGCGCTGGGAACAGGTTGAAGTGATAGAGCTGCACGAACGCGCCGAGGGCAATCGCGAGGCGGTGCGCCGCGCCGTACCAGGCGAGATCCGAGGCCGGAGCGAACGCAGCGATGATTACGGTCGCGGCGTACTGCGAGAGCGCCCACAGGATGCGGCTGAAGCCGACGGGAGCGGCGTCCCGTAACAAGCTGCCGAGCCGAGCCGTGTCCCGGTTCAGCTGCGGCGAGCCCACGCTGCGCCTCTGCATCGCCAGGAAATAGAGCGCCAGCAGCGTCGTCGAAGCGATCTCGGCCACGCCAACGCGCCACAGCGGAGTCTCGCTGGACACGAACGCGTACACCGCCAGCGCGAACGCCAGCATGCGCAACGCTTGCGCCGTCGCGACGACGAACATCCGCCCGAGGCCTTGGAACAGCCAATTGAGCGCCCACGGCGCTGCGATCAGCGAGAGGCCGAACATGCGCACGAGCGAGCGTGTCTCTTCGGGTTGATCGAGGAACAGACTCCCGAGCCAGATGCTCGCAATCGAAGCGAGCGCGAGAACGAGACGGAGCGTCGGAATCGCTGCGGCGAGCCAGCGCGCGCTGGTTGGATCGCGCGCGAGTTCGCGGGCGCCGATCGGCGCGAAGCCAAAATCGACGACGAGGAAACCGAGCATCGTGATCGCCGACGCCAGCTCGACGCCTCCATAATGCTCGGCCGAGAGTGTGCGCGCGAGATACGCGAACGCCGCGAAGCCCGCGAGCTTCGCGACGCCTTCGCCGAGCACGAGCGCCGCCAGATCGCGCAGCAGTTCGCGCGCGCTGCGCTTCGGGCGCACCTCGGTCATGCGCGCCTCGTCGCGTACGCGAGCGCTTCGCCGAGGCTCCACGCGCACGAGAGCAGGAGCATTGCCGGAAGCGCGCTGGCGAAGCCTGCGCCGAACACGCTGCCACGCTGCGCGCGTTCGGCGATGCGCCGCGCCGTCAGCACGAATGGCAACTCGGGCGTGAGCGCGAGCCACACGAGCCGGCGCGCGAGGCTGGCCTCGCGCGCGCGCGTCCAGCCGAACACACGCGCGAAGGCGACGCGCTCGCGCAGCAGCGCCCCGAGCGTGAGCGGCGCGTTCGTGCCGCGCGCGGCGTCCACCACCGCAGACGGCGTTGCCCATAACAACGCGCCCTGCTCGCGCAGCTTCCAGTGCACGGTCGATTCGTGGTAGCGCTCGCGCCAGAACTCGCGCGTCGCTTCCAACGCGGCGCGCTTGTAGGAGACGTTTACGTCGCTCAGCCAACTCGCTGGGCCTGCCGCGAACGGCGGCTGATAGCGGCCGTAGTCGCAGTAATAAACAGCGCGCTCGAGCAGCGATCCTGTGGGCGCCTCGACGGCGCCGCCGATCACCGCAGCCTCAGGTTTCGCCGCGTGCGCCTCGAGCAAACGCCGCGCCCAATCGCGCCGCGGGATCACGCGATCCTCGATCAGCGCGACAATCTCTCCCTGTGCGGCAGCAAGGCCAACGGCGCGCCGCCGATCGATGCGCTCGTGTAGCGCGAGCAACGAGTGGGGCACAACGCCTTCGCCCCTCGCGTCGTCCGGAACGATCACCTCGATCTCGCCTGATAGATCCTGCGCGCGCAGCGCCGCAAGGCAGCGCGCCAACGCCTCGCCTCCGTCCACAATCGCAACGACCACCGAGAGTCCCACGGCCGCTCCTCGCGGCAACTTCGCCTAACGCCCGCGCAGGCGCACCGGCTGGCCGCTGCGCGAGGACTGATACACGGCGTCGGCGATCTCGACGGCCTGCACGCCGTCCCACACATCGGCCACGAGCGAAGGTTTGCCCGCCAGCTTCTCATGGAACTCCGCGAGTTCGGCGCGGAACGACGCCAGCGTGGTCGACTCCCAGCCCTTCAGCTTCTCACGCAGCGCGACGTCGAGGTACGGCTTGTAGGTGCGCCTCCGCGGCGCGCCGGGTTTTTCTTGTTCGATCAACAAGTTGAACATCGGGCCGTACTGCGCGCGCACCATGCCGCGGTCGCCGTAGGCCTCGATCCACGCCTTGTAACCCTTCCACTCGTTCCAGCTGGCGCCGTACTGAATTGGCGCGCCATGGGCAGTCTTCAGCACCGCCAGCGCGCGATCTTCGGAGCCTTCGACGCGCCAGATGTTCTCGCCCGCTACGCCGTACGCCTCGGTCACGTCGCCAACCATGAAGCGCGCGAGGTCGGTCATGTGAATGCCGACGTCCATCATCGCGCCGCCGCCCGAATCGGGGCGCTTGTACATCCAGTCGCCGCGAAAGTTCGCGATGCCGTCGTGCCCACCATAAGTGCGCACTTCGTCGACTCTTCCGATGCGGCCATCCGCGATGACTTGCTTCATGAAGCGGAACGCGGGATAGAAGCGGTGGTTGAAGCCGACCGCGACGTGCTTGCCGCTCTTCACCGCTGCTTCGAGAATGCGCCGGCACGATTCGGGCGAGTTCGAGAGCGGCTTTTCGCAGAACACGTGCTTGCCCGCGGAAAGCACGTCGAGGATGATGCGCTCGTGAAGTTGGACCGGCGTCGAGACGAAGACGGCCGCGACGCTGTCATCCGAGAGGAACGCCTGATGATCCGCTTCTGCCCGCGCGCGCGTTCCCGCGGCGGCTTGTTGCGCCGCTGCCACATTCGGATCGGAGATCGCGGCGAGTTCGTCGCCTGGCTGCAGCGCGATCGCGCGCGCCCGCATCTGCCCAATCACGCCCGCACCAATTACGCCGAATCGCATGTCGCACTCCGCCCTTCACAGCAATCGTTAGGAGACCGACCCGAGATGAGCGGGTCGCCCGGCCGCCCATCTCGGGTCGGTCTCCTAGCGGGATTTCATCGACCGATCCAGATGCGAACCGAAGGCGGCGCGGCGTGAAACCGCTCGCCGTGGTCGTGCCGGCGGTGAACACGCTCGGCGATTTGCTCGGCTGCCTCGCCGCGCTCGCGCGCGAACGCGCGGACGTGGAACTCGAGGTGCTCGTCGTGAACCGGCTCGGTGAAGCTGCTGCCGCGGCGCTGCGGGTAGAC
>JANNRF010000514.1:0-5774 GCA_031401135.1 Deltaproteobacteria bacterium | reverse complement strand
CTTCACCACCGTCGCGGGCATGGGGCCGCCGCCGTACTGGATGTTGCGCAGGCTCGAGAGGTCCGTTCGCGCAAAGCCCGGCTCGGCCATCATCCAGTTCAGCATCGTCGTGATGCCGAGAAATGCGGAGACGCGCTCGCTCTCGATGACCTCGAGCGCCTGCTTTGCCTCGAAGTTCATTAGGACGACCGGGCAGCCGTGGGCCATGTAGTTCATCGCCAGCGCCACCGGAATGTGAAACATCTGCCCCGTCAGCAGGTAGACATCGCGCGGCACGATGCGCTCGGCGACGGTCTGATTGAGCATGCCCATGAACAGCGTCTTGTGGGAATGCAGCGCGCCCTTCGAGATTCCGGTGGTGCCGCCCGTATAGAGAATCAGCGCCGGGTCGTCGTCGCCGGTGGTCGCCGACCCGAGCGGTTCGTGGTCAGCGCCGCTTCGCAGCAGGTCCTCGAAGCTGCCATCGCTGATCGAGCCGAACTCCGCCCACAGCTTCACGTCGAGCAGGCGCTGTAGCGCGGCGCGCTCGGTGCGGAACTCGGCGGAGCTGACGATCGCGCTCGGGTCGCCGTCGCGCAGGATGCGCTCGATCTCGGGCACACCAAGCCGCCAGTTCAGCGGCTGCGCAATCAAGCCGGCGCGCGCGCAGGCATAATAGATCTCGAAATACTCGATGCTGTTCTTCGCGAGTACCGCGACGCGCTCACCCTTCGCGAGCCCACGCGCCGCAAGCGCATTCGCGAGCTTGCGCACGCGCGCGTCGAGTTCGCCAAAGCAGACGCGCCGCCCGGTTGGGATGTCCACCAGCGCCGGCCGCTGCGGATCCAGCGCGGCCCATTTCGCGGTGATGTTGCCGATGTTCATGCAGGCTCTCCGCTCGCCGTTGGCGGCCGTCGCTCAGAGCGCGAAGTTCGCGGGGCGCGTCACTGCGCTCTCGCCAACAACTCGAACAGCGCGGCGTGATACGCGTCCGGGAGTTCGAGGAACGGCGCGTGACCGCAGTCGAGTTCGGCGAGCGTCGCGTTGGGCAGGATCCGTGCGGCAGCGCGCCCGATCTCCGGGGGAACCACGCCGTCGCGCTTGCCGACCACCACGAGTGCGGGCGCACGAATGCCGGCGAGGGCTCGGCGCTGATCGAGCTGCGCGAGCGCGCCGAGCGAGGCGTCGGCGCCTGGGCTCGCCTCGAGCGCGATCTGATAACAGCGCTGCTTCACGTCGTCGCCGACGTCGACGGCGAACACGCCGCCGAAATACAGGCCCTTGAGGAACGCGATGCGGTTCGCGCGCAGCGCTGTAACTGTCGCCGCGACATCTTGCGGGCTCCCGCCGTGCGGGAAGCCTTCCGCCTGCGTGAATCGCGGCGTGGCGCCCGCAGTGAGCACGAGCCCGCGCAGCGCGGCGCCGAGTTTCGTGCCCGCATCCACGACCACGGCGCCTCCCAGCGACCAGCCGTTCAGCACCACCGCGTCGAGGGCGAGGTGCTGGCACAGCGCGACGACGTCGTCGCCTAATGCCTCGATCGAGACGTCCGCAAAATCCTTGTCGCTGCGCCCGCAGCCGCGCTGGTCGTAGGCGACGACGGAGTGCCCGCGATCGCAGAGCCGCGCGATGGTGTCGTCCCACGCGCGGCAACTCATGCCCCAGCCGTGCGAGAGCACGACCGCGGTCCCGCGCCCGGCATAGTGCTCGAAGTAGATCTGCCGCCCGCCTGCTCGCGCCAGCATTCCCATGTTCACCGTCCTCCCGTCCGCGCGCCGCGAGTTCGCGGTGCACGGCGCACGCTACCGCGGGCTTTGCCGCTGCCCCTGTCGCTCACTCCGAGAACCGTGACATGCTCCCGCAGCGATGGCCGCTTCCGCACCCGACAAGATCTCGACGCGTGTCCTACTCGGTTACGCGCTGACGGAGATGCCGCTCTCGATGGCGGCCACGCCGATCGCGCTGTTCATCGCGCCGTTCTATGGGCGCGAGCTCGGGCTCTCGCTCGCGGCGATCGGCACGATCCTGATGCTGGCCCGCATCAGCGACGTGATTACGGACCCGATCGTCGGCCAGCTGAGCGATCGAACGCGCACGCGGGCCGGCCGCCGCAAGCCGTGGATCATTCTCGGAGCTCCGCTCACGATGCTTTCGGTGTGGATGCTGTTCGTGCCGAGCGCGCCGGTCGGCAACGCCTACTTCGCGTTCTGGCTCGTTCTGCTCTGGCTCGGCTGGACGTTCATCGCGATTCCGTACTACGCGTGGGGCGCCGAGCTCTCGCAGAACTATCACGAGCGCACGCGCATCGCGAGCGTGCGCACCGCGATCGGAGTCATCGGGACGCTCACCGCGATCGTGCTGCCCCTAATCACCGGGCGCTGGCTCGGGTACGGCGACGCGATCGGCGAGTCGCTGCATCTCATCGCTGCTGCGGCGCTCGTGATGTTCGTCGTCGCGATGTTCTTGCTCTGGCGCGTGCCCGAAGGCGCGCCGATCGAGACGCGCCGCATCTCGCTTCGCGAAGGCCTCCGCGTGATGTCGCGCAACGGCCCGTTCAAGCGCCTCATGTTCGGCTTCACACTCGCCGCCGCTGGCCCCGCGATCGGCGGGCCGCTCTACATCTTGTTCGTGGTCCATGTGCTCGAGGCGAGCGTCTCGAGCAATGTCGTACTGCTGGTTTTCTACGTGTCGAACCTGGTCGGCATCGCGCTCTGGAACGCGGTCGCGCGGCGATTCGGAAAACGCAACGCGTGGCTCATGGGCATGGCCGTCGCGATCGTCGCTCAGCCGGGATACTGGTTCCTAGGCCCGGGCGACCTGTACTGGATGATGATCGTCTTCATCGTCCTGGGAATCGGGATCGGCAGCTTCTCGGCGCTGCCCGCCGCGATGAAGGCGGACGTCGTGGATCTCGATCGCTTGCGCAGCGGCGAAGACCGCACCGCGTTGTTCTTCTCCGTATGGTCGCTCGCTAACAAGCTCGTGCTCGCGTTCTCGGCGGGCTTCGCGCTGAACGCGGTGGCCTACTTCGGCTTTCAAGCCAAAGGCGAGAACGGCCCCGATCAGATCCTGGCGCTGCGGGTCGTGTTCATCTTCGTGCCGATCGCGTTCTATCTGATCGCGTGGGCCGTGGTCTGGCGGTACCCGATCTCCGAGGCGCGGCACGCGCGACTGATCGGTTTTCTGGAGCGAAGGAAGACGCGGCGCGAGCGAGCGCTCGCTGCGGGCGCGCAGCCGCTTGCGCGCGCACTTCGAACTCCCACTGGCCCCATCGGCTCCTGAGGTCCGCGCGATCGGCCCCGCGTTTCCCGGGAGATCGCCGCGTCGGATCTCAGCCCGTCTGCACGCGCGTGCCGCGCGACACGAGCTTGTGGCGTTTGATCTTCCACTCCCCGTTGATGCGCTTCATGTCGGTTTCGTAGGTCGCCCACAACGTGAGCGTCGTGTCGGGGCGGGCCTTCAAGTAGTGATGTGCCTGCACGTCGGTGCGGCAATGCGCGCTGTCGCCTTCGACCGTGGCCAACTGCGGCCCCAGCATGTGTTGGGTCGGGCCGTACGCTTCGAGCGCTTTCGAGACGAACGCCGTCCAGGCGTCGCCGCCCCGAATCGTCTCGGGGCCGAAGCCGATGACTTCGACGTCATCTGCGAACACCGAGCGGTACAGCGCGAGGTCGCGCTCATCGACGCCCTTCGCGTATCTGCACATCACGTCCATCAACGCGATGCGGTCGGCGACGTACTGAACCGAGTTCGACATGAGTTTTCACTCCGAGGGTGTTAGGGGTCGCGGCTCGGCTACGGCCGCGCGCGAGGCAGGATGGCACGGCCCGCATGCATGCGCGCGGTCAGCCCTCGATTTGACTTTGCTGCGGCGCCAGCGTGTACGGGGCGTGTTCCTCGACTCGACAATGCAGGCTCTGAAACAGCCACTCCCCTCCGATGCGCACATAGCGTTCGCGGTAAGTCCCGATGATGCGGAGATACTCCAACGAGCCGTCGGGCTGGTTCGCGGTGTAGAGCATGATCAAGCGCCAATCGCCCGTTGCGCGGTCGCCGTCCACGTCGAGGATCGGGTTGATCGCGTGGTGCGCGGAGCCGCGAATGCGGCCGCTGCGCGCGACGGCGCCCAGCATCTCCTGGATCGCGGCGCGGCCTTCGGCGCGGCCCATGTTCGAAGCCTCCCAGCTCGCGTCTTCCGCGAACAACGTGCCGAGGGTTTCCGCGTTGTGGTTGTCGTCGCAGGCGGCGCAGTAGCGCGCCTTGAGCTTGCGGATTGCCTCGATGTCCTCGAGCACGGTCAAGCGGTGTTCGATGCTGGCGGCCAAGGTGTGCATTCCTTCACTTGTTGGGGGCGAGCGCTTCGAGACCTCGCGCGCTGCCATCAGATCTCACGGCCCGCGAGATGTCCCTGCTGGATCGCGCCCGGCAGGAACTCCGGCTGGCGAGCATCTCCAGCGATCCGCGTTGGGACGCCGAGCGCGGCGATCTCGTCGGCGATTTCGCGATTCGGGTGGCCTCGCGTCACGAGCACCACGATCTCGGCGTGAATCGTTTCCCGCTCCGCGCCACTCATGGAGCCGATCACGACGCGGCTCGGCTCGATCGCCTCGAGGAACGCGCCGGTGCGCAGCGTGAAGCGCCCGCTCGCCTGGAGACGCTCGAGAGCGGGCTGCGCGACGAGCGCCGATTCCATGCGCGGCGCGAAGCTCGCGCAGCTCGTGACGAAGGCGACGGCTGCGCCGCTTGCAATTAGGAACTCGGCGGCGCCGATCGCTTCGTAGGCGCCCACGTCGTCGAACACGAGCGCGGACTCGCCGCTTCGATTGCGATCCGTCTCGAAGAGCTGCGGTGTGCGCAGGACGTGGTCGAGCTCGCCGCCGAGAATCGCGAGTTCGGGCCGCAGGTGCTGCGTGCCATCGAAGCGAGGCGAGGCACCGGTCGCCACGATCACGGCATCGGGCGCGAGCTGACGAACGAAGTCGTGGTCGACGCGGCGTTTCAGCAAGACCTCGACGCCGAGGCGCTCGATCTCCCGCGCGAGCCAGTCCGCGATCTCGCCGATTCCCGCGTGGTTCGGTGCGAGGCGCGCAGTGCGCAGCGTCCCACCGAGCGCGTCGCCGGCTTCGGCGAGCGTCACGCGATGCCCGCGCAGCGCCGCGACGCGCGCAGCCTCCATGCCCGCCGGGCCGCCGCCGATCACGAGCACGCGCTTCGGTTGCGGAGAACGCTCGATCAGCTCCTCGGCGAGGCGCAGCTCGTGGCCCGCGGCGACGTTCACCGTGCAGCCGAGGCGCCCGCTCGCGAGCCCACCGACACAGCCTTGATTGCAGCCGATGCAGGGGCGGACGTCGGCGGCGCGACCCGCGAGCGTCTTTCGCACAATGTCGGGATCGGCGATGTGCGCGCGGGTCATGCCGACGAGGTCGGCGATTCCCTCGGCAATGACGCGATCCGCCTCGGCGAGCGTACGGAAGCGGCCCGTGACGATCGTCGGAATCTTCGCGTGGCGCGTGAGCGGCGCGCTGTGTTCGAGCTCGTAGCCGGTCGGCTCGTGCATCGCCCCGATGATCTTGTGCGGATTCTGATGGCTGCCGTGCGAGACGTTCAGGTAGTCGATCAATCCTTCGCGCATCACGCGCTCGACGATCTGGCGGTGCTCCTCGACGTTCAGACCGTCTGCGCGGTTGTGCGGCCCGACGCGCGTGCCGAGCGGAACGCCGGGCCCGATCGCATCTCGCACTGCGCGCAGCACCTCGAGGTAGAAGCGCATGCGGTTCTCGAAATGGCCGCCGTAA
>JANNRF010000513.1:0-7390 GCA_031401135.1 Deltaproteobacteria bacterium | reverse complement strand
CGCCGCGAGCGCATCTGGTCGAGCCGCGTCGATTCGACGCGCAGCATCGTCGACGCGCTCGCCGCGCTGCCTGCGGCCCAGCGCCCGGCGGTGTTGGTGTGCGCCTCGGCCGTCGGTTATTACGCCGACTGCGGCAATGACGAGCTGCGCGAGGACGACCCGCCCGGCTCGGGCTTCTTGTCCCAGGTATGCCGCGACTGGGAAGCCGAAGCCGCGCGCGCCCGCGAACTCGGCGTGCGCGTCTGCTCACTGCGCATCGGCGTCGTGCTCGCCCGCAAAGGCGGCGCACTGGCGATGTTGCTTCCACTCTTTCGCGCCGGCCTCGGCGGCCGCGTCGGCAGCGGCCAGCAATGGTTCCCGTGGATCCACCTCGAAGACTGCGCCGCCCTCGCCCACTTCGCACTAACAACCGACGCCGCGAGCGGCCCCTGGAACTGCACCGCCCCCGGCAACGTGCGCAACCGCGAGTTCACCGCCGCGCTCGCGAAGGCCCTGCACCGCCCGGCTTTTTTCGCCGTCCCCGCCTTCGCCCTCCGCCTCGCCCTCCGCGAAATCTCCAGCGAACTCCTAGCCAGCCACCGCGCAATCCCCGCCGCCGCCAGCGCAGCGGGCTTCAAGTTCGCCTACCCAGACCTCCGCGAAGCCATCGCCGACATCGTCACCAAGTGAAGAAACGCTCGCGACGAGTTCGATGACGAAGCGCCTCAGGGTGGGTCTGCATAGGCCGCAAGCGAAGCGCGCAGCGAGCGACAGCGAGCGGAGTCAACAAGGAAGATTTCGTCCTCGCGCGTTCGCGCGGGGACGAAGCGCGCAGCGAGGCGCAGTCTTCGGAGCCGAGCGAAGTAAAACAGGGAGGACCGTGAAGCGTGGACCTCGCTGTTCGAACTATCCCTTGAACAGCGCGGGAAGGACATCCTTCACGGTCGGAGTCGCACCCGGCGTGACGACGAAGTAGCCGAACGCAAACGGCAACTCCGTGCGCGGCGCGAAGCGCGCAGCGAACTCCGTGGCCAAGCGCTCCATCACTTTGCGCGCCATGCGCTCCTCGACGTCGGTCATCAGCAGCACCGCGCGCTCGCGCAGCATGCGGAAGATGCTGTCCTCGACGCGCAACTCTGATTCGACGAAGTCGAGGAAATCGCGCGCGAGCAGGTCGCCCTCTTCGCCGGCCACGCCCACGAACACGCACGAAACCTTGTGCGCGCGCGAACAGTACGCCGCGCGCTCGAACAGCACGCGAAGCATGCGCGGATCGTCTTTCGGAATCGTGCTCACGACGGCCATTGACATGGGCCTTCTATCGACGCTTCCAACGCCGCGCTTGACGCCGGGATCGTTGCCGAACGCCGAGCGAGGCTCTCGCAAGGTTCGCGCGCCAGCAACTCGCGCGCGGCTGGCAGGCAGAAGCTCATCCCCTACCGTGCCCCGCCCGATGGCCCCCGACGCAGCTCGCCTCTCTCGCGCCGCATTTCTCGCGCGCGCCTGCTTCGTGTTCAACGGCTTCATCGTCGCGAACATCGTGCTCGGCGCACTCGTGCGCGCGCACGGCGCCGGCCTCGCGTGCCCGGATTGGCCGCTCTGTTTCGGCGAAGTGATTCCGCGCTTCGACTTCAAGATCGCTTGGGAAGTCTCGCATCGTTACGTGGGCTGGGCGTTCGGCGTGGCGTACTCGCTGCTCGGCGCATTCGTACTCCGCGATGCGGAGTTGCGCCGAGTCGCAGGCCTCAAGTGGGGGCTCGGCTTCGCGCTGCTCGCGGCGCAGGGTCTGCTCGGCGCGCTCACGGTGTGGCAGCTGCTCGCGTCGTGGACCGTCACGTCGCACTTGCTCGTCGGCAACGCCTGGAACGCGGCGGTGCTCTGGCTCGGGCTCTCCCTGCGCGCACATGCGCGCGGCGAGCGTTCCAGCGCTGCGCCGCGCGCTGCGAAAATCGCCGTCGCGCTCTCGGCGCTCTTCCTGTTATTCCAAGTCGCCATCGGCGGCCTCGTCTCCTCGCGCGCCGCCGGGCTCGCCTGTTCGCGCTGGCCGAGCTGTTATGGCGACGAATGGTTCCCGGTCTGGGGCATGGCGAATCCGATCGGCCTGCACGTGCACCATCGCGTCAACGGCTACTTGCTCGCCGCGCTGATCGCCTGGATGGCTTGGGTCGCGCGCCGCACACCGAAGCTCGCGATCCGCGCGCGCCTCGCGCTCGCACTCGTGTTCGTGCAGATGAGCGTCGGCATCGCCAACGTGCTGCTCGAACTGCGCGTCGAAGTGACCGCCCTCCACACCGCGCTGGCCGCGGCGCTCGTGCTCACCCTAACGTCGTGCGCTCACGCAGCGTTCGCGAAGGAGCCTCGATGAAGGCGCACCAAGTGTTCTCCCGCATGAGTGAAGCGCGCACGCTCGAGTTGTTGACGAAGGTCTACGAGAAATTGCCGGGCGTTTACAACCAGGCGGTGGGCGCGGCCTGCGTCACGCTGAAGGCGCGGCCGCAGTTCATGATGAAGCAGACGAAGGAGAAACGCGCGCAGTTCGTGCGCCAGGCGCTCTCGCGCTGGGCCGCTGCGCCGATCGCGGAGGAAGTGCTCGCCGCGTACTTCCTCGAAGTGCGGCGCGACCTGCTCACCGAGTGGCTCGATGCGCTCGGCGTCGAGCACGAGAACGGCATCCTCAAGCACGACGATCCGGCCGAGCCGCCGCGCGAGAAGATCGCGGATGCGATCGCGAAGTTTCGCGCGGGCGAAGGCGCCGAGGATCGCCAGCTGTTATTGGAAGCGTTCGCGGCGCAGAGCGCGGTCGAGTGGCCGGCGCTCGACGCGCTGCTCGGGGTCGAGGCGGCTTAGTAAGCGGCGCCGCGCAGAGCCAGCGCTAAACGAGCAGCTCGCCGCCGTCGACCACGAGCGTCTCGCCCGTCATGTAGCTCGACGCGTTCGACGCGAGGAACACGCACGCGTCGGCGATCTCGCGCGGCTCGCCGATGCGCTTCATCGGGATGCGGCTCGCGACGCCGTCCTTCACCTTTTTCGCCTGCGCGTCCGGGAACACCGAGAAAATCGCGTTGAAGAGCTTCGTCTCGATCCCGCCCGGCGCGACGCAGTTGACGCGAATGCCGTACTCCGCCCACTCGACGGCGAGCGCCTTGGTCGCCATCACCACGCCGGCCTTCGCGATCGAATAATGAGCAGTCGGCACTTGCGGCCGCAGGCCGCTGACCGAGGCGATGTTGATGATCGCGCCGCCCGTCCCTTGGGTTCGCATTGCGCGCGCCGCGGCCTGGGAGAGGAAGAACAGACCCTTCAGGTCGAGGTTCATCACGCTGTCCCAGGCCTTTTCGTCCATCTCGATCGCGGGCGCGTTGAAGCTCGTGCCCGCGTTGTTGACGAGGATGTCGATGCGCCCGAGTTCGCGCGTGACGCGCTCGATCTGCGGCGCGAGCTGCTCCATGCGCCCCGCGTGCGCCTCGACCGCGAGCGCGCGGCGGCCGAGCGCGCGCACCTGCGCGGCGACGCGCTCGAGCTCGGGAAGCTTGCGGCTCGAGACCGCGACGTCGGCGCCCGCGCGTGCGAAGGCGAGCGCCGTCGCCTCGCCGATGCCGCGACTGCCGCCCGTAACGAGCGCGACTTTGCCTGCGAGCGAGAACTGCGAGAGATCCACGCTGGACTCCTGTCTTTCGCGATCTGAGCGCCGAGCGCGCGCCAGAGAGGCAGCGGGGTCAGACCCCGCTGCCTCTCTGGGAGCAGTCTGCCGGATCACGCATGGCATGCGCTGGTCTGATTCGGCCGCGTTGGCGATTTGAGCCCGACTGGCAGCCAGACTCGCTAGAGCCCTGATTCGACGCTCCAACCAATCGCAAATGCAGGCCGTCACTCGCCTCAACGCGAGGAAACGCGCACGCATCCACGCATGACAGAACACCGCAGAGAGGCATTGGGGTCAGACCCCACTGCCTCTCTGCGCAGTCCTGTGTTGCTCGCTTGCGTTCGCTTGCATGGGTTTGGGCTCTCACACCGGCTGACAGCGCGCACAGAACCAGACGCCGCGGGCGTCGTCGCCCATGCGCTTCACGCGGATCGGCGCGCCGCACGCGGGGCACGGGCGGCCTTCGCGGCCGTACACCCAGCTGCGACCGTGGGGCGCGCTGCGCGGCGTCGGGAAGTGCGCGTCGCGGCCAGCGCGCGCGACGGAATCGGCCATCAGTTCGCGCGCGCGGCGGTAGAGCGCGAGCAGCTGCGCGTCGCTTAGCTGCTCGGGCGGCGTCAGCGGATGGATGCGCTCGTGGAAGAGTGCTTCGCACTTCCAGTGGTTGCCGATGCCGGCGGCAACCGACTGATCGACGAGCAGATCCGCGATCGTCGGGCGGTGCGCGCGGCGCGCGCGTGCGACGACCTCGGCGAGATCGAGCACGGGCGCGAGCACGTCGGGGCCGAGGCGCGCGAGCGCCGCGTGGTCCGCGAGTGCGTGGCGGTGGAGCAGCTCCGCGGTCATCGCGCGAAACACGATCCAGCGCGTTTCGCCGCGCGCGAGCCAGAGCGAGGTGTGCGCGGTTTCGCGCCCCGAAGCGAGCGCGGCTTCGTAGCGCCGCACTTTCCCGTACATGCCGAGGTGGAAGTGCAGGATCGCGTCGGCGCGCGGGCGCTCGTCGGGGATCACCGCATCGCCCTTCGGCGCCGCTGCGATGCCCACCAGCACGTGCTTCCCGAGTGCGCGCGCCTCGGTGATTACGCCGCCCGGCAGCACGCCGCGGCCGCGGATCCAGAGCGCATCGATCGCGCTGCCCGCGAGCTCGGCATCGAGCCAACGCGCGGCGCGGTAGAGCGTGTCGCCCTCAGGCATTAGGGCGCGCTGCTTCCGAGAGCGGAGCGCTCCAGCTCGAGGCCGCGGTAGCCGCGCCGGAAGCCGCCGCGCAGCAGTGCCTCGGCGAGCGGTGACTCGGCTGCGGGCGCGCCGTCGATTTCTCCGAGCCGCAACACCGAGACATGGCGATCCGCGAAAAGCCCGCGCAGCGCGCGCGCCACGAACTCTGGCGGCGTGCCGTGTGCGTCGCGGAATGTCCACAGCTTGCGCGCGCCGCGCTCGATGAACGCGATCAGGCGCCCGTCCGCGAGCGCGACGCGGGCGCCGACCGAGCGGCGCGGGCGCGCGAGCGGAGACGTCGGCGCGGGCCAGGGCAAGAGCGTGCCGAAGGGAACCGCGGGATCGCTCGCTGCGAGCACGATCACCGAGCGCCCGCTGTCACGCGCCGCAAGGGAGGGAGGCGGCGAGGCCGCGAGCGAATCGCGCAGCGAGTCAGAGCCGACCGAAGTCACCGAGTCCCGCGCCGCACGCAGCCGATCCACAGCGCCCGCGTAAGCGAACTGCGCGCCCTGATAACCCTCGACGAAGTGCCCGCGCCGCAGCTTGCCGGCTTCTTCCATCGCGCGCAGCACCGGGTAGACGCCGCCGAAGCCGCCGCGCCAGCTCTCCTGCGCGAACGCTTCGCGCGCAAGCACGCCGTAGCGTTCCAATAACACGCCCGCGCGGGCGTGGGCTCGCTGGGTGTCGGAGATCGCCGCGCCGCGCGGCGCGAGCACGCTAGCCACGCTCGACCAGCGCCCGGCTGCACCGCCCGGTTGCGAGCCGCGGCGCAGAGGCGCTCGCGCACCGAGGCCGCGCAACGGGGCGAAGGTGTCGTTCGTGGCGAGCCCCGCCCACACCAACTCGAAGAGCGCTTCGAGCGCATCCTTCGCGGGCGCACCGCCGCTGCCAGCGAGCAGCTCGCCGAAGAACAGTGCGCCGCGCTCGCCGAGTTGTGCGAGCAGGTTTTGCGCGAGCAGCGAGAGCGAGTCAGGCGCGAGCGGAGGATCGGCCAGTAATGCCGCTCGCTCGCGGCGGTAGAGCGCGATGCGGCCGTCGCGATCCCCTAATGCCCCGGCGCCGATCCAGACCAGCGCACCAAGCGCGCTGAGTTCGTCGAGCGCGCGCGGGTCGAAGCTCTTCACGCGCGCGGGCAGGATCGCGCGCTCTAGCTCGCTCCACGGCAGCGGGATGCCTTCGAGCCGATCGAGCGCGTCCGCGAGCGAGCCGCCCGAGCCGACGCCTTGCCACTCGGGCAGGAAGCGCACCAACGCGCTCGATTCGACCGGCGCCACTTCGCCGCGCAATCGCGCCAGCGAGCGGCGGCGCAGACGCTGCAACACCTCGACGTCGCACCACTCGCGCGCGCTGCCGCCGGGCCGGAAATCGCCGCCCACGAGCTTGCCGCGCGCTTCGAGGCTCGCGAGCGCGAGTTCTGCTTGCGCGCTCGGGAGCGCGTAGCGGAGCGCGAAGTCGCCCGTAACAAACGGGCCGCGGCGGCGCGCGAAACGCGAAGCCAAGCTCGCGATCGCGTCCGGCGCGGGTTCGAGGTACTCCGCGGGCAGGCCCGCTGGCGGCACGACGCCCAGCGCGTCGCGATACAGCCCGGCTTCGTGCGCGACGATCCAGCGCTCTTCGCCTGCGATGCGCACGCGCGCGATGCGGCGCTCCGCAGCGAGCGTCGCGAGCCACGCGCGCGCATCGCCCTCGCTGCGCTCGGCGAGCTCCGCCTCCGCGAGATCGCCGACGCGCCGTAACAGGTCGTGCAGCTGCTCGGCATCCCGCGCTTGGTACTCAGGCGCGCGCCCCGCGAGCTCAGCCTCGGTCTCCTCGACCACCGCGAGATCGAGGAGCTCGCGCAGCTCCTCGTGGCCGAGCAGCTCCCGCAGCATCGCGCGATCGAGCGAGAGCGCGTGCACGCGGCGCTCGGCGACGGGGTTGTCGTACTCGTAGAGGAACGCCGCCGTGTAGGCGAACACGAGATTGCGCGCGAAAGGCAAGGCGGAGCGCGTCTCGACATCGTCGATGCGCAGCTCGCGGCGCCGAATCTGCGCGAGCAATTCTTCGCGCGCGGGCACGCCCAGCTAATCCTTCAGACACGAGCGATAGGTCTCGAGCACGACCGGAAACGACGGGTAGCCCCGCGCAATCGAGAGCAGCGTCTGCGCGCGCAGGCGCTGGCTCCAGAGCGGCGTGCGGCCACCGGGGCGCCAGCGCGGCAGCAACAATGCCCGCGCGGCGTTCTCGCGGAACTGGCCTGAGAACAGCGCCGAACGCTCGACCTGTTCGACCACGCGGTCGCGCACTTCCTCGGGCTCCGGCAGGAACAGTGAAGTCGGCGGCGGCTCGTCGGCATCCGGAAAACGCAGCGCGATGCCGTCGTCGTTCCAGAGCGCGTGCACCTCAGTGGCCTTCTCGGCCGCCAGCCGCGCTTGAATCGCCAGCGCCCAGGGCCCGTGCACGCGCGCGCCGAATGGCGTGAGGATGCAGACGCGCCAGTCGCCCAGTTCGTCGCGGAAGCGCTCGACCGTAATGGCTCGGTCGGTGGGCAGCGCGCCCACGGCCTCGTGCTGC
>JANNRF010000512.1:0-4371 GCA_031401135.1 Deltaproteobacteria bacterium | reverse complement strand
CCAGCCATGCGCTGCATAGCCGCGGTCGCGCAGGAACTCGCGCAGGAAGCGCGTCGAGGCGTCGTCGGCAGTGAAGCCGGGGAGGACGAGCACCGGGTGACCGTCTCCGCGCGGCGCGTTTCGCAGCAGCGGCAACGCCGCGAATCCGAGCGCCGCTTCCGTGACCGCACGCGGCGCTTCGAGCAGCATCAGCAGCGGGCGCGCAGGCCGCGCGCGGCGCGTTCGCTCAGAATTGGCTGCGGAGGCCATGCGTTGACTCCTTTGGCTTGCTTGGTATACCAAGCGTCTGCTAAGGATGCAACATGGCCGCGCCCAAACAAACCAAGTCTGAGCAGCGACGCGAAAATCGGCGCGAAGCGGTCGGCGAGTTCATCCGCAATCAGCGCACGATCACGCGGCTCTCGCTACGTCAGCTCGCGAACCTCGCGCAGATCTCGAACCCCTATCTGAGCCAGGTCGAACGCGGCGTGTACGAGCCGTCGGCGGCGATCCTGAGCCGGATCGCCGAGGCGCTCGGCATCTCGCCGGAGAAGCTGTTCAAGGCTGCCGGTTTCCTGGATGAGGATCCGGCCGGCGCTGCCGGCGATGTCGAGACCGCGATCCGGTTCGACGAGCGCCTCACGCCCGATCAACGAGAGACGCTGCTGCGCGTCTACAAAGGCTTCGTCGGAGAACCTCTGAACGGCGGCTAGCCGGCTCGGAGCTCCGTGAAGACGGCTCGGCCGGGGGGCCGGGCCTTGAATCCACAACAATCTAGAGGAGAGGCAAAGTCATGGAACGCTACGCAGAAGTCACGAGCGATCTCGGAGAGCGCGTCACTAGCGCCGTCGGCCGCGTGCGCGACGCGCAGGTGAAGGCGATCAAGCGCGTGCGCACCCGCGTGGAGCTGCCGAGCCTGCTGCGCCAGGGTGTGCAATCGCTGCGCACGATCGCGCGCGCCAACCACGAGCTGCGCCGCCAGCTGCTCGAGGCGCGCCGCGACTACGTGCTGGGCATGTTCGACGCGCTCACGGCGACCGCGAGTGCGACCCCGCGCAAGCGTGCTGCCAAGGCCTAATTGCTTCTCGCCGCCGCCACCCGCGCGAAAACCTCGCGCGGGTGGCGAACGCGCCGTTCCAATGGCGCCGGGGGCGCAAGCGGCGTTTCGCCGCGCGCAACGAGGCGAATCCGAGCGAAGTAAACGCGCAAGCGGCGGACGCGCAGCGTCCGCCCACGAGGTGCACCGTGTCCGACAAAAAGCCCGGGCCGGTGCTCGTCACCGGCGCGAATAGCGGCATCGGCCTCGCGAGTGTGCTGCTGCTCGCGAAGCGCGGCTGGCAAGTGCACGGCACGGTGCGCAGCGAAGACAAAGCCGAGGCGCTGCGCGCCGCCGCGAAGCAGGCCAAGGTCGCGGCGCACGTGCATCCGCTGGTGCTCGACGTCTCGGATCACGCCGCCGTGGTCGCTGCCTGGCCCGCGCTGCCCGATTTCTACGCCGTCGTGAACAACGCCGGCTACTCCGAGACGGGCGCCGTCGAAGAGGTTTCCGCCGCGCGCGCCAGGGCGCAGCTCGACGTGAACCTGATCGCGCCGGCCGTAATCGCTGGCTGCGCGCTGCCCGCAATGCGGGAGCGCGGCGAGGGCCGCATCGTGATGGTGTCCTCCATCGCAGGCCGCGCCGTCGTGATGCCGCTCAACGGCTGGTACCACGCCTCGAAGTTCGGGCTCGAGGCGCTCTCGGACGTGCTGCGCGTCGAGGTCGCATCCTTCGGCGTGAAGGTCGTGCTCGTCGAGCCGGGCTTCTTCAAGACGGGCATTGGCGACCGCACGCGCGTCCAAACCAACGCCGCCGCAGAGCACGCCGGCTCGCCCTACGCAAAGGCGTACCAGCGCGTCGGCGAGGGCCTCGACTTCGTGGAGCGCTTCGCTCCGCCGCCAGACGCCGTGGCCCGCACGATCGTCACCGCGATCGAGAGTTCGCGGCCGCGCCAGCGCTACCTCGTCGGCCTCGATGCCATCGCCACCGCGGCGGCGGTGTCACTGGTTCCGCGCGAACTCACCGATTTCACGATGCGCCTCGCGGGCGGCCTGTTCGGCAAGAACTCGAAGCCGAAGCGCCACTGACCGCAAGCGGCGCTTCGCCGCGCGCAGCGAGGCGCAGCTTCGCTTCGTCAACGCGGTAGCAGCGGGCGCGCAGCGACCGCCTACTCGTCGAGCGTGAAGCCGACCTTCATCGTCACCTGGTAGTGCTTGACGACGCCGTTCTCGATGTCGCCGCGCACGTTCATCAGCTCGAACCAGCGCAGGTTGTGCAGCGACTTCGACGCTTTCCCGACCGCGTTCTGCACCGCTTCCTCGACGCCAACGGCAGAAGATCCCGTGAGTTCGATCGACTTGTAGACGTGATCCATCGCGAGCCTCCGTTTCTGCCCGCCATCTTGCGCCCCGTGCGCGCCGCGAAGCAATCAGCAAATCGCGCGCTGCGATTCGGCACTTCCAGATCTTTCGCGGGCTGATACTGTGCGCGCGCCCCGTGAAACCCGTCCCTCCGTCGGAGATGCGATGACGACTGCGCTGACGCCCGCCCTGCGTTCACAGATCGAGAACACCATCCGCGGCCTCACGATCGACGCAGTCGAGGCCGCCGGCATCGGCCACCTCGGCGCACCGATGGGCCTCGCGCGGCCCGCGTTCCAGCTCTGGGACCAGCACCTGCGCTTCGACCCGAGCGACCCGGCCTGGCCGCTGCGCGATCGCTTCGTGCTGAGCGCCGGCCACGCCTCGATGCTGCTCTACTCGCTGCTGAACCTGTTCGAGTACGAGCTGCCGATGAGCGAGATCCAGCGCTTTCGTCAGCTGCACTCGAAAACTCCCGGGCACCCGGAGTTCGGCGAGACGCCCGGCGTCGAAGTCACCACCGGCCCGCTCGGGCAGGGCTTCGGCCACGCCGTCGGCATGGCGCTTGCGGGCAAGCTCACGCGCTCGCGCTTCGGCCGCGGCGGCGAAGGCCCGGGCCACCACTTCGTGTACGCGATCGCCAGCGATGGCGACCTAATGGAAGGCGTTACGTACGAGAGCGCCTCGCTCGCCGGGCACTTGAAGCTCGACAACCTCGTCGTGCTCTACGACGACAACAAAGTCACGATCGACGGACCCACCAGCATCACGTTCAGCGAGAACGTGCGCGGGCGCTTCGAGGCGCAGGGTTGGCACGTCCAAGAAGTGGATGGCGAGGACGTCGCCGGCCTCGACCGCGCGCTCGAAACAGCGCGCGCAACCGCGGGCAAGCCGTCGCTCGTGATCACGAAGACGACGATCGGGCACGGCAGCCCGTGGGCGGGGCAATCGAAGGCGCACGGCGGGCCGTTCGGCCCTGAGAACGTGAAGGCGACGAAGGCGAACCTCGGGATTCCGCTCGAGCCGCTCTACCACGTGAGCGACGACGTGCGCGTGTATTGCAAAGAGCGCGCGGCGGCGAAGCGCTTCGAGCGCATGCTCGCGGACGAGAGACTCGCGGCGTGGCGCAGCGCGAACGCGGAGGCGGCGGCGAACTGGGAGCGCTTGCGCACGCGCGCGCTGCCGGCGGATCTGGAGGCGCAGCTGATCGCCGGCCTCGATGTCAAGAGCGCCGCGACGCGCGCGCACTCCGGCACCGTGATCGGCCGCATCGCCGCGGCGGCTCCGCAGTTGCTGATCGGCGGCTCCGCAGATCTCGCGGGCAGTAATAACACGAACATCCCCAACGGCGGCATGATCGGCCAGGGCGAGGATCCGTTCGCCGGCTCGATCCTCAATTTCGGCGTGCGCGAACACGCGATGGCCGCGATCACCAACGGCATCGCGCTCGACGGCACCTTCGCGCCGTACTGCGGCACGTTCCTCGTGTTCAGCGACTACATGCGCCCGAGCGTGCGGCTCGCCGCGATCATGAAGGCCCGCTCGGTGTTCGTGTTCACGCACGACTCGATCTTCGTGGGCGAGGACGGCCCGACGCACCAGCCGATCGAGCAGGTCGATGCGCTGCGCGCGATCCCGGGGCTGGTGGTGTTTCGACCTGCGGACGGCGTCGAGACCGCGATGGCGTGGAGTTATGCGCTCACGCAGGCGCAAGGCCCGGTGGCGTTCGCGCTCTCGCGCCAGGCGCTGCCGGTGCTGAAGCGCGAGGTCGCTTTCGAGGCGCGCGACGTGCTGCGCGGCGCGTACAAAGTGCGCGACCCGAAGGGCAAGCCCGACGTGACGCTGATCGCGACCGGCTCCGAGGTGGCGGTGGCGTGCGATGCGGCGGCGCTGCTCGCGGAATCGGGAATTGCGGCGCGCGTGATCTCGGCGCCGAGCCTCGAGTTGTTACGGGCGCAGACTGCTGCGTATCGCGCTGCGCTGCTGGGGCCGGGG
>JANNRF010000511.1:0-1672 GCA_031401135.1 Deltaproteobacteria bacterium | reverse complement strand
GAGCGCCAGCTCGAGCCCGACGAAGCTTGTTATTCAGGCGACACCGAGCGCGACGCCCAACTCGACCCCGCGGAACTGGCCGCGCGCCGGCTCGGCGCGGAGGATCTCTTTCTCCTCAACTCCACCTCCGGCACCACCGGGCTCCCGAAGTGCGTCACGCACCACCAAGCGCGCTGGTTTCACTTCCACGAACTCGCGGTCGAGTCCGGCGAGCTGACCCCAGCCGATGTCTTCATGTCGGTCCTCCCCGCGCCCTTCGGCTTCGGGCTCTGGACGGCGCACTTCACGCCCACCGCGCTCGGCTCGGCCTGCGTGCTGCTCGAGAAGTTCTCGCCCGAGGCCACGCTCGCAGCAATCGAGCGCGAGCGCGTGACGATCCTCGCCGCGGTCTCGACACAATTCATCATGCTGCTCAACTCCCCCGCGCTCGAACGCACGGATCTCTCTTCCCTGCGCGTGCTCTACACCGGCGGCGAGGCCGTTCCCTACGAGCGCGCACTCGAGTGGGAAGAACGCACGGGCTCACTCGTGCTCCAGTTCTACGGCTCGAACGAAACTGGCGCGCTCTCACGCACGACGACGCGCGATTCCCAGCTGCAGCGCCTGACAACTGCCGGCCGCGTGATCGATTCGATGCGCGTGCGCCTGTTCGACGACGCAGGCCACGACGTCACCGCCGGCGGCCACGGCATCCCCGCCTGCCGCGGCCCCCTCACATGCCGCGGTTATTACGACGACGTGGCCGCGAACGCGAAGCTCTACACGCGTGAGGGCTGGATGCTGACGGGCGACATCGCCCGCCTCGACGCAGATGGAACACTCTCGGTCGTGGGCCGCACCGCGGACTTCATCATTCGCGGCGGCAAGAACATCAGCGGCCCGGCGGTAGAGGACGCCGTCGCGAGCCACCCCGCGGTCGCGCTCGCTGCCGCCGTTGCGTGGCCCGATGCCGTGTTCGGCGAGCGCGTGTGCTGTTATGTCGAGCTGCGCGCGGGCGCCTCGCTCGCACTCGCGGAGCTCACGAAACACCTCGAAGCACGCGGCACCACGCGCGAGTGGTGGCCCGAGCGGCTGGTGGTGCTCGATGCGCTGCCGCGCGCTTCAGGCGGAAAAGTCGCCAAGGGCAAATTACGCGCGGATGCGCGGCGGCGCGCAGCGGAGGCGTGAGCCCGCTGCCCGCGGTTTCGCCTCCGCTACTTTGCGCCATATGTCGTCTTCGGATCGCGAACGCCGGGCCGCCACCGCGGTTTCGCGTGTGTTCCGGCCCGGTGAGTTCGACGCCGAACAGCTGGCACGCGACGACGCTGCGTACTGGGACGCAGTGCCGATCAACGAACGCCTCGATCTAGTCTTCGAACTGAGCGTGCAGCAATGGAGGCTGAATGGCTGGCGAGACGACGACCCTGGCTCGCGACTTCGCCGATCTGTTGCGCGCGTTCATCGGCCATGACGTCCGCTTTCTGATCGTTGGAGCGTACGCGCTCGCTGTCCATGGACGGCCGAGAGCGACCGGCGATCTTGATCTCTGGGTCGATGCGGCGCCCGACAACGCCGCGCGAACGATGCACGCGCTTCGAGCATTCGGCGCGCCGCTCGCGGATCTCCGAGAGGCAGACCTCGCGACCCCCGGCGTCGTCTTCCAGATCGGCATCGCGCCGGTCCGCATCGACAT
>JANNRF010000510.1:0-3039 GCA_031401135.1 Deltaproteobacteria bacterium | reverse complement strand
CTCGGCGCTCGCACGCTCGTGGTCGCTGCTCCGACAGACGCGCCTCGAGCGAGTGAGGGCAGGAGCGGCGGCGGCGACGGCGAGCGGGAACGGGAGCGCCCGCGCGAGGGCCGAGAGCGAGAAGGACGCGGGCCGCGCGAGCGGCGCCCGGAGCGCGGGCGAGAACGCGAGCGTGAGGAGGTGCGCCCTGCTGCGATCGCGGCAACACCGATTCCCGAGGTCGCGACGGGTCCCTCGGTCGGAACTGCGAAGGGTGAGATTGGGCCGGTGGGGCAGTACCTGCTGGGCGTCGTCGAACGCATGGACCTCGGATCGTTCGAGGTCAGTGTTTCGGAGCAGGACGGCTATCAGATCTTCGAGATTACGGGGGAGGCCGTTCGGGGTCTGACAACGGGCGACGCGCGCGCTCCCGAGGCGCTTCAGCTGCTCGCGAGCCAGGCAGCGAGCCTGGGTCAGGACGAGCCGAAGCGCGTGGTTGTGGATGTCTCCGGCGGTGCAAGCGACAAGCGCGACGAACTCCTGGAGCGAGTTGCGGATCGCGCCGCGAAACGGGCCCAAGAAACCGGACGGAGCGTTGCGCTCGATCCGATGAGCGGGCGAGATCGACGCGTAATCCACATGGCTCTGCGCGGGGCAGACAGCATCGCGACGATGAGCATCGGCGAGGGCCGTTATCGCCAAGTCTTGGTGGTGCCCGCGGCAGCTCCCGAGTACGCGGAAGCGAAGGCGGCAGGCGGATCCAACAACGGCTGAGCGTTCCACGTGGAACGCTCAATGGAATTGGCGGGGTGACGCAGCGGGCCGAGCACGCTGCGGACCTGTTGGCCCAGGTCCTGGGCCCGGCCGGAGCGAGATTCGGGGTCGAGGTGGTGGCCTCTCTCGGGGCACTCCTCACGTATGCCGAGGCCCTTCTAAGCTGGAATCGCAGGGTCAACCTGACGGGCGCGCGGAACCTCGAGGTTCTGGCGAGTGAACACCTCGCAGACGCTCTCGCTGTTGCGCCTCATCTGCCCCGAACAGGCCGCTGGGTCGACGTTGGGTCCGGTGGCGGTCTTCCGGGGATGGTCCTGGCAATTCTCCGCCGCGATCTCGAGGCCGTGTTGCTCGAACCGCTCCAGAAGCGGCGCCTCTTCTTGAGTTCGGTGGTGCGCGAACTCGATCTCCAGAACGTCCGCATCGTCGGCGATCGCCTCGACAAGCATCTGGAGTGCGGCGGACGGGGAGCCTACGAACTCGCTGTTTCGCGCGCGGTATTTCCACTCGGAGAGTGGTTGGAGCTCGGTAGACCGCTCGTTCGAACCGACGGGGGGATCGTTCTCGGCTTGGAGGGTTCCGTTCGGCGCGAGCTTCCGGGCGACGCGGAACGCCTTCCTTACGACATCGGATTCGGCGAGCGAGCGATCATTCGCGTCCGGGTGTGAAACTCGAGCGTTCCACGTGGAACGTCCGCTCCGCCCTCTGATAGAATGCTCCGCAACTCCCGAGGGGGCGGCCGATGGACTGGGCCCAGAGCGAAACCGGCGAAGCCCGCGTCCTGGCCGTCGTCAACCAAAAGGGCGGCGTTGGGAAGACCACGACGGCCGTCAACCTCGCGGCCTCGCTGGCCGCGGCTGAACGCCCCACCCTATTGGTTGACATAGACCCCCAGGGGAACGCGAGTAGCGGTGTGGGGATCAATGCCCCGGATCCCCAGCTCTACGACGTCCTAGCGGGCTCCGTCACAGCCGCGCAGGCGCTGAAGCCAACCGCGCTCTCGTACCTCCACGTCCTGCCCGCGGGCCCCGACCTCGCAGGCGCCGAGATCGAACTCGTTTCGGTCGAGTCGCGCGAGACCCTGCTGCGGGATGCGCTCGCGCCGCTGCTGCCGCAATACGACTTCGTTTTGATCGACTGCCCGCCCTCGCTCGGCTTGCTCACGCTCAACGCGCTAGTCGCAGCGCACGCGGTGCTCGTGCCGTTGCAGTGCGAGTACTACGCGCTCGAAGGCTTGGCGCGATTGTTAGGGACGGTCGAGCGCGTGCGCGCGAACTTCAACCCAGCACTCGAACGCGAAGGCATCGTGCTCACGATGGTCGATCGGCGGGCCAACCTTTCGCAACAAGTCGAAGACGACGTCCGCGCGCATTTCGGTAGCGGCGCGCTCGGTGCGGTTTTCAACACCTCGATTCCGCGCAACGTCCGCCTCAGCGAAGCGCCGAGCCACGGCAAGCCCATTCTGCTTTACGACATCAGTTCGCGCGGCGCAGCTGCCTATCTGCAGCTCGCGCAAGAGTTGTTAAAGCGCTACCCGCGCCCGGAGCGCAAGCCGCCGGGGCTGGTCGCCTAATTGCTCGCCCCGCTCCCGCCGTCGAAGGAGATGCAGATGGCCATTCGCAAAGGCGTGCTCGGCCGCGGGCTCGATGCGCTGCTGCCGAGCGCGCCGCACGCGGTGCTCGGCACGCAGCCGGGCACGCACGCCGCCGCGACGGAACTCCCGATCGATGCGATCTCGCCAAACCCGCAACAACCGCGCCGCGTTTTTGCCGATGCCGATCTCGATTCGCTGGCGGATTCGATTCGCCGCCACGGCGTGCTCCAGCCAGTCGTGGTACGCGAGGCGCCCGCGGGCGCCGCGCGCCCCTACGAACTCGTCGTGGGTGAGCGGCGCTGGCGCGCCTCACAGCGCGCGGGCCGCAGCACGATCCCCGCGACGATTCAGAACATCACGCCGCAGGCGTTGCTCGAAGTGGCGCTCGTGGAGAACGTGCAGCGCCGCGATCTGAATCCGATCGAACTCGCGCTGGCTTTTCGCGCGCTCGCCGACGCGGGTCGTACGCAGGAAGAAATCGGCCAACAGGTTGGGCTCGAGCGGCCCACGATTGCGAACCACCTGCGCCTGTTGGATCTCCCGAAGGAGGCGCAGGAAGACGTCGAGTGCGGACGGCTCGGGATTGGGCACGCAAAGGCCCTGCTCCAGATCGCGAACCCCGAACGCCGGCGCTGGCTGCGCGACCGCATCCTGGCCGAGCAGCTTTCCGTGCGCGCCGCCGAGGATCTCGC
>JANNRF010000509.1:0-3140 GCA_031401135.1 Deltaproteobacteria bacterium | reverse complement strand
GCCGATCGCCGGCGCGGTGATTGAATTGCTCGATAACGCCGGCAATCTGGTCGCCACGACCACGACCGACGCCAACGGCGCCTACCGCTTCACCGGACTGGCGCCGGGCGTCTATCAATTGCGCGAGCAACAGCCCGCGGGTTACTTCGACGGCGACGAAGTGGTCGGCAACGCCGGCGGCGTGCTGGGCGGCAATGATTTCATGAGGGACATTGAGCTGACTTCCGGCGAGAACGGCGTGGAATATAATTTCGCCGAGCTGCCGCCAGCCACGCTCTCAGGCTATGTCTACCAGGACGGCCCAACGATCATCTTGCAGAAGGATGAAACGCTCGACGTCAGCAAGGTCCGCGATGGCAAACGGACCGCCGACGATCTACCGCTGGCCGGCGTCACGGTGCGACTCACCGATGAGTTTGGCAACGCGCTCACCGACACGTTCGGCAAGACCATCGAGACCGTGACCGACGCCCGTGGGTACTACGAATTCACCGGGCTGCGGCAAGGACGCTACGGCGTGGTGCAAGTGCAGCCGGGCGGCTATCAAGAACAACCCGCCCACTTCGCGTAACAACAGCGGCTCCAGAGTCGGCGCGAGCGCAGCCCAAGGCTCGAACGCCCCGTGTGCTTTCGGGTCGAGCATGCGCCCGACATATTTTGCGACGCGCGGCGCCTGCTCGCGCATCCAGCCGCCGGCGGTCGGGTCGGTCCAGCATTCGTAGAGTTGGCCCCAAACCGCGAAATCCGCGAACGCGGGGCGCGCGCCAAACAAGTACGGCCGCGTCGCGAGGTGCGCCTCGAGCAGCGCGAGCGTGTCGAGGTACGACTTCTCGATCTGCGGCGCCGTCTCGGCGTTCGAGCCGACGAACCAGACGCGCGGGACCATGCGCTCCTTGACACCCGCGCTCATCTTCGCGAGCGCGTCGCCGGTGGCGCCGCCGCTCATGCCCCGCGCGAGCCGCCCGGCCGCCGAGTCTTGGTCCGCGGGCCGCGCCCAGCGCAGGTGGAACATCCACTTGTTGCCCCACTCGTCGCCCCATTCTTCGAGCAGCTCCGAGACGAACTTCGCAACGGGCTCGCTCGGGTGAACCGATGGCTGCGGAAATTTCGTCTCCAGTGCTTCGACGATCGGCGTCGAATCCTGCAGGCCGTGCGCGTCAGGTGTTACGACCAGCGGCACGAGCGGCAACTTCGCGTGCTTCGCGAACTCGCTCTGGTTCGAGGGACCGCGCTCGATCCACTCGTGGGTGATGCCCTTGTAACGAAGGTACGAGCGCACCTTCACCGAGTAGGGGGACATCTCCGAACCGAAGAGCTTGTGCGCGTCGCTCATTGCACCTCCAGGCCGAGCCGAGCCCGGCACACAAGCAGTATGCCATCCTCGCGCGTCGCCGCGGTCCGTCGCAGCGGCCCAACCGCGAGGTTTCTCGATGACTACCGCAGCCGAGCGTCCCGCCCTTCCGTCCGGCCTCGTTGCCTTCGTGAAGCGCGACTGCCCCACCTGCGTGCTGGTGGCGCCAGTGCTCGCGGAGATCGCCGCGAAGACCAAGCTCACGGTCTACACGCAGGACGATCTCGCGTTTCCCGAAGGCCTCTCGCCCCAGGACGACACCGAGCTCGCGCGCTCGTGGCACTACGAGATCGAGGCGGTGCCCACCGTGCTGCGCGTCGAAGACGGCATCGAGGCGGCGCGCGTGCTCGGCTGGCAGCGCGGGGAGTGGGAGCAGCTCACGGGGGTGCGCGGCCTCGGCGCGGGCCTACCCGAGTGGCGGCCGGGCTGCGGCTCGCTCTCGGTCGCGCCGGATCGCGTCGACGCCCTGCGCGCGCGCTTCTCGGGCAGCAAATTGCGCGCGCGCCGCGTCGAGTTCGCCGCGCTCGAAGACGAGATGGAGGCGCTCTTCACGAAGGGCTGGACCGATGGCTTGCCCGTCGTGCCCCCCACCGAAGCGCGCGTGCTCGCGATGCTCGAAGGCACCACGCGCGCGCCGCAGGAAGTGGTTGCGGTCGTGCCGCCAGACCTGGTGGAGTGCACGGTCGAGAAGATCGCCATCAACGCCGTGATGGCGGGCTGCAAGCCCGAGTACCTGCCGGTGGTGATCGCGGCGCTCGAAGCCGCCTGCAACGACACGTTCAACATCCACGGCGTGCTGGCGACGACGATGCCGGTCGGCCCGGTGCTCGTGGTGAACGGCCCGATCCGCCGCGCGCTCGGCATGAACTCCGGCAAGAACGTGTTCGGCCAAGGCAACCGCGCGAACTCGACGATCGGCCGTGCGCTTCAGCTAGTGATTAGGAACGTCGGCGGCGGGCGGCCCGGCGAAGTCGACCGCGCGACCTTCGGCAACCCGGGCAAGCTCTCGTTCTGCTTCGCGGAAGACGAAGAGGGCTCGCCCTGGGGCCCGCTCTCCGCGGATCTCGGCGCGCCGGCCGGCATGAACACCGTGACGCTCTTTCCGGGCGAAGGGCCGCGCAGCATCGTCGACCAGCTCTCGCGCGAACCCGAATCGCTCGCGCGCAGCTTCGCGCTGTGCCTGCGCACGCTGCATCACCCGAAGCTCGTGCTGGGCTTCGACGCGATCCTCGCGGTGGGGCCCGAACACGCGCGCGTGTTTCGCGAGGCGGGCTGGAGCAAGGCGCAAGTTGTGCAGCGGATTCAGGAGCTGTGCCGGTACGAGGGGCGCGAGTTGGCGCGCGGTGCGGGCGGGATTGCCGAAGGTTTGCCGCTCAGCGGGGCGGCGCTGGAGAGCGAGATTCCGAAGTTTCGGCCTAACAACGGGTTGCTCGTGGTTCACTGCGGCGGCGGGGCGGGGCTTTTTTCTGCGGTGATTGGGGGATGGGCGAACGGGGCGACTGGGTCGACGCCGGTTTGGCGCGAGATTCGGGCGTAACCGGCTCGAGGAGTTCTCGTTCGGGGCGCCGCTCAGGGGCGGGAGGGGTGCTGTCCGGCTGCGGGCCTTTTCGTGGAGCTGTGCGAGCAGCGGGTACGACGGACATCTGGGCGAATTCTGCATCGCAGCGAGGTGGTGGCGGAGATCTGTTGTGCGTTCGGGGCGCTCTGCCGTGCAGTCTCGTTGCTCGTAGCGGCCCTCCGCGGCCACACCCCGCTCCCGCCCCTGCGCTCCTTGCGATTCTGCAACTGC
>JANNRF010000508.1:0-2190 GCA_031401135.1 Deltaproteobacteria bacterium | reverse complement strand
CGCACGGTGCCTTCCTCCTCGACGTCGAGCAGCTCGATGTTGCCGCCGTCCGCGATCAACGCTGGCCGCAACCGGTCGAGCGCCAACTCGACTCGACTGCGCAGCTGTCGCACCAGTTCTGAAGCCATGCGAGCGCTTCGGTGTCCGTCGCGTCTAGCTTGAGCGGCGCTCGCAGCGCCCCTGCGGCGTGGGTAGCTTCCGCCCGATGCAGGTCGTCGTTCGATTATTTGGCTCGCTGCGCGAAGCCACCGGCGCGAAGGAACTCGCGGTGACGCTCGACCCGCAGGCCCGAGTCGCAGACTTGTTCGCGCTGCTCGCCGCCGACCACCCAGCCTTCGAGAAGCTCGGCGCGAAGCTCCGCGTCGCGGTGAATCAAGATGTCGTCGGTTTCGAACGCGCGCTCGCGGAAGGCGACGAGGTCGCATTCCTACCGCCGGTCTCGGGCGGCAGCGAGCCGCGCCGCTGCTGGATTTCGGAGCAGCCGCTCGACACCGGTGCGGTCGTGAACCGCGTGCTCGGCCCGGACGCCGGCGGCATCGTCACCTTCGTCGGCACTGTTCGCGATGCATCGCGCGGCACGGCGATCCGTCACCTCGAGTACGAGGCGTATCCCGAGATGGCGGAGCGCGAGCTCGAGAAGATCTGCGACGAGGCGGCGCAGCAGTGGCCGGGCGCGCGCGTTGCGGTGGCGCATCGCATCGGGCATCTGCCGATCGGTGAGATCGCGGTGGTGGTGGCGGCCGCGGCGCCGCACCGGGCCGAGGCGTTCGCCGCCTGCCGCTACACGATCGACACGCTGAAGCTGCGCGTGCCGATCTGGAAGAAAGAGTTCGCGGAGAACGGCGAGTATTGGGTCGAGGACCACGCGTAGCGTGGGCGCGCATCAGCACTCCCCTGCGGCCAAGCAACATCACGCGAGCGCACCGAAACGCGTCGGCTGCGCAGTGATTACGGTGAGCGACACGCGCACGCCGGAAACCGACAGCGGCGGCGACTTGCTGGCGGAGCTGATCGCTGGCGCGGGCCACCTGCTGGTTTCGCGCGAGATCGTGCGCGACGACGCGAGAGCGATCCGCGCCGCGGCCGAGCGCGCACTCGCGAACGCCGAGTGCCGCGCCGTCCTAATGACCGGCGGCACGGGCGCCTCGCCCCGCGACGTCACGCCCGAAGCCGTGCGCCCGCTGCTCGAGCGCGAACTGCCGGGCTTCGGCGAGTTGTTCCGCATGCTCTCATTCCACGAGATCGGCCCCGCCGCGATGCTCTCGCGCGCCTTCGCCGGCTCGTGCGGCGGCAAGGTCGTGTTCGGGCTACCCGGCTCGCCCGGCGCCATCCGCCTGGCGCTCGAGAAGCTCGTGCTGCCAGAACTCGGGCACCTGGTCGGCGAGGCAACCAAGCAAGCGGGTCAGCACGGGGCGCCGTAGCAAGCGGCGCTTCGCCGCGCGCAGCGAGGCGAAGCCGAGCGAAGATCGAACAGTGGCCTCCGCGTCGGCTGCGCCTCGTCGTGCGCGTTCCGGCGACGCCGGTCGCCCGCAAGCGGCGCTTCGCCGCGCGCAGCGAGGCGAAGCCGAGCGGAGTCAACGCGGTAGCCAGCGGACGCGCAGCGTCCGCCGTTCAAGCCGACGCGCGCCGATGTCGATTGACAGCGGATGCGTCGGCGAATCGCGCTCGTAGCGCTCGTGCTCTTGGTGACTGCGCTGTTCCTCGTGCCCGCCGAGATCCGCGTGTGGCTGGATGCGCGCGGCGTCATGCACGCGACCAACGAGCCCGGCAAGGCGCCCGCGACGGCGCTTGGGTCCGACCAGGTGCGCGAACTCTGGGGAGACGAGCGCTTTGGCCCGCCGCTCGAGCCGGAGCCCGGCAGTTCGGGCTCCGAGGCGGATCGCGCGTATCGCGCGCTGCGCGAGGCGCTCGTCGACTTGCAGCGCGGCGACACCGCGCTCGCGGTGGCGCGCCTGCACGCGGTGCTCCGCAACGATGCGAGCCGCCCCGAGGCGCACTTCTACCTCGCGCTGATCGAGGGGCGGCGCGGGCACCTCGACGCGGCTGAGGCGCACTTGCGCGCATTCCTCTCGGTGGCCGGCGACGGCTACGACGACTGGCGCGCCTCGGCGCAGCGCCGGCTCGCGCAGCTCGACGACGAGCGCCGCCTGATGGATTCGCCCGCCGCCGCGGGGCTGCGCCTGGTCGCGC
>JANNRF010000507.1:0-5161 GCA_031401135.1 Deltaproteobacteria bacterium | reverse complement strand
GTGCGCGAGGCGGCCCTGGCGCTCAGCCCAGCTCTCCAGGCGGGCATCGAGATTTCGGTCGACCCGAGCGTGCGCTCGATCGGCTCAGCCAGCGGCCCGCGCGTCACGCTTCAGCAGATCGTCGGGAACCTGATGCTCAACGCAGCGGAGTCGCTCGCGAGCCAGCGCACAGCGGGCGGTCGCCTAACAGTGCGCGCATCCCGCGAGGCAGCCGGTGAGCAGGCCGTCGCTCACCTCACGTTCGAGGACAACGGCGCCGGAATCGCGCGTGCCGATCTCGCGCGCATCTTCGAACGCGGCTTCTCCACCAAGCAGCGCGGTACAGGCCTCGGCTTGCACTGGAGCGCCAACGCCGTCGTGGCGCTGGGCGGCCGGCTCTACGCGGAAAGCGCCGGTGTCGGCCAAGGCGCCACGCTCCACTTGCTTCTGCCCCTCGCACAAATTGCGAGTGGAGCGCCCGACGCGATCGACCGATGAGCGAGGCGATGCTGGAAGCCGATTCCGTACGTGTGCTCGTGGTCGATGACGACGCGAGTGTGCTCACCGCGTATCGCGCCGTGCTCGCGAGCCCGGCTGCTGCGGCTCTCGGCGAAGCCGAACAGTTGCGCGCGCGCCTTTTCAACAGGCCGGAGCGGCAAGCCGAGACGGCGACGCAATTCGAAGTGCAGACCGCGGAGCAAGCCGAGGCCGGTGTCGAGGCCGTGCGCACGCAGCTCGCAAGCGGCCGCGGCTTCGACGTGGTGTTTCTCGACATGCGCATGCCGCCTGGCCGCGACGGCGCGTGGGCGGCGGCTGCCATGCGCGCACTCGATCCGAATCTCGACCTTGTGATCGCGACGGCATACTCGGACACCGACCCGGCGGAACTCTCGAAGCGCATCCCGCCCGCGGAAAAACTCTTCTATCTCCAGAAACCGTTTCATACGCACGAAGTTCGGCAGCTCGCAGTTGCACTCGGCAAGAAGGCGCGCGCCGAGACGAGGCTGCGGCGCCTCGCGTACTTCGACGTGCTGACCGGGCTCGCGAACCGCGAGCTCGCTCGCGAGTTCGTCACGCAGGCGCTCGCGCAGCGGGGCCAGCACTCATTAGGCGTGTTGATCGTCGATCTCGACAACTTCAAGCGCATCAACGACACGCTCGGCCACAGCGTTGGCGACGAAGTGCTGAAGGCGGCTGCGCAGCGCCTGCAAGCCGCGCTGTCCGAGGGAGCGGCCCGCGGCGACGCGCAGAGCCGAGTGGCGCGCCTGGGCGGCGACGAGTTTCTGGTGCTGCTGCCGGAGCTGAACGACGACGGCGCCGCCGCCGCGACACGCATCGCGCGCTCGCTGGCTGCGCCGATTCGCGTCGCCGATCGACAGTTCGTGATCACGACGAGTATCGGCATCGCCGTTTCGCCAGGCGATGGCGCCGATCTCGAGACGCTGCTGCGCAACGCCGATCTCGCGATGTATTACGCCAAGCGCAGCGGTCGCGACACGTTCCGCCGTTACGACGCCGCGATGAACGAGAACGCGCTGATGTCTCTAACAATGGAGCACCAGCTGCGCGGGGCGATCGAGCGCGGCGAGCTCTCGCTCCACTATCAGCCGCAGCTCGATTTGCGGACCGGACGCGTCGCCGGCATGGAGGCGCTGCTGCGCTGGCGCAACGCCGAACTCGGCGATGTGCCGCCGCTCGAGTTCGTCACGCTGGCGGAGGAGACCGGCCAGATTCACGAGATCGGCGACTGGGTGCTGCACACGGCCTGCGCGCAGGCGAGCCGCTGGATCGCTGCGGGAACGCCGCTCGAACGCATCGCGGTGAATGTCTCCGGGGCGCAACTCGCGAGGCCCGAGTTCGTGGAGCGCGTCCGGCACGCGCTCGCGGAGAGCGGACTCGCAGCGGGCGCGCTCGAGATCGAGATCACGGAGACCGCGCTGGTCACGCAGCTCGAGAGCGCGCGCGAGATGCTGGCGCGTCTCAAGGCGCTCGGCGTGCAGATCGCGATCGACGATTTCGGCGTCGGTTACTCGAACATGAACCAGCTAAAGCAGCTCGCCGTCGATCGCGTGAAGATGGATCGCTCGTTCGTGACGGGGATCGACACGAACGACCGAGATCGCGCGATCGCCGTCGCGATCCTGGCGATGGCGCGCGAGATGAACCTACGCGTGACCGCAGAGGGCGTGGAAGACGAAGCGCAACTCGACGTGCTCGAAGCGCAGCACTGCGACGAGATCCAGGGCTACTTCGTGGCGCGACCGATGGACGCGGAGCGAGCGGGCGCGTACCTGCGCGGATTCGTCCAGACGAAACGCGCCGCTCGCTAACGCGCGGAAGCTGCGCGGCTAGCGCCGCACGATCCCGGGCACCTCGATCGCGGCGAGCGCAGCCAGCACCACGATCAACCCCGCGAACTCGATGAACGTGCGCCGATCGGATTCTGCGGGCGCGCCGCGCTCGAAGGCGCGCCAGCCAGCGACGAGCGCTAGCGCAAATAACAGGCCCTGCTCGGTGAGCGCCCAGCCCACAGCGATGCCGGCCGCAATCAGCCCGCGCTCGCGGCGCGCGAGGGCTCGCATGCCGCGCGCGCCGTCGAGCTGCCAGACCGGGACGAGGTTGAAGAGGTTCAGCGTCGCGCCGGCGTGCGCGATGCCCGCGAAGATCGCCTCGCCCGTAACAAGGTGGACCGCGTAGGCCGCCAGCGCCGCGGCCAGCCCCCAGATCGGGCCCGCGAGCCCGATGCGCGCGTCCTCCCGCGCGCTCGCCGGGTACTGCTTGAGGCGCACGAACGCGCCGAGGCCCGGGATGAACATCGGCGCGCTGGCCGGAATGCCGAGGCTGCGCAGCGCCGAGACGTGCCCCATCTCGTGGACGTACAGCATCACGATGAAGCCGAGCGCGAACTTCCAGCCCCAGAGCGACCAGTAGAGCCCTAATGACGCGAGCATCGAGAAGAACGTGCTGCCCTTGGTGAGACCGAGCAGCAGCAGCTTGCCCTTCGTCAGCAAGAAGCCGAGCGCGAACTTGAACTTCCAGAGCAGCAGGCCGATCGCGCCGAGCGGGGCGAGCCATTTCGGCAGCGCACTCGCGCGAGCGGCGGGCGGTGTTGCATCCGTGCGCTGCGAGAGCGACGCGATCGTGGCGCGAATGGTCTCGGCTTGCTTCGTGTCGGCGGGCAGCAACTCGAGCGCGCTCCGCCAGCTCGCGAGTGCGAGCGCGAGATCGCCCGCCCGCGTCGCGCCCTCGGCCGCTGCCGCGAGTTCGCCGAGTTCGGCGCCGCGCGTGAGGCGGCGACAGACGGGGCAAGCGAGCAGCCGCGGCGCGATCTCGACGCCGCAGCCGGGGCACTGCTTCGCGTCAGCCACCCGCGGCCGCGCCCTGCCCGAGCGAGAACGGGCCTTCGACCGCGATCGCCACGCGCCGGTTCATCTGCCACGCCTGATACAGCCCAAAGCCAATGATGAGGATGCCGATCACGTTCTCGAAGCCTTGCATGAACGGCAGCGCCAGCGCGACCACGGCTGCGAGGGCGATCTTCACGGCGAGCGGCGTCTCCGCGACAGGCTCCGCTTCAGCCGAATCCGCAGCCTGGGTTCCGAAGTTCGCGACCAAGTCGGGAACGTAGTTCGCCGCGATCCAGAAGTAGGTGAGCGCGACCGCGAGTACCTGATAACCGCGGCCGCCGCGTCCGCCGGAGGCGTGTCGCACCGCCGTGCCGACGCCCCAACCAATTGCGATTGCGATGATGCCGAGTTCGTAATCGGTCGCCGCGCGCACGCCATACCAGACAGCAGCACCAGCCAAGCCGGCGAGAGAGCCCAAGAGAACCGCTCGCAGCGCTCCGCCCGGGCTGCGCTGCAGCGCGAGTTCGATCTCGGCCTTACAGCGTTCGCACGCGACCTGCCCGCCAACCGTGAAGTAGCTGCTCACGATCGGCTGCTTGCATGCGCTGCAAACCGCCCCGGTCGCCGGCATCTCGGCCGTCTCGAACTGCAGCGGCTTGCTCTCGTCGTTCATGTGCCCTCCGAGGCTGTCGCGATCCTAACACGCGGGCCTCGCACTAGAGTCGCTCTGAGGAGCGGCACATGGATCTCGGGCTCGCTGGAAAGACGGTCGTCGTGACGGGCGGCAGCGGCGGCATCGGGCGCGGGCTCGTGCTCGAGTTCGCGCGCGAAGGCGCGAACGTGGTGGTCGCAACGCGCGACGCGGCTAAGGGCCAGGAGGTCGCGGGCGCGTGCGCAGGGCTCGCAGGCAACGCCGTGCTCGTGCGCACCGACGTCACCGACAAAGCCTCGGTGGAGGCGATGGCCGAGGAAGCCGCGCGCCGCTTCGGCCCGATCGACGTGCTCGTGAACAACGCGGGCGGCGTCGCCTATCCGCGGCTCTTCCTCGACAAGCCGATGGACGAGGCCGAGTGGGAGGTGAACCTCAACGTCTGGGGCGTCTTCCACTGCACGCGAGTTGTTGGGGCCGGCATGGTCGCGAGGAAGCACGGCAGCATCGTCAACATCACTTCCAACTCCGCGCTCGTGCCGGCGGCCGGAAACATGGTGGCCACCTACGCCGGCGCGAAGGGCTTCGTGATGTCGTTCTCGAAGGCGATCGCCTACGAGTGGGGCCCGCTCGGCGTGCGCGTGAACTGCGTCGCGCCGGGCTGGATCGTGCCGCACGAGAAGGAACATGTCGGGGAAGGCAGCTTCTGGAAGAAGTACGGCTACGAGTTCTTCGGCACGCCCGAACAAATGGCGGCGGCGGCCGAGAGCGGAAACATGTTCAACGTGGAAGGCCAGCCGATCCGGCGCATCGGGCGGCCCGAGGACATCGCCAACATCACGCTGTTCCTCGCGAGCGAGCGCGCCGCGCACCTCACGGGCCAGCTCGTGAGCGTGAGCGGCGGCGCGTATATGCCGTGAGGGCGCCGTGTTTCCGCGCTACTCAGGCAGTTCCCGAACCAGCACAGGAGCGCACCCGATGAGCCCGAGCACGCAAGCCAACGAATCCCTCGACGCCGTGATCGTCGGCGCGGGCCTCGCCGGCCTGGCCATGCTCCACCGCCTGCGCGGCCTCGGCTTGCGGGCGCGCGTGTTCGAGGCGGGCAGCGGCATCGGGGGCACATGGTTCTGGAATCGCTACCCGGGCGCGCGCGTCGACATCGAGAGCCTCGAGTACTCGTACCAAT
>JANNRF010000506.1:0-9109 GCA_031401135.1 Deltaproteobacteria bacterium | reverse complement strand
CCTGTCCACCCCTGTTGTCTAACTCCTCTCGGGTTCCTCAAACCCCCCCCCCAAAAACGGTGGGGGCGGGGACCCCCCCGCGCCGGCCCCCGCTTCATTTCGGGGACGTTCCGTAAGAAAGTTAAGTTTCCGCGACGGTCCAGGCCCCAACCAACAACTTAAGTTTCTTACGGAACGTCCCCGCTCTCACCAGAGCGAGAAACGCGGCGCGATTCCTAGTTTCTCCATCTTCGTGTAGAGGGTGCGGCGGCCGATGCCGAGCGCGCGAGCGGCGGCGGCGCGGTTGCCGCGGGCGTCGCGCAGCGCGCGCACGATGCGCCAGCCCTCAGCGAGGTCGACCCACTCATTGAGGTTCGGCGTGGCGCCGGTCCGCTGCGCGGCGGTCGCAAAGAATTTCTCGAACAGCTCGTCGAGCGCGCCGGGCTCGAAACGAGAAGCAGTGGGTGCGTCCACTTGGGCGAGTGTCATTGGGGCGTGCCTCCTACCCGCGCTTAGAGCAAGCCGCGCGCCAACGCTGAGCCCGACGCGGCGCACTTCGCGCGCACGCAACTGCCCAGAACTTCAGCACGCGTTGCTCAGCAGCCGAGCACACATCGGCACACTCGGGCACGCTTCGGCTGTTTTCGTGCGCCTACGCAGCGCTTTACCATGGCACGCGAGTTGCTCTTTCCGACGGCGAAACGCATTGCATCACACTGCTCCGGCCGTTGGATTCGTGATAGGGTCCCGCGGCTCCGGAGCCCGACAGGAGACGCCATGAAGAAGATCGAAGCGGTGATCAAGCCGTTCAAGCTCGACGAAGTCAAAGAGGCGCTTCACGAGATCGGCATCCAGGGCATGACCGTCACGGAAGTCAAAGGCTTCGGCCGCCAGAAGGGCCATACCGAGCTCTACCGCGGCGCCGAGTACGTGGTCGACTTCCTGCCCAAGATCAAGCTCGAGATCGCGATCCCGGACGACCTCGTGGACAAAGTCGTCGAGGCGATCGCGGGCGCTGCCAACACCGGCCGCATCGGCGATGGCAAGATCTTCGTGATCGCGCTCGAAGAGGCCGTGCGCATCCGCACCGGCGAGCGCGGTAACGAGGCGCTCTAGCTCACGATTTCCCGCGGTGCGGATCCGCCGCCCGCGTTCAACGCTCGCTCCGCGAGTTCAAAGGAAAGCCCCCGCCCATGACTCCCAAGCAGGTTCTCGAGTTCGCCAAGAAGAACAATGTCGTGATGGTCGATTGCCGGATCACTGACGGGCCCGGCCTCTGGCAGCACTGCTCGCACCCGATCTCGCAGCTCGAAGAAGCGAACTTCGAAGACGGCTACGGCTTCGACGGCTCGTCCATCCGCGGCTGGAAGGCGATCAACGAGAGCGACATGCTGATGATCCCCGACCCGAACACGGCGTTCATCGACCCGTTCCTGGCGCACCCGACCCTCGTGCTGATCTGCGACGTGGTCGAGCCGCTGACCCGCGAGCCCTACGCCCGCGACCCGCGCCACATCGCCAAGAAGGCCGAGCTGTTCCTCAAGCAGACGGGGATCGCGGACACGAGCTTCTTCGGCCCCGAGGCGGAGTTCTTCGTGTTCAACAGCGCCAAGTTCGGCAGCGGTGTGAACCACGGTTATTACGAACTCGACTCCGATGAGGCGGCCTGGAACTCCGGCCGCGACGAAGACGGCGGCAACCTCGCCTACAAGATTCGGCACAAGGAGGGCTACTTCCCGGTGCCGCCGCACGACACCCAACAGGATCTCCGCACCGAGATGTGCCTCGAGATGGAGAAGATGGGCATCGTGATCGAGACGCAGCACCACGAAGTGGCGACTGCCGGCCAGGCCGAGATCGACATGAAGTTCGACACGCTCGTCTCGATGGCCGACAAGCTGATGAAGTACAAGTACGTGGTGAAGAATGTCGCGCGCCGCCACGGCATGACCGCGACCTTCATGCCGAAGCCGCTGTTCAAGGACAACGGCTCGGGCATGCACGTGCACCAGTCGCTCTGGAAGGACGGCAAGCCGCTGTTCGCGGGCAATGGCTACGCCGGCCTCTCCGACATGGCGCTCTGGTACATCGGCGGAATCCTGAAGCACTCGCGCGCGCTGGCGGGCTTCACCAACCCGACGACGAACTCGTACAAGCGGCTCGTGCCGGGCTACGAAGCGCCCGTGAACCTCGCGTACTCGTCGCGCAACCGCTCCGCGTCGTGCCGCATTCCCACGTACTCGCAGAGCCCGAAGGCGAAGCGCGTCGAGGTGCGATACCCGGATCCGGCCTGCAACCCGTACATCGCGTTCGCAGCGATGCTGATGGCGGGCATCGACGGCGTCATCAACAAGATCCACCCCGGCGATCCGCTCGACAAGAACATCTACGCGCTCACCGCCGAGGAAGCGAAGGGTGTTCCGACCATGCCGGGCAGCCTCGACGAGGCCATGCGCGAACTCGAAGCCGATCACGACTTCCTGCTCCAAGGCGGCGTCTTCACCAAGGACCTGATCGAATCGTGGATCGCGTACAAGCGCGAGAACGACATCGACCCGATGCGCATGCGCCCGCACCCGCACGAGTTCGAGCTGTACTTCGACTGCTAGTCGAGCGCGCCTAGCTCGACGCCCGTAACAAGAAGGCCCCGCGGCGAAGACGCTGCGGGGCCTTTGCGTTCTCAGCTGCCTGGGAGTGGGCGTTGCCGAATCCGGCTTGGCTCGAGCACGGTCAGCTTGCCCTCGATCGAGACGCTCGGCGGCGTGAGAAGCGCGAGCAGTTCGTTCGGCGAGCATGGTCGGTGTCGTCGGGGCGGAACGTGCATCCTGGGTTCCATCAATCCGCTTTAAAATGTCCGACACTTTCGCTACGAAGCGCCCACTTCCTCAATGATGAGCGATCGTTAGCTCGCCAATTTCCGACGTGCGCCAAGGGAGCAGGCATGGCAGAAGTGGAACACTTTCCCGCCCGGATCGACTATTCGAAGATCCCGCGTGGATTCGAGGGCCAGTGGGTCGTGATCAACGTATTCGATCAGCGGCCGCTCGGATTCGGCGAAACGCTGCAGGCTGCGATTGAGCAGGCAGGAATCGTGCCCGGCCAAGACGGCGTGATCATTGGGAGAGTGCCGGCAGGATTGGCCGTTCTGTAGGGGACTGCTTGAAGGTCAGGGTGGACTACGCCCCGTGCGCGATCGGGAAGGCCGTCTACTCGCGACCTTATCTTGACGTCGTTCTCGCCTGCTCTTATGGGCGCCATGAGAGTTTCCCGGTTGACGCCCTGATCGACACTGGTTCTGACCTGTGCATATTCGACTGGGCCATCGCGCACACGATGGGCTTCGATCCTCGGGCGGTCGGCGAGGCGAGTGAATTGCGGGGGCTCGGCAGTCCTGATCCCCAACCCTCGCGAATTGTGCCAGTGAGCCTCTACGTCCCGCGCCTTAAGCGACGATTCGAGGTTCATGCCGAGTTCTGCCAGATCGCGAAGGGACTTGGCGTCGCGGCGATCCTTGGGCACCACGGCTTCCTCGATCAGATCGCCGTTACGTTTCATCGCGGCGAATACTTCGAGATCGTTGACGACCAGCCCGGCCAGCCGATTTCGCATCTGAAGGTCGTTCGATAATCAGAACTTCAGACTGATCCACTACCCGTGGCGCGCGCCGCGAAGTTTTCGCGCGCTCGCGGCCGCGACATTCTCGTTGAGCAGGAACCGCTTCACGCCGCAGGAGAGCGGGTGGGAAGGATGACTTCCTCGTGCAGCACATCGGCCGCGTAGGCGAACACGGCCTTCGACGCCTCAGCTGTTAGTGACGGGTAGTTCTCCAGGACTTGCTCTTGCGTCCAGCCCGAAGCGAACAGGCTCAGCACGAAATCGACCGCGAGCCGGGTCCCGCGCACAACGGGCTTTCCGCCCAAGATCGCGGGGTCCGAAGTGATGTGTGCCGACCACGCCGCCATGACTGCCGACCTCAAAGGGCAACCTAGCTTGAGCACTCGCGGGTGCCCCTTCTACGCCCCCCGGAAATCGAGAGCAGCCGGACATCGTTCGCCTACTTCGAAAGCAGCGGATCGAGCAGGGACACGCGATTCCCGTAGGCAATCCGGCGCTCTGGCACCCACGCCCGCTGAATCCCGATCCACCGAGCATTCTGCGGTCCAACCAGAGGTCGCGCGAGGTTCGGGTTGAGTGCCCAGATGCTTGCGCCGCTGAAGCCCCCTGGCCGCGGAAGCCGGAGGGGAACTCTCTCGACGCCGACGACTCCGTGTTCCGAGTAGTCAAAGGCCACATCGAACTCTGCGTCCGCTCGATCCGGAAAGCTCGAGGGTTCCACATGCAGCGTTGCCCACGAAACTCCGCCGAAGTGAAACTCCCCGTCGGCGACGCGGTCCTGATCGATCAAATCCCAGGGGTACCCGAAGACATGAGTAAGAGCCTCGCGGGCGCGTTGGGGAGGATCTCCGAACGAGGCAGGCGATACGAACTCGCGGCCAATGCTTGCCGCTGCTTGGGCCGTCAGTTCCAGCAATGCGAGGTCGATCGTGTCGTAGTCACCGCCACCGCTCGCGATCACGCGTTCGATCGGCACGCGGGTCTGATGGCCTCGCCGCACGTGAAGAAGCCAGATCTCCTCAACAGGAACTTTCAACACGACATGGGCAGCCGTCGCCACGAAGAAGCGGCCGCTCGCGTGGAAACAGGTGCCCGTGCCGATGGACCGCGGCGCCGAAGTCGGACCGATGAGAATCGCGAGGCACCGAGCCTTTAGGAACTCGTGCATTGCGTGCGAAGTCGCCCGATCGATTCGCTTCTGCTCGATCTCGTTCATCGGACGCCTAATTCCTCGCGCGTTCTCCAGCCTTTTCACGCTCGCCCGCGGCCGGCACCGAGACGGCCGCAACCGCCTTTCGCTGTATCCCCGCCGCTTCCGCTACCGCCTCATACGCTCGCTGCACCTTCTCCACGAACACATCGGCATCCGGCACGATGTCGGGGTCGCTGTTGAAACCCCAGTGCAGCGTGCCGTCGTAGCTGGCGATCGCGATGCCGATGCCGAGGCCTTCCATTAGGGGAACTTGCGGGTACATCTCGAGCACGCGCGCGCCGCGGAAGTAGAGCGGGATTTGTGGGCCGGGGACGTTGGTGACGATGGTGTTGATCTGGCCCGTGGAGGCGCGCGCGCCGAGCGATAACAAGACCGATGGCGTGAACTCGGCGACTTTGTTGATGGTCTGCACGCCGAGCGCTTGGCGCGTTTCCTTGAGGCGCACGGTTTCTTCGTGAATTAGGGCGAGCTGCTGCCTCGGATCGGGCTCGTGGATCGGGAGTTCGAGGATCCACGAGGAGACGTTGTTGCCGAGCTTGCCCTTCTGGTCTTCGCTGCGCACCGAAACCGGGGCGGAGACGCGGAAGCTGACGCTGCTCGGGTCGACCGCCCGGTGCAGGAAGTAGTTACGGACGGCGCCGGTCACGATCGTGAGCACGACATCGTTTACGGTGCAGTCGAGCGCTCTGCGGATCGCCTTCACTTCGGCGAGCGGCATCTTCAGCCAGTCGAACTTGCGGTGCGGGCCGACGTTGCCGTTCAGCGGAGTTGCGTCGGCCCCGCCGGCCATGCCGACCATCTTCACGACGGCGCGCGCGCGGGTCGCGATCTCCGCGCCGAGGTCTTCGGCGCTCTCGCGGAACTCGCGGAAGTCCTGCACAGCGCGCGCAGGGATCGAAACCGTGCGCTGAAGCTCGTCGCGCATCAGCTCGAGGCGCGACGGCGTCGGCCGCGGCAGGAACGGCGGCGGCTCGCCGAGCGGCCCAGCCTCGGGCGAGGGCGACATCATGATCTGGAACAGATCGACGCCCGACGCCCCGTCGATCATGCAGTGGTGGATCTTCGTAATCATCGCGAAGCGCTCGCCGCGCTCTAGACCTTCGACGATCCAGGTCTCCCAGAGCGGGCGCCGGCGGTCGAGTTGTTGGGACATGATGCGCGCGGAGAGGCGCTTCAACTGCGCCGCGCTGCCGGGCTTGGGGAGCGCGGTGTGGCGTAGGTGGAAATCGAGATCGAAGCGCGCGTCGTCGACCCATACCGAGTGCCGCGCGAAGGGGATGTTGAAGAGCTTCTGGCGGTAGCGCGGAACGCGGTGCAAGAAAGCTTCGGTGCCGCGGCGGATCCCCGCGAAGTCGATGCCGCCCTCGGCGGTCTTCAGCGGGCCCGCGTCGAAGATCAGCGTCGAGGAGACGTGCATGTGGACGTAGGGCGTCTCCCAGAGCAGGAACGAGTTGTCCTGAGAGGAGAGGCGTTCGTAGCTGTAGCTGGGCATTGGCATGACTCCGTGGGTCTCGCTCCCAGATCGGCGAGCTTGCCGCATCTTCTGATTGACTCGGTGCGAATTCTCAGAGTGGTTTTTCACTCATCAACAAGGAGCCCTCTCATGGCGATGACCTACGCGACCCCGGCGCTCAAGCAAGCCTGCAATGCCAATCCAGAGATCCTGAAGAAGCTCACGATCGTTCGTACCGACGCGCCCAAGTATGGGACGCCGGGGCCACCAGCCTGAACGCGCAGGCCAAGCACGCGCATGTCACGAATCAGATTGGCGTGGCCTGGGTATACGGCGGCTCGCCGCTCGGAACCGACCAGCTGATCCTCGCCCTCGGCAAGAAGGACAACAAAGCCAAACCCAATAACAGCGGCTACGCCTGGGACAAGAACGGCAAGGTCTGAGCAAGCGGCGCTTCGCCGCGCGCAGCGAGCCGAAGGCGAGCGGAGACCGAATAGTGGCCTCGGTGTTGGCTGCGGCTCGTCGCGCGCATTCCCGCGACGCCACGAACCAGCAAGCGGCGGGCCGCTCGCCGAAGGCGAGCGAAGCAATGCGCTAGCCGCGGGGCGTAGCGCCCGCCCCGCTTAGATCGCGGCGCGCAGCCCGAGCACCTGCGCCATCTCGTAGAGCCCCGGCGGTTTCATGCGCAACCAAGCGGCAGCGCGCAGAGCGCCGCGCGCGAAGTGGTCGCGGGTTGCAGCGCGGTGCGCGAGTTCGATGCGCTCGCCGCGGCCGACGAACAGCACCGTGTGCTCGCCGGGGTTGTCGCCGCCGCGCAGACTCTGCATGCCGATCGCGCCGGCAGGCCGCGCGCCGGTGTGGCCTTCGCGCAAGAGCACGCGCCCGGCTTCGTTGCGCCGCCCGGCCTCGATCGCGCGCGCCAGCTCGAGCGCGGTGCCGCTCGGCGCATCCACTTTCGCGCTGTGGTGCAGCTCGACGATCTCGGCGTCGTAATCACTCGCGTCGAGCAGGCGTGCCGCTTCGCGCGTCAGGTGCTGCAGCACATTCACGGCAACCGAGAAATTCGCGGCTAAGAGAACCGCGCTGCGCTTTGCGAGCGCGTCGATCTCGCGCCGCTCGCCGGCGCTGAAGCCCGTCGTGCCGACCACGCAAGGCAGCACGCGTTCTGCAGCGCCGCGCAGCAGCGCCAGCGTCGCGCCGGGCGTCGCAAACGCGATCGCGACGTCCGCATTCGCCAGCGCGGCTATTAGGTCCGCGCTGAGTTTCACGCCGGGCGCGAGTTCGCTCCCGAGCGCGGGATGCCCCGGCGCTTCGAGCGCCGCGCCGAGCGAGAGCGCGGCATCCTCCGCGAGCACCGCACGCACGCGCTCCCCCATGCGCCCCATCGCGCCGAGTAACAACACTCGAGAGCGAGTCCCTACGGGCATTGATGACGCCGTTGAGATCCGTCGCTGCTGGCTGATCGACTGGCCACCCCAGCAGGCAGCGAAGTCTGCGCGGTTCGACGCCGCGCTGACTTCGCCCTCCCCAATAGGTCGTTCGTGCACTTCCGACGACGAGGAGCACTCAGCGGCGGGCCGGGGGCTGCGGAGCGCAAATAAAGCGGAGCGAGGCCCCGCGAGAATCTCCGCGTGGAACTCGCTGCATCGAGGCCCAGCGGCAACGACGAGGTACGGGACCAGGGCCGAGTGAGCCATTGCGCGCCGCAGCCCCCGGCCCGCCGCTGAGTGCGGCGCCCCGATCGAGAGAACCCCGCGCTCACAACAACCCGCCAAAATCCTTCATCGCCAACTCGAGCCGCTTCTTCCCGGAAGCCGTCATCGCAAGCAGCGGCAGGCGCAGCTCTTCATCGAGCTTGCCCCGCATCGCCAGCGCAGCCTTCACCGGAATCGGATTCGTCTCGCTGAAGAGCGCGTCGCAGAGCGGCAGCAGTCGGTAGTGCAGCTCGCGTGCGCGCGCGAAATCGCCGCGGCTGAACGCGCGCACCAGCTCGACCATTTCGCGCGGCACGAGGTTCGAGCAGGTCGAGATCACGCCCGCGCCGCCGATCGCGAGTTGCGGCAGCGTCGCCCAGTCGTCGCCCGCGAGCACCGCGAAATCCGAGGGCACGCGCGCGATCACCTGAGAGATCTGGTGCAGATCGCCGCAGGATTCCTTCACGCCCACCACGTGCTCGAGCTCGGCGAGCCGCGCGATCGTCTCGGGCAGAATGTTCGAGCCGGTGCGGCCGGGGATGTTGTACGCGACGAGCGGGAACTGCGTGGCGCGTGCGATCGCGGCGTAATGCGCGACCACGCCGTCTTGCGTCGGCTTGTTGTAGTAGGGCGAAATCAGCAGAGCGCCGTCCGCGCCAGCGGCCTTCGCGTACATCGTGAGCTCGATCGCCTCCGCCGTCGCGTTCGAGCCCGAGCCCGCGATTACGAGCACGCGCTTCGCGACCGTGCGCACCACGAACGCGACCACACCCTTGTGTTCGTCGTGCGTGAGCGTCGCGGCCTCGCCAGTGGAGCCGCACGGCACCACACCGTCCACGCCCGCCGCGATCTGCTCCTCGACGAGCTTCTTCAGCGCGCTCTCGTCCACAGCCCCATTCCGGAACGGAGTGACGAGCGCAGTGAAGACGCCTCGGAACATCGCACTTCTCCCTAACAGCCCGCGCCGCGAACTAGAGCTCGATCTCGCCGGTGAACACCGTCGCCGCGGGCCCAGTCATGAACACGCTCGCGCCCGGGCCTTCCCACTCGATCGTGAGCGTTCCCCCGCGCAGCTCTACCTCGACGCGGCGATCGACCACGCCGCGCAGCATCGAGGCCACGCCCACCGCGCAGGCGCCGCTGCCGCAAGCGAGC
>JANNRF010000505.1:0-2104 GCA_031401135.1 Deltaproteobacteria bacterium | reverse complement strand
ACCGAGACTCGCGCTCCGCGATCACCGATAGAGCGCCTCACCGTTCCGCGGAAGTTTTTGGGGAACGACAACGGCCGATAGGCGTCCGCTGCATCGGGGCGAGGCGCCACCATTCCGCGTTCGGCATCAATGGGCGCGTCGTGGCTCGTGTCGATGGCCCAGGGCAGAGTGCGGGGGCCCGTGTGCGGCCCGGCGGCGCGCGCGACTGGGGAGCGGGGCCCCTAGCCGACGGTCTCGCGCCTTCCGGTATAACGACGCTTGCTGCCGTCAGCCACGCTATTGAAGCGGGCGCTGCGCGCCCGCATCTTATGGAGTGTCTGCAGCAGAAGCTCACGTTATGCGCACTGGATTCAGAGGGTCGATGCAACACCTTCATTAGTACTCTCCTTGGAGGTAGTTGCGATGTTCATCCCCAGCCCACACGGCTACACCTGGCAGCAGCGTGCCGAACTCTGGGCGCGCTACCGCGCCGGCGACTCGATTCGGGAGATTGCCGAAGACCTCGCCAAGAATCCGGGGGCCGTCCATGGTGTGATTCGCAAGCAAGGGGGCATCACGCCGCGCCTGCGTGCGCGATCCGCGTTGGCGCTCTCGCTCGAGGAGCGCGAGCTCATCTCCCGCGCGCTCGCGGCCGGGCACTCGTATCGCGCGATTGGCCGCGCCCTCGGTCGCGCCGCGTCGACCATCAGTCGTGAGGTCGCGCGCCATGGGGGCCCGACGAAATACCGCGCGGTGCGCGCCGACGGCGTCGCGTGGGAGTCGGCGCGCCGGCCCAAGGCCTGCCGCCTCGCGTCGCGGCCGCGACTGCGCTATCTCATTGCAACGAAGCTCAAACTGAATTGGTCACCCGAGCAGATCAGCGGATGGCTGCGCAGCACCTACCCGCACGAGCCGGAGCTGCACGTGTCACACGAGACGATCTATCGCTCGCTGTATGTCCAGGCGCGCGGGGTCCTCAAGAAGGAACTGCTGAAGCACCTGCGCACGGGGCGCGTGGTGCGGCGCGCGCGCGCCTCCACGCGCAAGGGCCAGGGCCGCGGGCAGATCGTGGACGCCGTCTCCATCAGCGCGCGCCCCGCGGAGGTCGAGGACCGGGCGGTCCCGGGCCACTGGGAAGGCGACCTCCTCGCGGGCGGCGACAACACGCACATCGCCACGCTCGTCGAGCGCACGTCCCGCTTCGCCATCCTCGTGAAGGTCGCGAGCAAGGCGCCGAGTCGCGTCGTGCCCGCGCTCATCCGGCAGATCCGGCGCCTTCCGCTACACGTCACCCGCTCGCTCACATGGGATCGCGGCAAGGAACTCGCGCACCACCAGCGCTTCACCATCGCCACCGGCGTGCAGGTCTACTTCTGCGATCCGTACAGCCCGTGGCAGCGCGGCACCAACGAGAACACGAACGGCCTCTTACGGCAGTACTTCCCCACGGGCGCGAGTCTCGCCAACGTTACGCAGCGGCAGCTCGACGCCGTCGCCGACCAGCTCAATGGGCGGCCCCGCAAGACGCTCGACTTCCGCACCCCGGCGGACGTCTTCAAAGAAGCTGTTGCATTGATTGCTTGAATTCATCAGATATGATGATTTCACTCTGGGAGAAGCTTTGACTGCACAAGCGCAGCAGCCGAAAGAGAACGTCCTCGATGGGCGCGGCCTCCTGCTCGTCGGCCTCGTCGCCGTCTGCGCCCTCGGCGCGCGAGTGCTCTCTCGCGATCTCGGCGAGCAGTGGTCGTGGGCGCTCTTCGGCGCTGTTTTTCTCGGAGGACAGAATTTGGCTATCGTCGGACGCTCCGGCGGATTCCGGCGCCGGCCGCTCGCGGCCTACGCGTTCCTCACGGGAGCAATCTGCGCGGGCGCGTTGCTGGGCTTCTTGGTGCATCCGTAAGGCCTCGCGACGCCCGAGGCCGACGAATGGGGACGCGAACCGCGTGCTCAACTCCCTGGCGCGGAGTCTCGGCCGCGCGTTTTTCGAGGCGCGCGACGTTGGCCGCTGCCGTGCGCACAGCGGCGTCTGTTCCACACTTCGGCGCGCATCTGCATAACGACGCTTGCTGCCGACAGCCGCGGGTAAGGATGCAGTTGTGGGGCGGCCGCGCTATTCTATGGG
>JANNRF010000504.1:0-7103 GCA_031401135.1 Deltaproteobacteria bacterium | reverse complement strand
AGCAGCCCAATCCGTTGAAGTCGCTCAACGCGGATTATGGCAAGATGCTCCTGATCGCCAAGCGGCCGCGCGAGGCGCAGCCGGTGCTGGAGCAGGCCGTCAAGGACGCTCCGGATCTTCGCGACGGCTGGACGCACCCTCCCTCCCAGGATCGCTCGCCGCGAGCCGAGTAGCGAAGGGCGGGAGGGGGTCCTGGAGCGGAGGCGCGCGAGACCTCGCAACCAAGCCCCAAAATCCCCGCTGCCCCAACACTCGCGTAATCCTGTGCAACGCCCCGCTGCACTCGTGTTCGCCCGGACGCAGCGGGACGCCCGCCTGCCACGCAGGTGCACCGTGCAAGCAGCCTCAGCGGAACGGAGCCCCCTCCCGCCCTGAGCGCGCCAGGAACGAGAGCGCTTACTCCCTCAGCTCCACTCGCCCGATTGGGCGTCGCCGACGTCTTGTTCGTCTTCGATCGCACCGACGATTTGTTCGAGCACGTCTTCCAGCGTGATGATGCCTTGCATCAGGCCGTCGGGGCCGCGTACGACGGCTAGGTGGCGGCGTTCGCGGCGGAACAGGCGGAGGGCGTCGGAGAGCGAGGTGTCGGGCGCGATCTCTAGGTGCGGGCGGAGAGCGTCTTCGAGGATCACGAGCAGAGAGAGAGAGTGCAGGTAGAAGACGTCTTTCGCGTGCAGCACGCCCACCACGTTGTCGAGGGTTCCCTGATAAACGGGGAAGCGCGTGAAGCCTTCTTCGCGGATGATGTCGAGCAGCGGTTCCATCGCGATGTCGCGCGGGATCGCCTTGACTAGGTCGCGCGGCACCATCACGTCGGCGACGGTGCGATCGGTGATGCGGAACAAGTTGCCGAGCATCTGCGCGGCGTCGGTGCGGAGTCGGCCCGCATCGCCCGCTTCGCGGACGAGGAAAGCGAGTTCGGCCGCGGAGTGCGTGTTCTCGCCGTGGCCCGCGGGCGGCACGCCGATCAAACGAACGAGCCCGTTGCCCGCGCGGTTCATCACGTGAATCAACGGGCGAAAGACCAAGCCGAACCAGAGCAGGGGCCGCGCACAGAAGAGCGCGACGGGCCCGGGCCGATCGAGCGCGAGCGCCTTTGGCGCGAGTTCGCCGACCACGACGTGCAGGAACGTGACGAGCGCGAACGAGACGCCGACCGCGACGCCGTGCACCGCCACGCGGCTATCTGCGCCGAACGCGACGACGAGAGGCTGGAGGATGCGCGCGAGTGCGGGCTCGCCGAGGAAGCCGAGGCCGATGCTCGCGACCGTAATGCCGAGCTGCGTGGCGGCGATCGAGCCGTCGAGGCGATCGAGTGCGCGCGCGGTCGCGACTGCGCCCCGGCGCCCCTCGGAAACCCAGATCTGGACCTGGCTTCGGCGCACTGCCACGAGCGCGAACTCGGTCGCGACGAAGTACGCGTTCAGGAGGACCAGCGCGAAGATCGCGAGCAGGCCGAGCACGCTCATGCGGGTTCTCGCGGGGGCATTGCTCGCACTCTAGCCGCGGGCGCCGCTCGCAGCGGCGCGCTCAGCCGTGCGCCACGGTCAGCGCCACTTCCTGGCCATGGGAAAGCTCCAGCGTGTGATTGTCGGGATCGGAGATCAGCGCCCAATAACCCACGGGCGGCGGGGAATCGGTGGGGCCCCAGACCGCGCGGCCTTCCGCGCGCGCGGCGGCGACGAACCGGTCCACCTCCACGCGCGACGCACAGCCGACGCCGAGGTGCGCGATCGGCAGCAGCGGGCTCGCGACGCGATCCGTCTCGATCAGGACGATCACGAACGGGCGCGTGCCATCGCTGATCCACACCACTTCGCGCCCGTCCGCAGGATCGACGCGGCGGTGAACGACCCGCATCGCGGCGTACTTCGCGTAGAACGCGACGCTGGCTGCCACGTTCGTAACAGGCAGCGCGATGTGCGTGAAGCCAACGTCAGTCATCGATGCTGCCGTCGCGCGCGGCTTCGAAACGTTCGTCCCCGATCGTGGCGCGCGCCACTTCGTCGAGGGCCGGGAACGCGCGCAGCGAGTGGCCGCCGTCGATCGTAAGGTTCTGGCCTGTGATCCAGCGCGATTCGGGTCCGCACAGGAAGCGAATCGCGTCGGCGATCTCCTCCGGCTCTCCGAGATGGCCGAGCGGTTGTTGGGCGAGAAACTTCTTCAACAACTTCGGTGTGGCCGCGATGAACTCGGTGCCGTCGGTCTTGGTGATGCCCGGGCGCACGCTGTTCACGCGCACACCGAGGGGGCCGAGTTCGTCGGCTGCGACGCGCGCCAGGTAATCGACTGCGGCCTTCGCTGCGCCGTAGCCCGCCAGGTAGCGGTTCGAGAACGCCGCGGAGTTCGAGGACATCAGCACGATCGCGCCGCCGCCGCTCTTCGCGATGGCGCGGCCGCCGTATTTCACGGCGTAGAACGCGGGCATCACGTTGGCTTCGAGGTCGCCGCGGAAGGCGTCATCGTCCATCGCGAGCAGCGGCGAGAAGGTGCCGGCGCCGGGGATGCAGACGAGCGCGTGCAGGCCGCCGTCCTTCGCGACGAAATCGACCGCGCGGCGCACTTGCTTCGGGTTGGCGCCATTACACAAAATTGCGTCGAGCGAGGCGCCGGGCGCTTCGCGTTCGAGCGCGACGAGCGCCTCTTGCAGCACGGCCTTGCGGCGCGCGGAGATCACCACGTGCGCGCCGTGTTGCGCGAGCACGCGTGCGGTTGCGAAGCCAATGCCGCGGCTGCCGCCGATGATGAGTGCGCGTTTTCCGGCGAGAGGGAGAGCTGCGTTCGTCATGCGATCAGCAACCAGACTTCGCCGCGCTCGGATACCCGCACTTCTGCGCGGGCCGGCATGCGGCAGCGCTGAGATGCGGGACCGCGCCCGGTCGTTAGGTCGTAGCGGTAGCCGTGCCACGGGCAGACGACGGCGTTGCCCTCGATCTGTGCGTCCGCCAGGGAGGCGCCCCAGTGCGGGCAAGTGGCGGAATGCGCGACGAGGCCGTCTGCGTGTTCGCGCACGATGAAGCGGCCGGCATCGAGTTCGACCGCGAGCGGCAATCTCGCGCGCAAGGCGTTCGCTTCTCCCAACAAGTGCGGCGGGCGAGCGCCCGGGCGCGGCACGCGCGGCGAAGCGCCATCCAGGAACGCCTGCCGGCGCAGCATCATCGCTTCGTCTTCATCCCAGAGGCGCGTGTACAGCTTCACGAACGCTGTACCTAATGCTTCGCGCGCATTCTCAAGCACGCCGGGCACGAGGAACCTCACTTCGATGTCGCATGCATCAGGCGCCGCTTCGTTGACGCGCGTGAAGATGTCGCCCCCAGCGCCGGGGCCGCCCAGCGTGCGCGAGTGGTAGGAGCGCGCGTCCGCTTCGAGCGCGAGTTCGAGATCGATCTCCGCGCCGCTCGCGAGCGCTACTTGCGCGCGCCAACCCGTGGCGTCAGCGCGGCTGCAGCGAATCCCGCGGAACGAGGCGGCGTGCAAGTACGGGAGATGCTCCCAATCGTGCACGTTTTCCCAGACGCGTTCGGCCGAGGCGCGCACGCGGCGCGTGTAGGTGGCGACCTCGGCGAGGGCAGCGCTCATTGCGCGCTCATCCCTTGCGCCGCAGCCACGAGATGACTTCCTCGACGGCGCCATCGCGGCCCGTGTTCGCAGGAAAACCATAATGATCGCCGGGCACCGAGAGCCGCGTCACATCCTTCGACGCCAGCGAGTTCGCGATCAGGTCCGTGTCGCTCGGGAAGATTGCGTTGTCGCCGGCGTACTGGATCACCAGCGCGGGCAACGTCATGCGCGCGCCGGTGTGCGCGATCTCGGCGCGCGAAGTGTTGCCCGACCAGGTGGAAAGCCACGCTTCGGGCGAGACCACGCGCGAGAAGCCGACGGCGCCGTAATTGATGATGTCCGGGCGGCGGCCCCAGAGCGAGCCGTAGTCGCGCTGGCTCGGGTCGAGCGAGAGGTCGACGTAACGCGGGTCAGCGTCGGTGCGATACAGCAGCATGAAATCGGTGATGGTCGCGGCGCGTCGGTCCGCTACCGAGCCGCTCTTCGCGGCGCGCTCGCGCGCGGCGGTCTTCGCGGCGATGCGCATGCGCGCGACGGCGTCGATGCGCGCGACGCGGGCGCGCTGCGCAGCGCGATAGCGCGCGAGGAACTCGGCGCTGTAACGGCTCGATTGCGGCGGCTCCGCAAAGCCATTGGCCGGGTCGAACATGTCGAGCGCTGGATCGCACGAGAGCGCATCGCCTTCCGTAACGAGCGAAGGGTCGATCGCGTTCAGCAAGTAGTGCCCTTCGCCAGGGTGCGCGGCGATGTACGCGATCAGGTCCGCGGCGGGCATCTCGAACTTGTTGAGGTCGAGGGGTTCGCCGGTGGCGGTATCGCGCAGGCGCTGGCCGCTCGGCGCCAGCGCTTGGCTCAGATAGAAGGTGTAGAGCGAGCCGCCGCCAGAGTTGCCCAGCAGCACCACGCGCGAGAAACGCCCGCGCACGTGCTTCACGCCTTCCGCGACATCGAGCAGCACGCGTTCGTGGATCAACGTCGCGTCATTATTGAGCCAGCGCGAGTTCTGGCAGAACACCGCGAAGCCCGCCTCCACGAGGCCGGGCACGATGTAGTGCCGCGAGAAGTTCGCGCGCGGATGCATCGCGCAGACCACGGTCTCCTCGCCGCCGCGCGAATACAGCCAACCGTGCGAGATCGCGCGATCGGGCGTCGCGAGCTTCACCGGCTCGCAGCGCGTCCCGACCGGCAGCGGCCGGTGCCACTCCGCCACCTCGAAGGCATTCTCATAACGACCGACCTTGGTGCCTACGTTCGCCTTTGGCTCACTGCGCGCTTCGCTTGCGTTGCTCACCTTCACTCGCCTCCGGCTCTGCCGATCAAACGATCCGGCTCGTCTTGTTTCCCCAATAACGGTCCTTGAGCAGCCGCTTGTAGAGCTTGCCGGTCGGGTGACGCGGCAACTCCTCCATGAAATCCACCGAGCGCGGGCACTTGATCGGGCTGATGCGCGCCTTGCACCACTCGATCAGCTCGCGCTCGAGTTCGGGGCCTGCGTCCGCCATCGAGGCCGGCTGCACGACAGCCTTCACCTCTTCGCCAAAGTCTTCGTTCGGCACGCCCACGACCGCGCAGTCCGTGACCTTCGGGTGCCCGATCAGGCAGTTCTCGGTCTCCTGCGGGTAGATGTTCACGCCGCCCGAGATGATCATGAACGCCTTGCGATCTGTTAGGTAGAGCCAGCCCTCCGCATCCACGTAGCCGACATCGCCGAGCGTCGACCAACCCTGCGGGCTCTTGGCGCTCGCCGTCTTCGCCGGGTCCTTGTGATACGAGTAGGTGGCGTTGCTCTCGAAGTAGATCGTGCCGATCTCGCCGGTGGGCAGTTCGCTCCACTCGTCGTCGAGGATGTGCAGCTTCGCGGTGAGCGCGCGGCCCACCGAGCCGCGGTGCGCGAGCCACTCCTCGGAGTTGACCGCGACGAAGCCTTGGCCCTCGGTGCCGGCGTAGTACTCGAACAGCACTGGGCCCCACCAGCCGATCATCTTCTCCTTCACCTCGACCGGACACGGCGCCGCGGCGTGCACCGCCACGCGCATACTCGACACGTCGTACTTCGCGCGCGCCGCTTCGGGCAGCTTCAGCATGCGCACGAACATGGTCGGCACCCACTGCGAGTGCGTGGCGCGGTGCTTCTCGATCAACGCCAGCGCCTGCTCCGCGTCGAAATGTTCCATCACCACGATCGTGGCGCCGGTGCGCATGAACGACATCGTCCAACCGAGCGGCGCCGAGTGGTAGAGCGGCGCGGGCGACAAGTAGATGGCGTCGGGCGTCGCCTTGTACATGCCGATGATTAGGTTCAGCAGCGGCATCGGCGTACCGATCGGGCCCGTCGGCAGCGGATGCTTCACGCCCTTCGGCCGGCCCGTGGTGCCCGACGAATAGAGCATCGGCGCGCCTTCGGATTCGTCGGCGATCGGCGTCATCGGCTGCTTGCTCGTCGCCAGCTCCCAGCTCTCGAAGCCCGCGACGTCGCCGTTGACCGCGAAGCGCGCGATCAGCTTCGGGCACTTGCCGGCGAGCTCCTGCGCCAGCTCGCGCTTCTCGCGCGAGCTGATGAACACCCGCGCGTCGCAATCGTCGACGATGTACTCGATCTCGGGCCCTGTTAGGCGCGAGCTGACCGTGGTGTAGTAGATGCCCGAGCGCTGAGCGGCCCACGCGATCGCGTGGTAGTGCGCGTTGTTCTCCATGCAGATCGCGATGTGGTCGCCGCGCACAAGGCCGAGCGACCGCAACAAGTGCGCGCCTTGGTTCGAACGCTCGTCGAGTTGGCGATAAGTCACCACTTCGCCGCTGCCCGCCATGATGACTGCGGGCTTGTCGGGGGTCGTCTTGCCGTGGACGCCGGGATACATCGGGGATCTCCGTGGCTCGGGAAGGTTGGCCGCAGCGGCGCAATTCGCAGGAACTCGCAGCCGCTGAGAGCCTGAAACGGGTAGCGCAGGGGCGCGCGCGTCCGCGTCTCTCTTTATGCTGCGCCGATGCGCCTGATTGCCTCGAAGACCGACCCGTCGTGGGCCCAGCGCGCGCTCGCGAACCTCGACGAGTTGCTGGTGGATCACGCGCACCTCGAGCGCAAAGCCGCCGGCACTGCGGTGCGGCTGCTGTTCCAGTACCCCGACCGCGCCTCGCTCCAAGCGCCGCTCGCGGCGCTCGCTCGCGAGGAACTCGGGCACTTCGAGGAGGTGCTCGCGCAGCTAGCGCGGCGCGGCGTCGCGTTCGGTCGCCAGCATCCGAGCCCGTACGCGGGGCGCGTGCGGGCGATCTCGCGCTCGCGCGAACCCGAGCGACTCGTTGACACGCTGTTGTTCTGCGCGCTGATCGAGGCGCGCAGCTGCGAGCGGCTTGGCCTGCTGGCCGAGGCGCTGCCAGATGCCGAGCTCGCGCGCTTCTACGCAGGCCTCGAACGCGCCGAGGCGCGACACCAACTCGTGTACCTCGAGCTGGCGGAGACGATCGCGCCGCGCACCGAGGTCCGCGCGCGGCTCGCCGAGGTCGCGGCGCACGAGGCGCAAGTGATCGCGAGCGTGCCGCCCGCG
>JANNRF010000503.1:0-3402 GCA_031401135.1 Deltaproteobacteria bacterium | reverse complement strand
GCTTTTACCGGGGCGCTGGGGGCCGCGCTCCGAATGCGCGTGGGGGGGGGTTGCTGCCGTTTTGCGTGCTATCGCGGTGCACGAGGAGGTATTTGGGTGGTTATGCGACGGCGCATTCGCGGCGCCGTCGCTTCACTTTTTTGTTGTGCTCGTGCGCTTCGCTTGGGTCAGCCCTGCTTGCGCGGAGATCTGCCCGTCAGCCGGGTGTACGCCTGATAACCGAGCCATCTCAGTGGCTCCGGGGGAATTGGCAGCAGGCGCTTCTGGTAGAACGGGAGATCTCGCCACGGTTCGTGGTGGTCGACGTACAAGTCGGCGAGCACCTTGCCCGCGAGCAATGCCAGCGAGACGCCGTGGCCGCTGTAGCCGAGGGCGTGGAGGAGGTTGTTGTTGGGGCCGCCGATGCCGATCGAGCAGATGCGGTCGAGGGTGATGCCGAGCACGCCGGACCAGCGGTGTTCGATGGGGATGTGCGCGGCGCCGGGAAAGTATTGATGGAGGATGCGCTGCATGAAGGGTTGGGAGCGCGCGATGGCGGATTCGCTGGTGACGACTTTGCTGGCGTAGTGGTAGGTGTAGGCGGGGTTGCCGCCGCCGCCTAACAGGAGCCTGCCGCCGGGCGTGCGCATCGCGTAGGCTACGCGGCCCTGGTCGTCGCTGAAGCCGTCCCAGTGGCCCCAGCCGATGCGCGCCCAGTCATCAGGGGCGAGCGGGGCGGTGGCCAGCACGTGCGAGTGCATGGGCAGCACGCCGCGGCGGAAGAAGCCGAGCGCGGGCGTGTAGCCGTTGGTGGCAAGCACGAGCGCCTTGGCGCGCACTTCGCCGCGCGCGGTTTCGAGCACGACCTCGCGCGAGGCGCGCGCACGCAGCACGCGCGAGTGTTCGTGCAACGCGACGCCTTGCGCCACCAGCACGGGGCGCAGCGCCTGCAACAGCGCGAAGCCGTTGAGGCGCCCGGCGAGCGGATCAAGCAGCGCGCCCTTCGCGCCGGCAATGCTGAGCGCGCTCTCAGGCACGAACTCCGCGGGGATGCCGGCGGCTTGCAGCCGCTCGACGCGCGCGTGCGCTTCCTCGGCGCGGCGCGCGTCCGTGAGAACTTCGAGCACGCCTTGGCGACGGAACGTGCCGGGCGGCGCGTACTTCGCCGCGAGTTCCTCGGCAATGTCGATGCCGAGCCCGGTGACGGAGTGGATGCGACGTAGCGCTTCTGGAGTTTTTGGCGAGACGCCGTTGATCCAGTGCAGCACCTGCCCGCCGTTCCGCCCGCTCGCGCCCTGCCCGAGCGTGCCGACTTCGAGCAGCGCGATGCCCAGATTCGGGCGCAAGCGCCGCAGGTGCAGCGCGGTCGAGACGCCCGTGAAGCCGCCGCCGATGATCGCGACGTCAGTCGTTAGGGCGCCGGCCAGCGGCGCCGTAGGCTGCGGCGCCTCGCTTTCCGCGGTCCACACCGAGCGATTCCCATCTTCTTGCTGGTCACGCATGCGCGTCACGCCTTACTCTGGCTCCGTCATGTCTCACGGCACCCACGTTCGCCTCTGCTTGAAGGATCTATACGCCCAGGACGTGGTGGAGATGATCGAGCGCGAGACGCGAAGGTACGAGGTCGAGGCGATCGAGCACCCGGACCATCCCGATTTCAAGCGCGCCTTCCAGATGTTGTGGGACGCCTTCGGCCCGGCCGGCGAGATGGAACCCGAAATCGTGATCCGCGAGATGATGCTCGAGGATCCCACGGTGCCGATGCCCCGCGGCAGCTACGCGCGTTACTTCCTGCTGGTGGCGCGCGACCGCGCGACTGGCGCGATCCGCGGCGTGCGCGATGGCCGCGTGTTCGTGAACCAGGAATACGACGCCGACCTGTGCGTCGTCTACCTCTCGCACATCTTCATGGCGCCCGAGGCGCGCGGCACGGTGCTCACGTACTGGCTGCGCATCGCGCCGATGGATCTCGCGATCACGTATCTGCACTTGCTCCACACGCGCGGGAAGATCGTATTGCCCGCGCCCGACGCGCCGGGCCGCAACTTCGGCATGCGCATCGATCTCGCGGCCGAGGTCGAGTACTTCAGCCCCGAGGACAAGCTCTCGCTGCAGCGCTTGCTGTTCTACGGCCGCGGCGGCTTCGACGCGATCGACCCACGCCACTTCCCGTACCGCCAGCCAGACTTTCGGGCTGCTGCGGAGATCGCCGCCACGGGCGATCGCCCACACCCGTTCCTGTTGTTGTTACGGCGCGTCGGCCGCGAGCGCGAGGCGCGCCTCCCGCTCGATGAAGCGCGCGCAGTCATCAAGCTGCTCTACGACGACTTCGAGACGTTCTGCGAGCCGCGGCACCTAGCCAGCAGTCTCGACATCGTGCTTGGCCGTCTCGAAGAGCGGCGCGCGCGCGGCAAGAGCGATGTGGCGCTGCTGCCGCTGCCGAGCGGCGCGAGCGACCTACGCCGCCTGAAGCCGCTGTTCCGCTACGACGCCTACCGCAAGCATTATGGCCCCGGCCTCGCAACCGACGAGGTTCTCGGCGGCGAGGTGGCGCGCGCGGTGGCCGCCAACCCCCACTGGCTCGACGAGCAGCTCGCGAAGACGGCGGCGGAGCTCGCAAAAACGCAGCGCTGGGTTTACGCGAGCCGCGAAAAGGGTTTCGATCCCGAAGCGTCGGCGGAGCCGCCGGCGACGCCAATCCCAGGAGGTGCGCAGTGACCACAGCCGAACCGAAGCCGCTGATCTCCGTCGAGAACGTTTCGAAGCGTTTCGGCGATTTCTGGGCGGCGCGCGAAATGAGCTTCGCGATCGGACAGGGCGAGTTCTTCGCGATGCTGGGCCCCTCGGGCTGCGGCAAAACAACGATGCTGCGCATGATCGCCGGCTTCGAGGATCCGACCAGCGGCGTGATTCGCCTCGACGGCCAGGACATGGTGGGCGTGCCGCCTTACCGCCGGGCCGTGAACACGGTGTTTCAGAACTACGCGCTGTTCCCGCACCTCTCGGTGTTCGACAACGTCGCGTTCGGGCCGCGCATGCGCGACCTCGAGAAGAATGAAGTCGAGCGGCGCGTGAAACAGCTCATCGACGTGGTGCGGCTCGGCGATCTCGCCCAGCGCAAGCCACAGCAGTTATCGGGTGGACAGCGCCAGCGTGTGGCGCTCGCGCGCGCGCTGGTGAACGACCCGCGCGCGTTGCTGCTCGACGAGCCGCTGTCCGCGCTCGACGCCGAGCTGCGCCGCCAGATGCAGCTCGAGCTGAAGCGCATCCAGCGCGACGTCGGCATCTGCTTCGTGTTCGTGACGCACGACCAGGAAGAGGCGCTCACCATGTCCGATCGCATCGCGGTGATGCGCACCGGCTACCTCGAGCAGGTGGGCACGCCCGAGGAGATCTACGAGCAGCCGCAGTCGGCCTTCGTGG
>JANNRF010000502.1:0-2593 GCA_031401135.1 Deltaproteobacteria bacterium | reverse complement strand
AGAAATCGAGTCGTCCGAGCGCGGGAAACTCATCGAGCATCATGAGCAGCTGGTGCCGGCGGCGCTTCCCCGGATCGCCTTCGAGCTTCTCGGTCAGCCGCCGGCCGATTTGGTTGAGCACCAGGCGGACAAGCGGTTTCGAACAGCCGCGCGAGGTTCACCGCCGCCTCCACGAACGCGGGATCGCGCGCGAGTGCGCGGCGGTAGGCGCGCTGCGCGGCAGCCGGGTCGCGCGCTTCGAGCGCGATCGCTTCCGCGTAGGCGCGCTCGGCGAGTGCGCGGTTCGCGGGCGTCGCGGTTTCGGCAGCGGTCGCGCCGCGCACTGCGGAGTTATCAGGCCCGCGGCCGCGCGCGCCCGCGCCGACACTCGCGCGCGTCAGCTTCGCCGCCTGCTCCGCGAGCGCGTCGAGTGAGAAGTCGAGCACGAGCTGCCCGCTCTCGGGCTCGAACTGCGCGCCTTCGTGGTGCACGACGACCCGGCGCCCGTCCGCCGCGATGCGCAGTCCCGAGTACGAGCGGCCATCGCCGAGCTCGCGCGCGAGTGCGCGCAATGCGCGCAATGCGCGCCGCACGCGCGCCGCCGGCACGTGCGCATCGTGCAATCCCTTCGCGGCGCGCAGCACGACCAGATCCTGGAAGCGAAACACGAAGCTGCGCCCGCTGCGCTCCGGCGCGCACCAGCCCGCGCGCACGAACTGCCGCACGCGCGCTTCGGAAACGCCGACGACGCGCGCGACATCGGCGGTCGTGAGCGAAGGCGACGCGGGCATCTGCGCAGTGTGACGCGCGCCGCGCGACAAGCTCAAGCTCTCAGGCGCCAGAGGCCTGGCTGCGCGCGACGTCGCAAAAACCAACGAAGCGAGAGCGCCTCGATGGCGCTCTCGCTTCGCTCTTCCCCACCTCCACCACCGCGACCACCAGTTTCCACGCTGCAACGCCGGCGCGATTGGCGGGCGGGGCGGGCGAGTCGCAGCCGCAGGGCCCGGACTTCACCCCGCGAGTCGCACGGCTCTGCACCACGAAGCCGCGGCCGCGAGCGCGCAAGCGCGCCCCGCTGCCACGCGCCGTCTCCACCCAACGCCGCAAGCCTCTGCGCCAAGGGCCCGAAGCGCGACTCGCCCGCCCCGCCCGCCAATCGCGCCGCCTCGAACCTCCGAGACTCCTCGCTGCGGAGTCCTCGACCGCAGCGATCCTCTCAGCCCGAGACCCGCTTCGCGCTCCCGCCGCTCTTGCCCTTCGCGCGCGCCGGCTTGCGCACGCGCTCGGCGGCGGCCTCGGCGCTCACGCTCACCGGCGCAGCGCCACGCTTCGCCTCGAGGCTCTTCTTCAACGCCGCCACCAGATCGATGATCTGCTCGCGCTGCTCGGGCCGCGGCGCGGAGACGACTTCCTCGCCCTCCACCTTGCGGTCGATCGCGCTCAGCAGCTCGCGGCGATACTCGTCCTCGTACTTATCAGGCTGGAAGCGCTCGCTGGCGAGATGTTCGATCAACTGCTGCGCGAGGTCGAGCTCGCCGCGCTTGATCTCGGGCTCGTCGCCGAACTCGATCTCGTCGAACTTGGCGACTTCGTCGGCATAATAAAGGCCTTGCAACACGAGGCCGCGGCCCAAGGGCCTGATCAGCACGAGCTGTTCGCGGCCGCGTACGTGGTGCCGGCCGATTGCGACCTTGCTCATCGTCAGCATCGCCTCGTTCAGCAGGCGATAGGCCTTGGCGCCGCCCTTATCAGGGCCGAGCAGCTGCGCTTTCTCGTAATAGAGCGCGTCGACGCGCTCCATCGGAATGAACTCTTCGATCTCGATCGTGCGGTCGCTCTTGCGCTCGAGCGCCTTCAACTCCTCGTCGTTCATCACGACGTACTGGTCGCGGGCGTACTCGAAGCCCTTCACGCGGTCGGCGCTCTCGACCGGCTCGCTGCAGGTGGCGCACACGTACTGCTGCTTCAGCCGGGATTTGTCTTTGGCGTGCAGCATGTTGAACGAGACGCTCTTGCTGCGGTTGGCCGTGTAGACCTTCACCGGGATCGAGACGAGACCGAACGAGATCGTGGCGGAGGAGTTCGCGCGAGCGGCCATGTGCACCTGCCTACAAACGGGGGAGGGGTTCGTTTGGCGCGGAGAAGTCGCACCCTACCATGCGAAAAATCGACCGGCGAGCCGTGCGGCTTGATGCCCACATGACTCGCCTCCCTAACTAAGAGAGCCCCTGCTCGAGGAAGCGAGCCCCCGCCTGAGAGATCTGAAGCACTACCGCGCCAAGCGCGACCCGAACCAGACGCCCGAGCCGTTCGGCGCGGATGCCGAGCCGCGTGCACTTCCCCCCGGCGCGCCGCGGCGTTTCGTGGTGCAGCAGCACGCGGCGCGCAACCTGCACTGGGATCTGCGGCTCGAGATCGAGGGCGTGCTCGTCAGCTTTGCGGTGCCGAAGGGTCCGAGCCTCGACCCCGCGCAGAAGCGGCTGGCGGTGCAGACCGAGGACCATCCGCTCGAGTACGCGGACTTCGAGGGCGTGATCCCGGCCGGTAATTACGGCGCAGGCGCGATGATCGTGTGGGATTGCGGGACCTATCGAAGCGTTGACGGCGTTGCGCC
>JANNRF010000501.1:0-2301 GCA_031401135.1 Deltaproteobacteria bacterium | reverse complement strand
GTGCACGATCACGGGCGTGATCGAGATCGAGACGCGCAAGGGCGAGATGGCGGCGATGAAGCGGCGGATGGATGTCGCGACGAAGTCGATCAAGGACCGGCTGCACACCTACGCGGTGTTCCGTGAACCGCAGTATGTGCGCGGTGTCGCGTTCCTCGGGATCGAGGCGGCGGAGGCTGGCAAGAGCGAGGAGCGCTTTGTGTATCTGCCGAGTCTTCGGAAGATTCGGCGCGTGAGCGGGAGCCAGAGCGAGGATGCGTTCCTCGGGACCGACCTGAGTTATCACGATTTCGAACGCCAGCGCGGCGCGAATTACGACGTTGCACTGGAGGGCCAAGTCACCGAGGCCGGCGAGAGCGCTTGGGTGATCTCGGCTCGCCCGCATCGGGCGACCGGCTATGCGGCAGTGGAGCATGTGGTCGCGGTCAGCGACTTCGCGATTCTCGCGACGCGGTATTTCAAGAAGGACGCCGATGCTCCTTATAAGGAGCTTTGGATGAGTCGCGACCGCATGATCGAGCGCGGGTCGTGCCGGGTACCCACGCGGATTCGTGTCGAAGACCGGCAGCGGGGCACTTCCACGGTGCTCGACATGAAGCAGTTGCGGCTCGATGCCGAACTGCCGGACGACTTGTTCTCGATGGTTTCCCTCGAGACAAAGCGGAAGATTCCTGGGATCTGAGCAGGATCGCAATAACTAAGGATCACGGAGTCCCGATGTCTCTGCCGATCGACGTTCTCGTGGTAGACGACAACCCAGACGCGCTCGCCGTCGTGTCGTCCGAGCTTCGCCGCGTGGGTTATCAGGTGCGAACCGCCCAGGATGGCGTCGAGGGCTGGGCGGAGTTTCGCTTGCGCCGGCCGGACCTGGTGGTCTCCGACATTCGTATGCCGAACCAGGACGGCATCGAGTTGTTGCGGCGGATTCGAGAGGTGTCGGATGTGCCAGTGATTCTGCTGACGGCGCAGGCGGATCTGTCGGCCGCAGTATCCGCATTGCGCGGCGGGGCGACGGACTTTCTGCGCTTCCCCGACGAACTCGAACAGTTGTCAGGGCGCGCGCAGGCACTACTGCCTGGCCGCGGGGATCCGGAGCCGGACGACGAGGCGACCGCGTTGATTCGTGGCGACGCGCCAGGCATGCGCGAGTTGCGCAGCCGAGTTCGCGCGCTCGCGTTGCTCGACGTACCGGTGCTCGTGAGCGGCGAAGTGGGCACGGGGCGAATGCAGGTGGTGCGCGCTCTACACGCGCTCTCCGGAGGGGACGCGCCGCTCGTCGTGATTAGGCCGGCAGATGACGGCGCTCCGAGGAAGCGCTGCGCGATCGCGTTGGTCGAGTTCACCGCTTGGCCGAGCGAGCAGCAAGCGCTCTGGGCTGCGGCACTCCGGGGCGACGCGGCCTCGAAGTTCTCGAGGCTCTACGCGATCGCGGAGCCGTCGCTCGCGGCCGGCGTCGACAGGCTCGAGTTCCGCCGCGATCTGTGGGTGCGTTTCTCACGCTTCCGCCTCGACGTTCCCCCCTTGCGCGCGCGTTCCCAGGATATCCCCACGTTCGCGCGCGAGATGCTGGCTGAGATCACGTCGTCATTAGGCCGCGCGGAGCTCTCCTTCACGCTCGGCGCACTCGACAGCCTGCGCAAGCGGCCGTGGCCCGGGAATCTCCGCGAACTGCGCGAAGCGCTGGTGCAAGCGGTCGCCTTCGCGAAGGGCGCCCGCATCGATCGCAGCGATCTCGACCGCGCGGTCGAGGCCGTAATAGCTGCGCGCGAGGACAGCCTCCCGAATCGGCGCGCGGAGAAGACGAGCGCGGATCGGCAGGAGTTGATCGCGCTGCTGAGCGAGTGCGGCGGCAACATCGCCGAGATCGCGCGCAGGCTCGATATGACGCGCGGCGCGGTTTCGTATCGGCTGCGGAAGCACGGGCTGACGCGCTGAAAGAAAGTGCCGAAGTCGATGGCCGGAAAATTCCCGTTTGAGTGGGATCCAGAGAAGGCTCTTGAGAACCGGCTTCGGCACAGCGTCTCGTTCCACGAGGCCGCGACGGCGTTTCGCGACAGGTTGTCGCGCACAATTCAGGATGCGGACCATTCGGATGACGAAGAGCGCTTCGTCTTGATCGGGTTCTCGCAGCTTGGGCGCTTGTTGGTCGTGGCTCATACGGAACGGCTAGATAGAATCCGCTTGATCAGCGCAAGGCTCGCGTCCAAGCGCGAGAGAAGAGAGCATGAGGAACGCTAGGCCGAAGAAGACCGGCAGCACGATGCGCGCGCACTACGACTTCTCAGGCGGCGTCGTCGGGAA
>JANNRF010000500.1:0-1828 GCA_031401135.1 Deltaproteobacteria bacterium | reverse complement strand
CTCCATGCCCACGCCGAGCGTCGGGAAGAAGAACGCGCCCTCGACGCGCTGCTGCTTCATCACTTTCACGCGCGCGTCGCGGTCGCGGTACTCGACGTGGATCGGCTCGAGCGCGCCGAAGGCGTCCTTGATCGAGAGGCCACCCTTGTTCTTGCCCTGATAATAATCGTCGAGGCAGCCGGGGCGCGCGACGGGATCGAACGTGGGGTTCGGGATGAAGCGGTTCACAGCGCCGCCCACCAATAATTCCTTGCGCCCGTTCACCACGGCCCAGTCCATGCAGCGCCGCCGCAGCTTGCGGTCGATGTGGCGCGTGAACGCGTCCTCGGCCTCGTAGTAATGGTTGTCGCCGTCGAAGATTTCGTAGGGCAGCTGGGTCACGGGAGTTTTCCTCGATTCGCGTGGGTCCGTCGGCGCACGTTAGGCAACGCCGCGCCGCGAAACGCAAGAAAGGGTCTGACCCCTTCTTGCGTTTCTCGTTACTCCTGGGGCGGCAGTTCCGCGTGGCGCGGCAGATCGTCGCCGAGTTCGAGCCACGGCAGGCGCTTGCTCTCCCACATGTGCAGCTGCGGCGGCAACGCCGCGGGGTCGTCGAAGCTCGCGATCGTGACATCGATCAGGCCCGGGATGAAATCCGCGGTGAACGAGAGCGTGCTGCCGCAGCGGCCGCAAAAGCCGCGCTCGACGCCGGGCGAAGAGGCGTAGGTTGCGAGCGCGCCGCGTTCGAGGCGGAACGCTGCGAGCGGGTACATCGCCCACGCCACCGCCGGCGCGCCGGCCGCGCGGCGGCAGATCGAGCAGTGGCAGAGTGCCGTGAGCAGCGCCTCGCCGCGCACCGCGAAGCGCACGGCGCCGCACAGGCAGCCGCCTGCGCGTTCTTCTGCTGAAAGCGTGGTTGCAGCGGCACTGCGGGTTCCTTCGATCGAGCTCATGGTCAATCCTCCTTTTCAACGGCCCTCGATTCAGGGCGCCGGCACAGGATGCATCCTCGCCTAACGGGAGGATCAAGGGTGCCACTCAAAATGACGAAACGGCCCGGATGGCACTCGTCTGGTTGGGCTTCGCTGCTTTCTTTCTGGTCGCGCTGGCGGTTGGCCTGCGGCTCGTGGCGTTGGCTGTGCGCACGGGCCGCGCGCCAGAGCTTTTGATCGGCCTCGGGGTGCTCGGCATCGGCCCGGTTGGCTTCGGCCTTCAGACCTGCGCAGGCCTCGTGGATGATCCAGGCACGGCAGAGACCCTGGCCGCGGCTGGAGCGGTTGCGCTCGCTGTGGGGATCTGGGCGAAGTTGATTTTCAACTGGCTCGTCTATCGCCGCGATCAGCGCGTGGCGCAGATCGCGACCGCGCTGCTTGCGATCGGCGTCGGCACCCAGCTTCTCGCACAGCCCATGCTGGGCAGCTTCCTCGGCGCCGCGCGCAACGTGCCGCTCAGTTCCGCGCGCAACTTCATCCAAGTTGTTGCGCTCGCATGGGGCGCGGTCGAAGCGCTCGCTTATTGGGTGCGCCTCCGCAAGCGCGCGCGGCTCGGGCTGGCGGACGGCGTGCTCGTGAATCGCTTCCTGATGTGGGGCGTGTCGGCGGCGGCAGCGGGTCTCGGCACGGCGATCGGAATCGCCGCGTCGCTAGCCACGGGCGCACCGGTGCTGGAGATGCCCGCGATCCTCGCGAGTTCGTCCGCGTTTGGTCTAGTGGCCGCGATCGGGATGTGGCTCGCGTTCGCGCCGCCGCGCGCCTACGTCGCGTGGCTCGCAGCGGAGCGCAGGGCCGCCTGAGGCGCTCTTCGCTCGGCCAGCAGGCCTTCGCGCACCGCATGTGAAAATCAGCGCCAC
>JANNRF010000499.1:0-1622 GCA_031401135.1 Deltaproteobacteria bacterium | reverse complement strand
TCCTGCACGCACTCGTCACCACTGCCTCGCCGCGCGATCGCGAGGCTGAGGCGGCGAAGGCGCGTCTGCGCACGGCCGCTCGATTCCCCGGCGCCGCGACGCGTTCGGCCTAATGCTCTCCGCCGCCGAAGCGCACGCGTTTGCGGAGGACTGGGTCGCCGCGTGGAACGCGCACGATCTCGTGCGCATCCTCGCGCACTACAGCGAGGACGTGGAACTCGTCTCGCCCGTCGTGGTGCAACTGCTCGGCGTCGCCGATGGAACGGTGCGCGGCAAGAGCGCGCTGCGCAGCTACTTCGCGCGCGGGCTCGAGGCGTTTCCGCAGCTGCGCTTCACACTCGAGCACGTCGCGTGGGGCGTGCAGAGCGTGGTGCTCGTCTACGCGAACCAGCGCGGCACGCGCACGGCGGAGTTCATGGAGTTCGCGCCCGATGGCAAGGTGCTGCGCGTCGTCGCGAACTACGACGGGTGATCCCGCGGATCTGCCTCCGCCGCCGCGCGGCGCTGCACTAGATTCGCGCGCCCTCGGAGGTCCCTGTGTCCGCGCCGACTGCACCGCCCGCATTCACGACTCCGCCGCCCACGGTTCGCGATCTCTGGCGTGCACGCGCGAATGACGAGCGCGTCGGGCTGCGCTTCGAGGACGCGTCATGGACTTGGCGCGAGCACGCCGCCGCAGCACGCGAGCGCGCGGCGCTGCTGCTCTCGCTGCGCGTTTCGGGCGAGCCCTTTCACGTCGGCGTGCTGCTCGACAACGTGCCGGAGTTTTCGTTTCTGCTCGCTGCGGCGGCTTATGCGGGCGCCACCGTGGTCGGCATCAACCCGACGCGGCGCGGCGCCGAACTCGCGCGCGACATCGCGCATAGCGCGTGCCGCATCCTAATCACCGACGACGCGTACACGCCGCTGCTCGCGGGGCTCGATCTCCCGGTCGCGCCCGAGCGCCGCTTTTCGATCGATTCGCCGCGCTGGCGCGAAGCGGTCGCGCGTTTTGCGGGCGCGCCCGATCCGGACGTCGCGCTCGATCCGCTCGCGCCGTACCTGTTGATCTTCACCTCCGGCACCACCGGCCAGCCGAAGGCGGCGATCTGCTCGCAGCTTCGCCTCGGCGGCATCGCGCGCACGGTCTCGGCGATGCGCGGGCTCACGCAAGCAGATGTCTCTTATCAGGTGATGCCGATGTTCCACTCGAACGCGCTGATGGCAGGCTGGGCGCCTGCAGTCTGGGCCGGCGCGACGATGGTGCTGCGCCGCAAGTTCTCCGCGTCGGGCTTTCTGCCCGACGTGCGCAAGTACGGCGTCACGTACTTCAATTACGTGGGCAAGCCGCTCACCTACGTGCTCGCGACGCCCGAGCTGCCCGACGACGCCAATAACACGCTGCGCCTCGCGTTCGGCAACGAGGCGGCCGACCACGATCTCGAGCGCTTCTCGAAGCGCTTCGGCTGCGCGGTCATCGACGCCTACGGCTCGACCGAAGGCGCAGTCTCGATCGGGCGCGTGCCGGGCATGCCGGCGGGCTCGCTCGGCATCGGCGTGCCGGGCACGGTGATCCTCAACGCCGAGACGGGCGCTGAGACGCCGGTCGCTCGCTTCGACGCGAACGGGAAGCTCCAGAACGC
>JANNRF010000498.1:0-15846 GCA_031401135.1 Deltaproteobacteria bacterium | reverse complement strand
ATGTCGCTGCTCGCGGATCGCTTCCCGGCTTCGCGCCTCGGCTTCGCCTCGGGCGTCTACTACATGGGCGTGCCGCTCGGCATCGGCCTGAGTCTCCTGATCACGGGTTACCTCGGGCCCGCGATCGGCTGGCGATATTGCTTCTACCTGTTGGGTGCGATCGGCGTCGCGTTCGCGCTGCTCATGCTGTTCGTGAAGGAGACGCCGCGGCGTACCCCAACAAGTGCGCAGTCCGCAGCCGGCCGGCAATCGGTCGGCGAGATCGTGCGGACGCTCGGCAGCGCGCTCGTTTCCTCGCCGGCGCTGGTCTGCACGATGGCGGGCGGCGTCGTCTTCCACTTCATCCTCGGGGCGGGCGCGTTCGACCAGCTCTGGCTCGCGACGGAACGCGGCTTCGAGAGGGCCGAAATTGCGCGCATCGGGGGCTGGATCGCGCTCAGCGGCGGGGTGATGGGCAACCTGCTGGGCGGGCTCGGCAGCGATTGGTTCCTGCGCCGCACCGGGATGGGGCGCCCGATGTTCCTGGCCCTGCTGCTCGTGCTGTTCGCCCCTTTCGGCTTCGCGTACCGGCTCGCCGCGCCGGACAGCGCGTGGTTCTGGGCGGGCATGTTCGCGGGCAGCGTGCAGCTCGGAATGTTCTACGGGCCGACCTTCTCGAGCGTGCAGGAACTCGTGCCGCCAAACATCCGGGCCACGGTCGTCGGCTTCTACATCATGCTGCTCAACGTGGTCGGCCTCGGCGTCGGCAACACCGGCACTGGCATGCTCGTCGATCGCGTGCAGGCCGCAGGCGGGAGCGACGGCTACTCGCAGGCGATGGTGCTGTTCACCGCGGTCTCGCTGCTCGCGCTGCCGCTGTTCGCGTACGCGGGCCGCCGTTTCGCGCGCGATCGGGACGCGCTTTACGCAAAGCTCGCGAGCGGCACGGAGTGAGCGCGGGCTAGGCTGCCGCCACTTTCTTAGGAGTCCTCCCGTGGCCGGCATTGTTCGTTACGGCAGTTACGTCCCGTTCTTTCGTTTGCAGCGCAAGGCGATCGGCGCCGGCAAGGGCGAGCGCGCGATCGCGAGCTTCGACGAGGATTCGGTCTCGATGGCCGTCGAAGCTGCGCGCGACGCCGTGCGCGGCGGGCCGGCGATCGACACGCTGTTGTTCGCGACCACCAGCCCGCCTTACGCCGAGAAGCTGAACGGCGCGACGATCCACGCAGCGCTCCAGCTCCCGAGCAAGGTGCGCTCGCTCGATCTCGGCACCTCCTCGCGCATGGGCCTCAGCGCCCTGATGACCGGCCTCGACCTCGCGGCCGCGGGCAAGCGCGCGCTGGTGTGCGCGAGCGACGTCGTGATCGGCGCGCCGGGCGGCGGCCGCGAAAGCGCGAGTGGCGACGGCGCCGCCGCGTTCATCACGGGCCCGGATTCGGAGAGCATCGCGGTGCTGATCGGCAGCGCCTCTTCGACCGTCGAGATCCTCGACGTCTGGCGCCTGCCCGAAGACCGCTTCGCCCGGAACTGGGAGGAGCGCTTCGGCGCGGACATGCTCGCGCCCGTCGTCGCCGACACGTGCGCGCGCGCGCTCGCCGACGCGAAGGTGCAGCCGAGCGACCTAACAGCGGTGATTGCGGACGCGGCCAATGCGCGGGCAATCGCGGGGCTGCCCAAGGGCCTGCGCCTCAGGCCCGAGCAATCCGCAGATCCGCTGAGCGGCGAAGTGGGCCGCACCGGCGTCGCCCACGCGCCGCTGTTGCTCGCGCGCGCCCTCGACAACGCCAAGGCCGGCGACCGCATCCTCGTGCTCTCGCTCGCCGACGGCTGCGACGTCGCGGTGTTCGAGGTGACGAGCCGCATTGCGCAGGGTCGCCCGAAGCACAGCGTCGACGGTTGGATCAAGTCGAAGCAGAACAACGTCGCCTATAACACCTACCTGAAGTGGCGCGGCATCCTGCCCTTCGAGCCGCCGCGGCGGCCCGATCCCGAGCGCCCCGCGGCGCCGCCCAGCGCGCGCCATAACAGCTGGAAGCTCGGCTTCGTCGGCTCGCGCTGCGCCGAGTGCGGCACCGGTCATTTGCCTCCGCAGCGCGTCTGCATCAAGTGCAGCGCCGTCGACCACATGCGCGACGACGATTTCTCGGACAAGCGCTGCTCGATCGCCACCTACACGCTCGACCACCTCGCCTACTCGTTGAATCCGCCGACCGTGGCGGGCGTGATCGACTTCGAAGGCGGCGGCCGCGTGACCTGCGAAGTCACCGACGTCGACCCGGCTTCGGTGAAGATCGGCGACGAGCTCGAAATGAGCTTCCGCCGCCTCTACACCGGCCAAGGCGTCCACAACTACTTTTGGAAAGCAAGACCGCGCCGCTAACAATTCCCAGAGTATGCGGGCAGCTCAGCTGCGTCGCGAAGCGACGTCAGCTGCAGCAGCCCCGAAGAAGCCACACCGACCTCACCGGGCTCCAGCCCCGAATCAAAGGAGACACGACATGGCATCCCACGGCATCTGCGACCGCGTGGCAATTGTGGGTATGGGCTGCACGGCTTTCGGCGAACACTGGGACAAGGGCGCCGACGACATGCTCGTCGAGTCGACCCAGGAAGCCTTCAAGTCCGCGAACGTCGCCAAGGATCAGGTCGACGCCTACTGGCTGGGCACGATGGGCAGCGGCGTCTCCGGCCTCGTGCTGAGCGAAGCCATCAAGATCGACTACAAGCCCGTGACGCGGCTCGAGAACATGTGCGCCACGGGGAGCGAAGCGATTCGCAACGCCGCCTACGCGGTCGCGAGCGGCGCCTACGACCTCGTGATGGCCGTGGGCGTCGAGAAGCTGAAGGACTCGGGCTTCTCGGGCCTTGTTACGGGCAGCGTGCCCGACGACGGCACGAGGCCGAGCCTGACCGCGCCGGCGATGTTCTCGCTGCTCGCGCCGGCCTACGCCAAGAAGTACGGCGTCGACGAGGGCACGCTCAAGGACGTGATCTCGCGCATCGCCTGGAAGAATCACGTCAACGGCGCGAAGAACCCGAAGGCCCAGTTCAAGAAGGAAGTGCCGATCGAGACGATCAAGAACTCGCCGCGCATCGCGGGCATGTTCGGCGTGTTCGACTGCTCGGGCGTCTCGGACGGCTCCGCCGCCGCGGTGCTGTGCCGCGCCGAAGACGCCTACAAGTACACCGACAAGCCCATCTTTATTAAGGCCTTGTCTTTCGCCGCTGGCCCCGCCGAGGGCAGCTTCTCCCAGAGCTACGACTACACCTCGTTCCAGGAAGTCGTAGTGAGCGCGAACGAGGCCTACAAGCAGGCAGGCGTCACGAACCCGCGCGAAGAAATCTCGATGGCCGAAGTGCACGATTGCTTCACCGCCACCGAGCTCGTGCTGATGGAAGACATGGGCTTCTCGCCGCGCGGCACTGCCTGGAAGGACGTGATGGGCGGCCGCTTCGACGGCGATGGCGCGCAGCCGATCAACCCCGACGGCGGGCTCAAGAGCTTCGGCCATCCGATCGGCGCGAGCGGCCTGCGCATGATGTACGAGATGTGGCTGCAGCTTCGCGGCGAAGCGGGACCGCGCCAGATTGCGAGCCCGAAGCTCGGACTCACGCACAACCTCGGCGGTCAACCCGGGCGCTGCGTCAGCTTCGTCTCGATCGTCGGGCGCTAGTCCCAACAACTCGAGCCTGCGAGGAGCGCGGCGGCCATGGCTGATTCCGCTCGCTTCGAGCTGCTTGCCTCCGGCTATGGCCTGATCGAAGGCCCCACCGTCGCACCGGGCGGCGGGCTCTACTTCAGCGACGTGCTCGGCGGCGGCGTCTACCTGCTCGCGGCGAGCGGCGCCATAACAACCGTGGTGCCGAAGCGGCGCGGCGTGGGCGGCATCGCCGCGCACGCGGACGGCGGCATCGTCTGCAGCGGGCGCGATCTCGTGCACGTGCGCGATGGCGTCACGCGCACGCTGTTCGCGATCGAGGGCCTGCCTGGCTGGAACGATCTCTGCACCGATTCGCGCGGCAGCGTGTACGCCGGCGCGGTGCGCTTCCGCGTCTTCGACCCGGGCGTGACCGTCGTGCCGGGCGAGTGCTGGCGCGTGGATGCCGCGGGCTCCGCGAGCGAGCTCTACGCCGACGTCACGCACGCCAACGGCATCGCGCTCTCGCCCGACGAGCGCTGGCTCGCGCACTCCGACACGCGCGGCGAGCGCGTGATCGTGCACGCGCTGCGAAGCGACGGCAGCCTCGGCGAGCGCCGGCACATCCCGGTGAATGGCCACGCCGACGGCCTCGCCTTCGACGAGACCGGCGCGTTCTGGGTCGCGCTCGCCGGCGCCAGCCGCATCGACCGCTTCGCGATCGACGGCACGCGCATCGAATCGCTGGCCGTACCCGCGCGCATGGTCACGAGCCTCTGCTTCGCGGGCAGCGATCTGCGCGAGCTGATCGTCGTCAGCGCCGACCACACGCTCGAGCCGAACGGCAAAGGCGCAGTGATGCGCACGCGCGTGCCGGTTGCAGGCGCGAGGGTGCATCCCGCGCGGGTGTGACACCCGTCACCTCAGGTCGTGCCCCGCCGCACCGATTCATCCCGCAACCAGGGGTGCACTCTCTTTGCAGGCGCGAATCGAAGCGATGCGGAACGACCGCAAGCGGCTGCTTGCGGAGGCGAACCGTGAGCTGCAGGAAGGCCACGAGCGCGCGGCGATCGCGCTCTATCGCCGCGTGCTGCTCGAGGAGCCGCGCAACGTGGCCGTCGCGCTGCGTGTAGCGCCGCTGCTCGCGCGCACTGGCGGGCACTTCGACGCGTGGCAGCTGTTCCGCATGGCGTCCCAGGAGTTGATGCGCGCGCGGCGGCGTGAGGAGTGCCTCGCGGCACTGAAGGAAGCGTGCCTCTGCGTGCCGCACGAATTCGACGCGTGGCGATTGCGCTCGGAACTCGAGTTGAAGCTCGGCCGGGAAGACGCGGCCTTCGACACCCTGCTCGAAGGCCGGCGCGCATTCCGCAGCCCGCACGATCGCGCCCAGGCGATTGCGCTGCTCGAGCGCGCGCGCGCGATCGAACCGTGGGACATCGAGATGGGCCTCGACCTGGCGAAGCTCTACGCACGCACGGCCCAGCCCCATGCAGCGCTGGAACTGCTCGACTTGCTCGCGCTGCGCGCGGAGGCGAAGAACCTCAGTCGCGTGATCGGGCAGCGTTTCCGCATCACGCTGCGCGCGAGCGACGCCTGGGCGTGGGTGATTTCGCACTGGGCGCAGCCGAGCGAACACGCGCCGAGCGACGAACTCGAGCTAGAGCTGCTCGACCCGATCCTGCCGGCAGCGGTGAGCGGGAATCGCGCGAAGCCCGAGGTCACGCTGCCTCTGGTAGAGACCGTGACGAACGAGGATGACCCCGATACGTGGCGACCGGACGAGCGCATCACGCACTGAAGTCCGGGACGAGACGCCTTGCCGCGGCGATTAGGTGCGCTCGCGCGGCGCGATGAAGCGGGCGCGGTACTCCGCGAAATCGCGCTCGATCTCCGCCGCGCTCAGCCCGAACTGCGCGAGCGTGTAGTCGTGCGCGGGGCGCTTGTCGCGCCGGTTGTTAGTGAGCCACTGCTCGAGCGCGGCGCGCGCTGCGGCCGTCAGCTCGATGCCGAAGTGCGCGTAGATCCGCTCGACTTCGCCGAGCGGGTTCGCGAGCGCGTCCGAGAACCACACGTCCGCGAGTTGTTGCGCTGGGATGCGCTCGCGCGAAGCGAGGCAGCGCCTCACAGCCCACGACATGCGCGCTTGCCACTGGCGAGCGGCCTCTTTCGTGTCGACCGCGTCGCTCGAAAGCCCCCAGAGCGAGGCGTTGAGCGAGGCTGCGGAGGGAATCGTCTGCACGGGATCGCGGTGCGTCTGCACGATCAGCGCGCCCGGGAAAACCCTGAGAAGTGTGTCGAGGTAGCCGAGGTGGCCCGGCGTCTTCAGCACCCAGCGCTCGCACAGCGCGCCGCGCTGACGCTTCTGCCACTGCAGGAACTGCAGGAATCGGTGGAGCGTCGTGTAGGCCGGCGTCCAGTCCTGGGTGTCGATCCAGGCGCGGTAGCTCGGCACGTTCGTGAAAGCTTCGGGCACGTGCGACAAGAACGAGTGCTCGAGCAGCATGATCTCTTCGTCCGGCGCCTGCGCGTCCCAGGGGTGGATTGCGGCCTGCTCGGGATCGGCGGCGAGAATCGCAGCCACCTCCGCCTCGGCGATCGGGATGCGCGGATCGGGCGCGTCCCAACGCGTGCCGGCGAGCGGCGCCGGGAAGCGCACCTCCCACCAGAGCGGGCCGTGATGGCGCGGATCGCTCGCGAGCAGGCGCTGCAGCATGGTGGTGCCGGTGCGGGTCTGGCCGACTACGACGATCGGCGCCGCGATCTGCTCGCTCGCGATCTCGGGATGGCGGCGGATCCAGTCCTCGGTGTGCAGCCGAGTCATTAGGCTTTCGAGCACGCGCCCGCGCAGCATCGCGATGCCGGTGGCGTTCAGCGGCGCCTCTTCTCGCAGCGAGCGCAGCAGCACCCGCAGCGGCTCGCGGAACGCGTCGCCGCCGTAATCGGTGAGCCCGGTCGCGCGCTCGGCTTCCGCAAGCAGCGCACCTTCTTCGAATGCTGCGCGGATCGCCTCGCGATCCGGCATCGCCGCGTCGCTCACTTCGCTTGCATGAGCTGCGGGAGGAACGGCGCGAGGTTCGGGTAGCCCGTCGTCTCCCACGCGCCGTCCACGAACAGGTTCGAGCCCGAGATGTAACCGGCGTCGTCGCTCGCGAGGAACAGCGCCGCGGCGGCCATGTCTTCGGGCGTGCCCCAGCGCCGCATCGGAATCCGCTCGTAGAAGGTGTCCTCGACGCCGGGCACTTCATGGATCGCCGCGGTGAGGGGCGTCGCGGTGAGGCCCGGCGAGACGGTGTTCACGCGAATCCGCCGGCTCGCGAGCTCGAGCGCGGCGTTGCGGCTCAGCATCTCGACGCCGGCCTTGGCGGAGGTGTACGCGGCGCCACCGAACATCGGGACGTGGGAGTTCAGCGAGGCGATGTTCACAATCGCGCCGCCGCGGCCGAGCGCGATCATGCGCCGCGCCTCGTGCTTCACGGCCAGGAACACGCCCTTCAGGCAGATGTCGAGCGTGGTGTCCCAATCCGTCTCGCTGAGTTCGATGATCTCGCCGGGCGTACTGAGGCCGGCGCAGTTGAAGCCGAGGTCGAGGCCGCCGAATTGCGCGACGGCCGCTTCCGTGAGCGCCGCGACCTGTGCCTCGATCCGCACATCCACGCTGCGACACAGCACTTTGTCGCCGAACTCGCCTGCGGCTTTGTCGAGCGAGACTGGGTTGACGTCGCCGATCGCGACGCGCGCGCCTTCGGCGACAAGCCGCCGCGCAATCGCGAGCCCGATGCCCGAGGCGCCGCCCGTCACCACCGCCACGCGCCCCTCGAACCTGCTCGCGCTCGCCATGCCGGCCTCCTCGCGCCGTTTTCGGCGGAAGCGCAGCGTGCCACGCCCACCGCTGCGTCGCTCGCGCGGTTGATTCGGCGGGCGGAAGCGTTCTACCTTCGCCCTAATGAGAGACACATTTCGCGCGCTCCCCGTCATCGCCGTTGCCTCGCTGCTCGCGTGCTCGGGTTCCGACGACGCACCGAGTTCGCCTGCCGCTGTGGCCGCGCCGATCGACTTCATCGAGGGCCGCGTCAGCAACGCCGCGGGCGCGCCGGAAGCCGGTGTGTGGGTGATCGCGGAGACGGCTTCGCTGCCGACGCCGTACCGCAAGATCGTCGTCACCGATGACGCCGGGCGCTTCGCGATCCCCGAGCTGCCCGACGCCACTTATCAGGTCTGGGTGCGCGGCTATGGGCTCGGCGATTCGGCACGCGTGGATGCGTCGCGCGGCGCGCAGCTCGAGTTGAAGGCCGAGCCCGCGGAATCGCCCGCGCACGCTGCATCGATCTACCCCGCGAGCTACTGGCTCTCGCTGCTCGAACCGCCGGGCGCGAGCGCGGCGTGGGTGAGCCAGTTCAAGCTTGGCTGTGAGCTGTGCCATCAGATGGGCACGGTGACGACCCGTAACAAGACGCGCGAGAGCTACGACGTGGGCCTGCGCAAGGCGACCGTGATGCACGCGACCGCGGACGGCCTCGGCCGCGCGCAGCTGCTCGATGCGCTCGCGGCCTGGAGCACGCGCATCGCTGCGGGCGAAGCGCCCGAGGCGCCGCCGCGGCCGCAGGGTGTCGAGCGCAACCTCGTAGTCACGCAGTGGGCGTGGGGCGACGGCACAACCTACGCGCACGACGAAGTCGCCAGCGACAAGCGCGACCCGAGCGTGAACGCGAACGGCCCGATCTACGGCGTCGACATCGGCAACGATCACCTGCTCACGCTCAATCCGCGCACGCACACCGCCGGCGCCGTGAAGACGCCCACGCTCGCGGGTTTCGATACGCCGTGGTGCACGCAGACCTACAAAGCGCTCGGCGCGAGCGGCGCTGCGGGCCCGGCTGGCTTCGGCTCGCTCGGTTGCCCGATGCCCGACGGCGCGAGCAGCATTCCCGGCGCGTACAACAACCCCGCGAACCCGCACAACCCGATGCTCGACGCGCGCGGCCGCGTCTGGATCACGACCCAGGTGCGCCGCGAATGGGGCGACGACCTGCCCGCGTTCTGCAAGGACTCGCCCGTGATCGCGAAGAACTATCACCACCGGCAGCTCGGCGTGTACGACCCGGCGACCGGCAAGACCGAGCTGATCGACACCTGTTACGGAACGCACCACCTCCAGTTCGACGCCAAGGGCCGGCTCTGGACGAGCGGCGATTCCTACGTGATCGGCTGGTTCGACCCTGACAAGTGGGACCCAGCAAAGCCCGAGACGCTCGCCGCGGCGCAGGGCTGGAGCGAGACCGTCGTCGATTCCGATGGCGACGCGAAACCGGATCTCGCGCTGGTCGGCTTCAACTACGGCGTGATCCCGAATCCCGCGGACGGCAGCGTGTGGACCGCGCAGCCCGGCCCCAACCCGGGAGCTGGGTTCGACGATCGCGGCCGCCTCGTGCGTTACGACCCCGCCGCCGATCGCCACGAGACCTACACCCCGCTCGCTCCCGGCTCCGGCCCGCGCGGCGTCGACGTCGATTCGCGCGGCGTGATCTGGGCGGCGCTCGGCGGCAGCGGCCACCTCGGCAAGTTCGAGCGCAGCAAGTGCAAGCAGACCTGGGGCGCTGGCGAGCAGTGCCCCGAAGGCTGGACGCTGTATCGCAGCCCGGGCCCGCTCATGCGGACAGGCCCTGATAAGTCGAACGAGGCCAGCGCGGACTTCCACTACTACCTGTGGGTCGACCAGTTCGACACGCTCGGGCTCGGCAAGGACGTGGTCGTGCTGAACGGCACCGGCTCGGACTCGCTGCTTGCCTTCGACCCGCGCACGGAGAAGTTCACCGTGATCCGCGTGCCGTACCCGATGGGCACCTTCACGCGCGGTCTCGACGGCCGCATCGACGACCCGAACACCGGCTGGAAGGGACGCGGGCTCTGGTTCAACAACGGCCTCGATCCGCTGCTGCACTCCGAGATTCCGCAGAGCTACGTCGGCAAGGTGCAGCTGCGCCCGGATCCGCTGGCGAAGTAGCCTCTGCTGAAGTCAGGCTTGGCGTTCGCCCCGAATCGCGCAGCTGCGATGGCGCGTTCGGGGCTGCGCGCGCGGAGGCGCCGACCTGATCGCTGATCGCGCTACTTCTCGAGCCGCCGGTAGCGCGCCTTCTTGCCGGTCGTGCCGTAGGCGAAGCCAGAGAGCTTGTTGAGGTCCTTCAGCATGTGCGCGTGCTGGGTGACGCGCGGCCCGGCAGCCATTAGGCCGCCGTCCACGAGCAAGTGCGTGCCGGTGACGAAGCGACTGTCTTCGCAGGCGAGAAACAGCGCAGCGCCCGCGATGTGCTGCGGCTCGCCGCGCTCGGGCCACGGCTGGATCTCCTTCACCCACTCGTCTGCCGCCGCTTCTTTGCCGCCGTGCATGAGCGGCGTGTAGATCACGCCCGGGCAGATCGCGTTGACGCGAATGCGATGCGGCGCGAACTCGACCGCAGCCGACTGCGTGAGATTGATGACCGCCGCCTTCGCAGCGGAGTAGGCCTGCGCGCCGCCGCCCGCATTCAGACCTGCCACCGAGGCGGTGTTGATGATCGAGCCGCCCGCCCCCGCCGCGATCATCGCGCGCGCCGCGTGCTTGATGCCTAAGAACACCGAGCGCACGTCCACCGCAAATGTTTCGTCCCATGCGTCGGTGTCGGTTTCGGTAAGGGGGCCGAAGGCGCCGCCGATGCCGGCGTTGTTGAACATCACGTCGAGCTGGCCGAACGCGTCGAGCGCGGTTTGCACGAGCGCGGCGACATCGCGTTCCTCGGAGACGTCTGCGCGCAAAAAGCGCACACGCGCGCCATCGCCGGCCTGCGTGCGCGCCGCGAGCAGGGCTTCGCCCTTGGCGACGTTCAGGTCCGCGACCACCACCGACGCGCCTTCCGCGAGGAAGCGCTCCACCGTGCCGAGTCCCATGCCGCTCGCGCCGCCCGTAATCACTGCGACTTTGCCCGCGAGCCTCCCACTCATACGCGCGCCGACATCTCGGCATAGCGATCAAGGCTCGCGAGCACTTGCGCCTCCGCTTGCACGGGCAGCCGCAGAATTGCGCGCTCAACGCCGAGATCGCGCGCAGCGCGAAGCGCGTCCGCCGGCTGCTGCTTGTCTTCGAGGAAGAACAGGGAGACCGCGAGCTTTGAGTCGTCGCGCCCGTGCGCGCGCATGCGCTCGCGCACGTCGTCGATGCTCTTCTTGGTGCGCCCCACGTCGAAGGTCAGCGGCAACCAGCCGTCCGCGTACTTGGCGACCTGCTCGCGCCCGAACGGCGTGTCGAGTGTGCCGAGCACGATGGGCGGGTGCGGCTGCTGCACGGGCTTCGGATACGACCAGAGCGGATCGAAGCGCACGAACTTGCCTGAGAAGCTCGCGCGCTCCTGCGTCCAGATCGCCTTCATCGCCTCGAGGCGTTCAGCGGCCTGCTTCCAGCGATCCGCGAACTCGACGCCGTGGTTCCGCATCTCCACCACGTTCCAGCCCGCGCCCACGCCGAGGATGAAGCGCCCGTCACTCAACTGATCCAGCGTCGCGACTTGCTTCGCGAGCCCGATCGGGTTGTGTTGGTTGATTAGGCAGATGCAGGTGCCGAGCACGAGCTTCGTGGTCGCCGCCGCTGCCGCCGCGAGCCCGAGGAACGGATCCGACATGTGCCGGTACTCGACCGGCAGCTCGTCGCCCGCGGGCGAGCGCACGAAGCCGTCCGCGGGCGCCGGAATGTGCGTGTGCTCCGGCAGCCATAACGACTCGAAGCTGCGCTCTTCCGCCGCACGCGCGAGGCGATCCGCGCGCAGCGTGTACTCGGTGTTGAAGGAGAAGACGCCAAGTTTCATGCGCGCGTCAGCCGTTGATCGCGTTCGCGATCAGCGCGCTCGCGTCGGGCACGCCGCGGGGCGTCGTGAACGCCGTGTCTTCCGCGATCCGCGCGCAATACGCGGCGACGTCTTCGACCGTCGCGCTCGGGTTGAAGATGCCTTCGGTCTCGCCCACGAAGACGCGGGCGTAGCGGCCGGCGCCGGCGGTGAGGATCTCGCCGGCGAGCATGCAGCGCTCGTGACACAGAAATGCGACGAGCGGCGAAACCTTCTCGGCCGCCATGTGCGGGCCGAGTTCGCCGGTGAGGCCCTCGGTCATGCGCGTCGCGGCGTTCGGGCTCACCACGTTCGCCTTGATGTCGAACTTCGCGCCCTCGATCGAGAGCGTACGCGCGAGCCCGACGAGCCCCATTTTCGCCGACGAATAGTTCGCCTGTCCGAAGTTTCCGTACGTGCCCGAGGGCGACGAGGTCATCACGATGCGGCCGTGGCCCTGCGTGCGCATACGCGCGTAGGCGGGCTTCGTCACGTTGAAGGCGCCGCGTAGGTGCACGCCCAGCACGGCGTCCCACATCTCGTGGGTCATGTTATGGAACGACTTGTCGCGCAGGATGCCCGCGTTGTTGACGACGATGTCGACGCGCCCGAACGCCTCGAGCGCGTGCGCGACGACGGCCTCGCCGCCTTCGGGCGTCGCCACGGTGTTCGTGTCTGCGACCGCGATCCCGCCGGCCGCGAGAATCTCTTCCACAACGCTCTTCGCGGGCTCTTCGCTGCCGCCGCTGCCATCGAGGCCAGCGCCGTTGTCGCAAATCACCACGCTCGCGCCGCGCGCGGCGAGCAGCCGCGCATGCGCGCGCCCGAGCCCGCGGCCGCCGCCCGTAACAATCGCCACACGCCCTTCGAAGCGAAGCTCCGCCATAGACACCTCCGGTCTGCTCACGGTATCGCGGCCGTAGGCCAGCGCGCGCTCAAGCGAGTTGGCCGCGCAGCCGAATCGCGCCCGCGGAGGATGCGAGATGCGCCCGCTGCGAGTCAGCGCCTACTTCCTCGCGTTTGCGCTCGCATTGCCGGTGAGCGCGGGCGGCGAGATCTACAAGTACACCGACGCGAACGGCACGGTGCGCTTCACCACGAACCTCGACGCGGTGCCTCCCGCGCAGCGCGCGGCCGCGCAGGCCGCCAGCCAGGCCCGCGCAAAGGCGAATGCGCCGGTCGCATCGCCCGCGGCCATCGCGGAGCCGGCGCCCGCAGCGAAAGGCAGCGGCAAAGTTCGCGCGTCCTCGCACACGCCCGAGACGATGATGCTTCTGCGTAGCCGGCTCCTGCACGGGAAGGCCAACACCTACGGCATCGATCCCAAGCTCCCCGTCTGGGGCGTGCTGATGGAGGAATATGTGGGTGGCGGGGCGTACACACTCATCGCGCTCGCAAATGGCTCGTCGAGCATCTACTTCAGCAACGGCGGCGGCGTGGTCGGCGGCGAGCGGGTGCTCGCGATCAACGCCGCAGCGCGCGCGATGACGGAGCGCGGCGCAAAGGATCTGGTCGGCGGCTGCGCGGTCGACGACTCGCGGCTCTGCGCGCACATCGGGTCGCAGTTCGTGCCAACGGACAAATTCCCCCTGATGCAGGGCCGCGGCAGGGTGCAGTTCTTCCTGCTCACGCCGCGAGGCGTCCACACCGCCGCGACGGAACGGGGGGCTCTCGGTGAGACTCGGGGCCCGCTCGCGCCACTCTTTTTCGCCGGGCACGCTGTGATGACGGGCCTGCGCGAGGCGAGCGAGGCACAGGGGCTGCACTAGAAGCGCCCGAGCGCCACGCGCGCGGTCAGGCCGCAGAGGCGGCCGCGCTTGCCGCGTGGGTCACTCCGATGTCGCCGCCAACATCATGCGCCTTCAGCGCCGGCAGCACCTCGCGTGCGAACAGATCGAAGTTGGCATTCGCGACTTCGTGCGGCATGCCGCCGAAGCCGAGCGTAATCAAGAAGCCGCCCGCGTCCGCGCGGCGCGCGTTCTCGAGGAGTTTCGCCGTTACCTCGCGCGGGTTGCCCCAGACTTGGAGGTCGGCCAGGAAGCCGTTGAACTTATCGATGCCGTGCTTCGCGATGTTGCGCGCGAGGCCACCGTAATACTCGTAGCCCTCGATCGTCTCGAACTGCTGGTTCGAGAACTGGTAGTGCTCGACAGTCGAGCGCGCGTAGCGCTGCAAGTAGATCTCGCGCATGCGCTTCGCCTCGGACGGCTCGTGGCTGACGCCCACGAACACGCCGAGCAGCGGCTTCACGGATTCCCTGCCGTTGAGCTCGCGATACCGCACGCGGTACTCGAGCAGTTCCTTCTCCACCGTCTCCCACGGCTTTTGCGCGATCACCATCAGCCCGACGCCGAGCTTGGCCATGATGTCCATCGACGCCGGCGAAATCGCCGAAGCGAACGTGCGCCCCTTGAACGACGCGAACGGCTCTGGGCGCAGGCGCACCGGCGGCTGCTTATAGAACTCGCCGTCGTACTCCATCACGCCCTTCTCGAGGCCGGACAAAATCGCCTCGGTGTATTCCACGAAACGGCGTCGCGATTCGTTCATCTTCACGCGGAAGCCGTCGAACTCGATGCGGCCGAGCCCGCGGCCCACGCCGAGAATTGCGCGGCCCTGTGACAAGTGATCGAGCAGGCAGAACGCCTCGGCCACGCGCACCGGGTCGTGCCAGGGCAGCACGCTCACCATCGTGCCGAGCTTCACGCGCTCGCTGCGGCCCGCGACCCAGGACAGGAATTGCGGGACGTTGGGCGTCAGCTGGTAATCGCTGAAGTGATGTTCCGGCGTCCACACCGAATCGAAGCCCGAGCTCTCGGCGCGCGACGCGAGCCCGAGTTCGTGCCGGTACATGTCCGCGTCGCTGTGCTTCCCGTCGAGGTTCTGGAAGATCAAGCTGAGGCCGGTGTGCATGGACGCTCCTTGATGGGAAGGCGCGAGGCCGAGCGCGGCGCTCAACGCATCGCGAACCCGCCCGCGACCGTAATGAGTTGCCCCGTGAGCTGGCGGCTCGCACGCTCCGAGGCGAGAAACGTCACCGAGTTCGCGATGTCTTCCGCGCTGCTGAGGCGGCGCAGCGGCGTGCCGCGGCGCACATAATCGATCTGCTCGTCGTTCATGATCGCGGCCCGATCCTGCCAGAGCGAGCCCGCGCCGACGGCATCGCGCTCCGGCACGACGAGCCCAGGGGCGACGATGTTCGCGCGAATCCCATAACGCCCGTACTCCTGGGCGATCGTGCGCACGAAGCCGATCACGCCCGCCTTCGCGCCGGCGTAGACGCTCTGGCGCGGCTCCCCGAAGGCCGCGGTGCTCGCGGTGGCCACGATCGCGCCGCGGCGCTGCTCGATCATGCGCGGCAACACGGCGCGCGTGCAGGTCATGCAACTCATCAGGTTCAGCTCGATCAGATCCGTCCACGAATCCTCGGGAGTGTCGAGGAAGAATGCCGGCCGGTTCGCGCCGACGTTCGCGACGAACACGTCCACGCCGCCGAGCGCGCCGATCGCTGCTTGAACAGCATCGGTGGAGGCCGCGCGATCGAGCAGGTTCACCTCGAACACGCTCGCGCTCGAAGCAAAGCGGCTGCGCGCTTCTTCCGCGGTGGCCTCGCTGCGCGGGAGATCGCGATCGAGGATCGCGATGCGCGCGCCCTCCGCCGCGAACGCGTGCACGATCGCGCGCCCGATGTTCGAGCCTCCGCCAGTAATAAGGACTGCGGCGTCCGCGAGCCCGAGCTCCATCAGCTTGCTCTCGACGCAGCAGCGCTCGCGAGCGCCGCATCCACGGACGCGTGGAAGTGCACCAGCGCAGGCTCCATCTTGCCGTAGACAACATCGGGCGCCGCACCCGACATCAGGTTCTGCTGAATGCGCGCCATCAGCGGAAAATCCTCGCTGTTCGTCACGCCGAGCAGCACGTCGAGGTTCCTGATCCAGTAGCCGCGCTCGCGCTCCGATTTCGGCTCGCTCGGCGCAAAGATCGCAGTCGAGACGCGCGTGCGATCGACCGCCAGCGGCGTGACCCGCCAGAGCTCGATGTGATCGATCTGGTGACACAGCACGGCGTTGGGCATTAACAGGTACTGCGTGGTGCCGTGCGGAAGCATGCGCCGCTCGCTCTCGTCCGGCTTCTCGAACTCGGCGGCGACGCTCTTGCGCACGCCGATGAAGCGCCCGTGCGGGCCGTAGGCGTCGAACACCCAGCGATCGAAATAATAATGCGGCGCGATCGACGCCTTGTGCAGCCACGGGATGTGGTACGGCTCGGTGAACGTGTCGATTGCGAGCTTCCAGTTGAACGGGTGCTCCTCGCTGCGCGTCTCGATGTGGCAATAATCACCAAGCCCGTACGCCGCGAGCTCTTCCTCGACGCCGTGC
>JANNRF010000497.1:0-2764 GCA_031401135.1 Deltaproteobacteria bacterium | reverse complement strand
AAGGCGGCTTCGACGTCTTCGAAGCGGGAGAGGAGGACTTGGGTCATTCGGAGTCTTCGACGCGAAGCGGTGAATCGGGCGGGAGGAACTGCGCGAGTAGGCGTTGGAATTCTGGGTCTTCGATCGTCGCGAGTGGAATCTGTCCCGCGTCTCGACCCTCTGAGTCTTTGACTGCAGCGAACTCAGCTCGCGGCCCGACTTGAGCGATTCCGCCGAGTTGGCGCCAAGTGATGCGCCTGCGGCCCGCAAGCGCCCTCGGAACATCGAGGCCACGCTCGTGAATCGACACCCAAGAGCGACGCGTAACGAGCGCGAGGGCGGCAACGAAGAAAGCAGGAATGCCCGCGGCGATTGGGGCGAGCAGTCGGAGAGCGTCGCGCCCCTCGTCCATCGCGACGAGAGCGACAAAGATCAGCATACCGACGACCATTCCCGTCAATGGCAGCCTGAACGCCCGAACACTCATCGGGAAGCGGCGCACCTCGATCCCGAGGTCTTCCGCCTGCGCGTTCATCCCTCCGCCACGTCCCGCGTAAGCACCTGCCGCGAATAATGACTCACGCGCTCGCCCGAGATCGGCGCACGCGTGGGCCACGGCTGCGCGAGGTCCACGGCGACGCCGCCCTTCCACACGCCGCGCAGCTTCTCGCGGCGGCCTAACACCGCGACATCGGTGCTCGGATCGCCATCCACCGCGAGCAGGTCGGCGTACGCGCCGGCTTTGATCACGCCCAGCTCGCCGGGCTGCTTCATCGCGACGGCGCCGTTCGCGGTGGCGCAGTGGATCGCCTCGAGCGGACTGAGGCCGAGGTGCTTCACGAACACCTCCATCTCGCGCCAATGCCAATGCCCGTACGGGGTGAGCGAGAAGCCGCTCTCGCTGCCGCACAGCAGCGGAACGCCCGCGTCGTACGCGCGGCGCAGCGCGCCCGCGCTGCCGGAGATCTCGCGACGGAAGAGCTCCATCAGCGCGGGATCGCTGCCCACCTTCGCGCCGTGGTCGGCGAGGTTCGCCTGGAACGTGAGCGTGGGAACGAGCGGCACCTTGCGCGCGATCACGGCTTCGAGCGCGTCGTCCTGCATGAACGTCGCGTGCAGGATCAGATCGACGCCCGCGATCGCGCAGTCGCGCGTGGACGAGCTGTTACGGCAGTGCGCGACGACCGGCACGCCGAGGTCGTGTGCGGCGCCCACCACGGTTCGCAGCTCGTCGAGGCTCCACACCTGAATCTCGCCCTGCTCGCGTTGTCGCGGATACAGCCCCGTCGCGTGCACCTTGATCCAGTCGACGCCCGCTTTGATCTGGCGGCGCGTCTCGCGCACGATTTCGTCGCGCGTGCCGACGATGCGCGCGTAGCCGCGCTCGCCCGTGTCGGGGAAGAGGCGGCCCGCAGTGCCGCCCACCGAGGTGAGCAGCGCGTGAGCGCCGGTGCTCATGCGCGGGCCGAGCACGGCGCCAGCCTCGATCGCGTCGCGCAGATCGACGCCGAGATCGAAGATCGTGTCGGCGTCGAGGAAGCTCGTCACGCCCGCAAGCAGGAGCTTGCGCACGTTGAAGCCCGCGATCAGCGCGGCGAGGCCGGGGCGGCGGTGGAAGAACAGTTCGTCGTTGCTGACGGGCTCGTCGAACGTGACGTGGCAGTGCGCATCGATCAGGCCGGGCATCAGCGTGGACCCTGAGAGGTCGATTCGCGCAACTCCCTGAGAACTCACGGCGCGCGTCTCTGCTTCGGCGCCAAGCGCCGCGATGCGCTCGCCCTCAACGAGCACGGCCTCGCGTCGCGGCGCTGCGCCGGTCCCGTCGATCACGTTTGCGCCGGTGAACAGCGTGAGGCTCATCGTCGTCCTCGCTCGCGCGCAGCGCGCCCTAAGCATTCGTCTTCGTGGTGAACGGTTCGTCCCACAAGGGCACACGAAATCGCGCGCCAGCCTACCCCAGGCCTCGCTTATGCTCGCTTCTCACGCGAAGGAGCGGGCATGGCAGGACGACTCGCAGGCAAGGCGGCGCTGATCACGGCGACCGCGCAGGGCATCGGCAAGGCGGCTGCGCTCGCGTTCGCTCGCGAGGGCGCGCGCGTCGTGCTCGCGGATCTGAACCCGAAGGGCGAAGCGGTCGCGGAGGAGATCCGCGGCCTCGGCGCCGAGGCGCACTTCGTAACAGCCGATCTCGGGAAACCAGCCGAGGTGGAGCGCGTCGTCGCAACTGCGATCGCGAAGCTCGGCCGTCTCGACTGCGCCTTCAACAACGCCGGCATCGTGGGCAGCGCGCACCCGCTGCACGAGTGGACGCTCGAGGAGTTCGACGCGATCGCGAACGTGAACCTGCGCGGCACTTTCGTCGCGATGAAGCACGAAATCGCGCAGATGCTGACGCAAGGCGGTGGCACGATCGTGAACACCTGCTCGACGCTCGGGCTGATCGGCCTCGGCGGGTTCGTCGCCTACAGCTCGACCAAACACGGCGTCGCAGGACTCACCAAGGTGGCCGCGCTCGATTACGCGACGCAGAACATCCGCGTAAACGCGATCGCGCCGGGCGTGTGCCGCACGCCTGGCGTCGAGGAAATCATGGCCGCGAGCGGCGGCGAAGCTGCGTTCGTCGCGCCGATCCCGATGGGGCGGCTCGGGAGGCCGGAGGAGATCGCCGAGGTCGCGGTGTGGCTGGCCTCCGACGCTTGCAAGTTCATGACGGGTTCGATCGTCACAGCGGACGGCGGGACGGTGATCCAGTGAAAACCCTGTGGACGGCTCAGCGATCCCACGC
>JANNRF010000496.1:0-14501 GCA_031401135.1 Deltaproteobacteria bacterium | reverse complement strand
GCGGTGATGTCGCTGCGCAGCGCAACGCCAGCGCGCAGCGCACGCAGCAGCGGCGCGAGATCAGAGAGGCGCGCTTGCGCGGGATCGAACGGCGGCGCGTCGAGCAGCGGCTCGATCACGCGCGCGGCGCGGTCGATCACGCGCTCGTAATGCGGGTAGCGCTCGGCGTCGCGCGGCGAGTAGTGCTTGATCTGCGCGTGGGAAGCCTCGGCGTCGCGGCCGAGCAAGAGGCCGGGGCCGTGGGCGTCGGGCGTGAACGACGACGGCCGACGCGCGAGCAGCTTCAGCCCGCGCTTCAGGAGCCCGAGTTCCTCCACGATCACGGGCCGCAACAGGCCCGCGACGTAGGCCGCGCGCGAAATCTTGTAGCCCGGCCACAGCTCTTCGGTGACGCACGCGCCGCCGAGAATCTCGCGCCGTTCCAGCACGATGGTGCGCAGGCCTGCGCGCGCGAGATAAGCCGCGGCCGTGAGGCCGTTGTGTCCGCCGCCGATCAGGATTACGTCGTGCATGGGCGCGGCATTCTAGGCGGGTCGCGCGCGCGCGCAGCGCCCGCGAGCAACTCTCTCCGCACTCCCGGGTTCAGGGGTCGAGACTCCAAGACACGTTGATAGAATGCGCCCGCCCGTGGAATCCCTAACCGACACCGAACTGTTTCGCGCGCTGGCCGCACTCGGCTGGATCGACCGCGTCGTGCTCGCGATCGTGGTGCTCGCCGTGCTGCGCGGCCTTTGGATCGGCCTCTTGCGCGAAGCCTTCTCGGTCGCGGCGCTTGCTGCGGCATTTGTCGCGGTGCGGCTCTGGACCGATCCCGCCACGCTCTGGCTGCTCGATCACATGCCTGTCGACGTCGCGCTCACCTCGCGGCAAGCGCGAATTGTTGGGGGCGCGCTCGTGGGCCTCGGCACTGCGTTCGTGGTCGTCGCGATCGGCGGCTTCATCCGCAAGCGCGTCCACGCCACCGGCCTCGGCCTGTTCGATCGCATGCTCGGCGGCGCGCTCGGCGGCGCGGAAGGCGCGCTGATCGCGGGCGTGGCGCTGATCGGGCTGATCACATTCGTGGGCGAAGAACACGAGGTGCTTGCGGGCAGCCGCTCGGTGGAGTTGCTGGCGCAAGCGCGCGTGGTGGTGGGCGAATTGCCGCCGAGCGTCGCGGCGCCGCCGCCGGACGAGAACGACGAGCCGCGAGCGGATGAGCCGGAGAGCGAGGCCGAGGGCGGCGTGGCGGACGAAGTCAGCGTTTAGGCGTCAAGCGCGCGGCTCCTGCCAGCGCCCCTGCTCCCTAATCAGCTGCACGAGCCGCTCGGGCGCCTCCGCCTCCGGCACATTGCGCACGATGCACGCGTGGCCGACGTAGAGGTTCACCTTCGCCGGCCCCGAGCCGACGTAGCCGAAATCCGCGTCGGCCATTTCGCCGGGGCCGTTCACGATGCAGCCCATCACGGCGATCTTGAGCCCGGGCAGGTGCGCGGTGCGCGCCTTGATGCGCGCGGTGACTTCCTCGAGGTCGAACTGGGTGCGCCCGCAGCTCGGGCACGAGATGAACTCGGTCCACGAGGTGCGCTGCCGCGCGCCCTGCAGGATGCGATAGGCAAGCGCGACGTTGCGCGAGAGCGAGCCGAGGCCGCCTAACATCACCGCGTCGCCAAGGCCGTCGCAGAGCGGCGCACCGAGATCGGTGGCTGCGGCGAGCAGCGCTGCCTCTTCGCCGGCGAACGGGTCGCTCGAGTGGCGCAGCACGATCGGGATGTGCGCGTGGCCGAGCGCTGCGAGCTTCGCCGCGACGAGGCGCACCGCGTGCGTGGGGAGCGCGGCGCTGACCGAGATCGCGGCGGGCTCGGCGCCGGTCGCGAGCGCGCGCTCGAGCAGCAGCGCGAGCGCGTCGCCGTCCGCGACGAGGCGCCACTCCGCGCCCGCGAGCCCGCGCGGCGGCAGCTCGCCCGCGCGCAGCGTGACGACGAAACGGGTGGGGACGTTCCTCGACGAAACTGCGGCGCCGCGGTCGAGTTGCCGATTTTCGTCGAGGAACGTCCCCAGCACGTTCGTCGCGTCGGCGGCCGGTACCTCGATCGCGAGCGGCGTGGTGATGCCGCGTTTGGCGAGGGCGGCCGCCAGCGCCTCGGCGTGCGCGAGCTCGGCGGCGTCGCGCGCTTCGACGGCGAGGCCCTCGCACGCGAGTTCGCCGAGCTGCGCGAGTTCGCGCGCGATCTCGTCGGCGGCGGCCTCGGCGTCGCGCGGCGCGGGACCGAGCGAGGCGATCACACGCACGGGCTCGTGCGCACCGAAGCCGTGCGCGGCGCGGGTTCCGCGGCGCGCGTGGGCGTAGGCGTCGGGCGTGAAGGGCGCGCCGGGATCGTGCGGCGCAGGGAACGAGCCCGCGCTTCGCGCGTCGTACCTCGCCGCCAGCGCACGCGCGACCGGGATCTCCTTCACGGGATCCTCGGTGAGCGAGACGCGGATGGTGTCTCCGAGGCCGTCTTCGAGCAGGGCGCCGATGCCGATTGCGCTCTTCACGCGCCCGTCCTCGCCGTCGCCCGCTTCCGTAACACCTACGTGGAACGGGTACGACGGCGTCTCCCAGGGATCGCCGCCGCCCCGCGCTGCGCGCTCCGCGAGTTGCGCCGCCAGCAACCGGTAGGCGTGGATCGCAACTTGCGGGTTGCTGGCCTTCATCGAGAACACGACGTCGTAATAAGCCTCGCTCTCGCACACCTCCAGGAACTCGAGCGCGCTCTCGACCATGCCGAGCGCGGTGTCGCCGAAGCGGTTCATCACGCGGTCCGAGAGCGAGCCATGGTTGGTTCCTATGCGCAGCGCACGGCCATGTTTTTTGAGGCGCCGCACGAGAGGCCGGAAGCGCTCCTGCGCGTGCTCCACCTCTTCGGCGTACTCGGCGTCGCCGTAATCGCGCGCCTCGAAGCGCTTCCTGTCCGCGTAGTTGCCGGGGTTGACGCGCACCTTCTCGACGTGCAGCGCCGCCTCCATCGCGGCGTTTGGTGTGAAGTGGATGTCCGCGACGAGCGGCACGCGTACGCCGCGCCGCAACAACTCGGCGCGGATGTTCGCGAGGTTCTCGGCGTCGCGAATGCTCGGCGCGGTGATGCGCACCAGCTCGCAGCCCGCGGCGGCGAGGCGCTCGCTCTGATCCGCGGTGGCGCGCGTGTCCATCGTGTCGGTGGTGGTCATCGACTGCACGCGAATCGGGTTCGCGCCGCCGATCGCGACGTCGCCCACCATTACGACGCGCGTCAGCCTGCGCCGCGGAGCGAACGGGCTCGCGACGTAGGGAAGTGTCACGCGCGCGCCGCTGCGATCAGCGCGTAGAGGCGCTCGAAGGCGGCGTCGAGCTGCGCGGCGTCGGGGCCGCCGCCCTGCGCGAAGTCGGGCCGGCCGCCGCCTTTGCCCCCAACAACCGCCGAGATCTCGCGCACGAGGTCGCCCGCCTTCAGCTTGTCCTTCAGGTCGGGCGTGACGCCGAGCGCGAGCGAGACCCGCCCGTCGTCAACTGAGGCGACCAGCACTACCCCGGATTTTGCTTGGTTGCGGAGATCGTCGACGAGACCCCGGAGGTCATTTGGCGAGAACCCCTCGACTCTCCTCTCGAAGACCTTCACGCCCCCAATGTCGCGCCCCACCAATCCCTGACCCGAGCCTGTGATTCCAGGAGGTGTGCCTTGCCCGGTACCCGTGACCGCTCGCCGCTTCAGCTCCGCGATCTGCTTCTCCGCCGCCTTGCGTTCATCGAGCAGCTTCTCGATGCGCTCGCCGGCCTGCTCCGCGGGCACCTTCAGCAGCTCGCTCACGCGCCGCAGCTTCTTCTCTTGCGCGCGCGAGTGCGCGAGCGCGCCGAGCCCTGTTAGGGCCTCGATCCGCCGTACGCCGGACGCGATGCCGGATTCGCTGAGAATCTTGAGCACGCCGATATCGCCTGTGGCCTTCGCGTGCGTGCCGCCGCACAGCTCCGTGGACACGTCGCCGAACGAGACCACGCGCACCTCGTCGCCGTACTTCTCTTCGAAGATCGCCATCGCGCCGGCCGCGATCGCCGCCTTGTAACCCATCTCGCGCGTGCGCCCGGCGTCGTTCGCCTCGATCCAGCCGTTCACGATGTCCTCGATGCGGTCGATCTCGCTCTCGCTGAGCGGCGCGTCGTGCGTGAAGTCGAAGCGCAAACGATCCGGCGCGACCAGCGAGCCCTTCTGCATCGCTTGCTCGCCGAGCACCTGGCGCAGCGCCGCGTGCAACAGGTGCGTGCCCGAGTGATTACGGACCGTGGCCGCCCGCGCGCGCGCGTCGACCGCCAACCGCGCCGCGTCGCCGACGCGCACGCTGCCGCGCACAACGCGACCGCGGTGCACCACGAGCGCACCGCTCGGGCGCTGCGTGTCGTCGATCTCGAGCGCGCCGCCGCTCGTCTCGATCGCGCCGCGGTCGCCCACCTGGCCGCCGCTCTCGGCGTAGAAGGGCGTCTCGTCCACCACCACTTCTACTTGCGTGCCCGCGCTCGCCTCGTCCACCGGCGCGCCGTCGACGAGCAGCGCGCTGATCCGGGATTCGCCGCTGACCGCGTCGTAGCCGACGAACTCCGTTGTTAGGTCTTGTGCGATCCGGCTGTAGATCTGCCCGACCGCCGCGTCGCCGCTGCCCTTCCAGGCTTCACGCGAGCGCGCACGCTGCGTCGCCATCTCGCTGCCGAAGCCCGCTTCGTCGACTGTTAGGGCGTGGACTTTCAGCACGTCTTGCGTGAGATCCACCGGGAAGCCGAACGTGTCGTAGAGCCGGAACACCACGGCGCCCGGCAGCGCAGCGCCGCCCTTCGCCTTCACGTTCGCGATCTCGCCCTCGAGCAGCGCGAGCCCACTCTTCAGGGTCGCGAGGAAGCGTTCCTCTTCGCGGCGCACGCGGCTCGTGATGAAAGCCCGGCGCTCGGCGAGCTCGGGGAACACTCTGCCCATCTCGTCGATCACGGTGTCCGCGACAACGTGCAGGAACGGGCGCTCGAGCCCGAGCAGCACGCCGTGGCGCGAGGCGCGGCGCAGGATGCGGCGCAGCACGTAGCCGCGGCCTTCGTTCGCGGGCAGCACGCCGTCACCAATTAGGAACGCGACGGCGCGGGCGTGGTCCGCGATCACCTTCAGCGAGAAGTCGCTCTCCGCCGCGCGGCCGAGCGCGACCCCCGACAGATCCTGCGCGCGCGCGAGGATCGGCACGAACAGATCCGTCTCGTAGTTGCTGCCAAAGCCAGACAACACCTGTGTCACGCGCTCGAGTCCAGCGCCGGTATCGACCGACGGCTTCGGCAGCGGCGTGAGCACGCCGCTCGCGTCGCGATTGAACTGCATGAACACGAGGTTCCAGAACTCGAGGAAGCGGCCCGAGTCGCTGGAGGGGTCGTCGTTGTCGAAACCCGGCACGGGCCCGCGATCGAGGTGGATCTCCGTGCACGGGCCACACGGCCCGGTGTCGCCCATCTGCCAGAAGTTCTCGCTCGCCCCGAGCCGGTAGATCTTGTGCGCCGGGACCCCGATCTCGCGCTCCCAGATCTGCGCCGCCTCGTCGTCCTCGTGAAACACCGAGACCACGAGCTCGGCCGGGTCGATCTTCCAGCGCTGCGTGATCAACTCCCAGGCGAACTCGATCGCCTCGCGCTTGAAGTAATCGCCGAACGAGAAGTTCCCGAGCATCTCGAAGAAGGTCTGGTGCCGCGCGCTGCGGCCGACCTCCTCGAGATCGTTGTGCTTGCCCGAGACGCGCATCACTTTCTGGGTGGTCGTCGCGCGCTTGTAAGGCCGCGTCTCCTCGCCCGTGAAGACGCGCTTGAACGGCACCATGCCTGCGTTGGTGAAGAGCAGCGTCGGGTCGTTCGGCACTAGCGAAGCGCTCGCAACGCGCGTGTGCCCTTTCGACTCGAAGAAGTCGAGGAAGCTCTCGCGAATCTCATGGGCAGAGCGCTGCGTCGGCACGAGTTCCCCTTCGGCGCAAAGAAGGGGAGCAGCTTACCAGCGGCAAGCGCTCAGGTCGGCACGAGGCAGCGAGCGAAGCGCGCAGCGAGCCGCGGGCGAGCGGAGTAAATGAGGAAGATTTCGGATTGCGCGGCTTTGCGCGCGATCCCAAGTTCAACGCGGTAGCCAACGGGCGCGCAGCGCCCGTTAAAAGCGGTCGACGAAGTCCCCGCCGCCTGCAGCGCCGCCGCCGCCTTCGGGCTTCTCGCCCTTCTCGCCGCCCTCGAAATCGTCCCAGCTGCCGTCGGACGTCGAGGCGATGCCCTTGAAGCGCAGCGCGAAATCGTCGCGGTTGCTGACGTGCTTGAGCGCCTCGTCGTAGGTAATCAGGCCGCTCTTCACGTGCGCCATCAGCGACTGATCGAAGGTCTGCATGCCATAGGCGGTGAAGCCCTTCGAGATCGCGTCGTGGATTTCCTTCGTGCGGTCCTTGTCGGAGATGCACTCGCGGATGCGTGCAGTCGAGATCATGACCTCGAGCGCCGGCACGCGGCCCTTGCCGTCTGCGCGCGGCACCAGGCGCTGCGAGATCACCGCCCTCAGAATCGACGACAGCTGCAGACGCACCTGCTTCTGCTGATACGGCGGGAACACCGAGATGATGCGGTTGATCGTCTCGGTCGCGTCGAGGGTGTGGAGCGTGCTCATCACCAGATGGCCCGTCTCGGCCGCGGTGATCGCGGTCTCGATCGTCTCGTAGTCGCGCATTTCGCCGACGAGGATCACGTCGGGGTCCTGGCGCAACGCCGCACGCAATGCGTTCGAGAAGGTCTGCGTGTCGACGCCGATTTCGCGCTGGTTCACGATCGAGCGCCGATCGCGGATCAGGAATTCGATCGGGTCCTCGATCGTCATGATGTGGCAGGTTCGGTTCGTGTTGATGTGATCGATCATCGAGGCGAGCGTGGTCGACTTGCCCGAGCCGGTCGTGCCCGTCACGAGCACCAGCCCGCGCTGCTCCATCGCGATCTTCTCGATCACCTTCGGCAGATGCAGCTGCTCCATCGTCTTCACGCCGAACGGGATCACGCGGAACACGATGCCGGTGGTGCCGCGCTGCTGGAACACGTTGACACGGAAGCGGCCGAGGCCGGCGATGCCGTAAGCGAGATCGCACTCGCGCTTCTCTTCGAAGCGCGCGCGCTGCACGTCGTTCATGATCTGCTGCGCGATCTTGGTGGTGTCTTCGGGCAAGAGGCGCTCGCCGTTCTTCAGGGGCACCAGCGCGCCATCCACGCGAAACATCGGCGGTAAGCCCGACTTCACGTGGATGTCCGAAGCGCCGCCCTTCAGGGCGACCTTCAGGATCTCATCGAGATTCAGGGCCATCGATTCGGTCCCTCTCCGGCTTCGGCGTGGAGCCACGACGTCAGCACCGTTTCGACCGGAGGAGGGGTTCGCTTGAGGTAGGACGCGGGGGCCGCCAAGCCCAGCCCCTGCGAAGGAAGTGCGAAAGACAGAGGGAGGGTGCCCGCCTGCGCGCGGTTGAGGTGCGCAGACGGGGCCCTCCCTCTGGATCCGGGGGGTATCCCAGACCGGAGACGCCAGATGGCAGCTGGACGCCCTACTCCTTGGCTTCGCGCTCCGCGCGACTGTCCTTCGCGGCTTCGCGCTCCGCGCGACCATCCTTGGGGGTCTCGCGCCCAACCGGGATCTGCCGCTTGATGCCCTTCGCCGCGTAGACGGCCTCCGCCAAGCGGTCGCGGGAATCGCGGTTCTCCTTGAGGAAGCGCCGCGCGGCTTCGCGGCCCGGGCCGATGCGCTCGCCGCTATACGAGAACCACGAGCCGCTCTTCTCGACCAGCCCGGCCTCGACGCCGATGTCGAGCAGGTCGCCCTCGTAGGAGACGCCCTCGTTGTAGAGGATGTCGAACTCGGCCTGCCGGAACGGCGGCGCGCACTTGTTCTTCACCACCTTTACGCGCGTGCGGTTGCCGATCACCTCGTCGCCGTCTTTCAGCGCCGCGATGCGCCGCACGTCGAGCCGGATCGACGAGTAGAACTTCAGCGCGTTGCCGCCCGTCGTGGTCTCCGGGTTCCCGAACATCACGCCGATCTTCATGCGGATCTGGTTGATGAAGATCACCGTGGCGTGGGACTTCGAGACCGTGCCCGTGATCTTGCGCAGCGCTTGGCTCATCAGCCGCGCCTGCAAGCCCATGTGCTGATCGCCCATCTCGCCTTCGATCTCGGCGCGCGGCACGAGCGCGGCCACCGAGTCGATCACCACGAGGTCGATCGCGCCGGAGCGCAGCAGCACGTCGGTGATCTCGAGCGCCTGCTCGCCGGTGTCGGGCTGCGAGACGAGCAGATCCTCCACCTTCACGCCGAGCCGGCGCGCGTAGTTCACGTCGAGCGCGTGCTCGGCGTCGATGAACGCTGCCACTCCGCCTGCGCGCTGCACTTCCGCCACCGCGTGCAGCGAGAGCGTCGTCTTGCCGCTCGACTCCGGGCCGTAGATCTCGACCACGCGCCCGCGCGGGTAGCCGCCGATGCCGAGCGCGATGTCGATGCTCACCGAGCCGCTCGAGAAGCTCTGGATCTCCCTGTCTATCGAATCGTCGCCCATCAAAAGAATCGAGCCCTTGCCGAACTGCTTCTCGATCGTCGAAACAGCCGTGTCGATCGCCTTGCGCTTGGCATCGCCTGCTGCGGCCTGTTGAACTTCGCTCTTCGCCATCTGCGTTCTCCTTGGTGTCAGTTGAAATGGGGTGAGTGAGCGTGCGCTGCGCCGGGCGCGCCGAGGGCGAGCGTGGCGAGCGGTGAGTAGTGCGCGCCGCCCGGCGCGAGATCGCTGCGGAAGAGCACGACTTCGCGCACGAGCAGCGAGCCCGCGAGTGCGGGCGCTGCGAGCGCCGGGATGCGGCGTGCGCGCAGGCGGCCGAGTGTTAGGTGGGCGCGGAAGGCGCGCTCTTCGGGCGCGATGCCGTGCTCGACCGCAATCTTTTCGAGCCGCGCAGCGAGCTCCGCGAGCGTCGCCTCGGGCGTTGCTTCGAGCACGATCACCTTGGGTTTGCGCGGCGACGGGAACGCGAGCGGCGCACCGAGCGTCAACGCGAACGGCGCACAGCTCGCGAGCGCGTCCTGCGCGTGCTCGGCGAGCGGCGCGATCTCCGCGGCCGCGACATTGCCGAGGAAGCGCAGCGTGATGTGCAGGTTCTCAGGTGCGACCCAGCGCACGCCATCGCCGCCGGGGCGCGCCGCGAGTTCGCGCGCGAGTTCCGCCGCGCGCTCGCGCAGCTCGCCCGCGAGCGCGATCGCGAAGAACGCGCGCACTGCGAGGCCGTGCTTGCGCGCCGAGGGGCCGAGCACTTCGCGCTCGTCGTCGTGTCTCACGACTTCCCCCGCACGTAGCGCGGCACGACGCGCGGCAAGCCGAGCAGCGCGCGGCGCACCCAATCGAGCGCGGTCTGCGCCGTGATCGCGCGGTGCCGCTCGCGATCGAACGGGAACACCATCTGCTCCGCTTCGACGCCGTCCTTCGAGGCGAACGCGATCCACACCAGCCCAACGGGCTTCTCCGGCGTGCCGCCATCGGGGCCGGAGATACCCGTGGTCGCGAGCGCGAGATCGGCGCCGAGCCGTGCGCGCGCACCCTCCGCCATCGCGCACGCTACTTGCCCCGACACCGCGCCGTGTTCGCGCAGTAGCGCCTCGGGCACGCCGAGCAGATCGCGCTTGGCCTCGTTCGCGTACGCGACGACGCCGCCGCGGTAGTAACGCGAGGAGCCCGGCACCGCGGTGAGGCGCGCGCCGATCAGGCCGCCAGTACACGATTCGGCTGTCGCGAGCGTGAGCCCGCGCTCCGCGAGCATGCCGCCGACCACCGCCTCCATCGTCACTTCCCCGCGCGTGTAGACGAGCGGCCCGAGCTTCTGCTCGATCGCTGCGCAGGCGCGCGCGACCTTCGCGTCGGCTTCTTCGATGGTGGCGGCGCGCGCGACGGGGCGCAGAAAATTGTCCGGGAACGCGGTGCGGAAACCGAGCAGCACGCCCTCTTCGCGGCCGACGTCCTTGAGCGTGTCTTCGAGATTCGATTCGCCGAGCCCGAACGTGCGCAGCAGCGCCGCACGCATCACGCCGCGCCCGCTGCCGAGCCTCGCCGCAACGCGCGGCAACACCTGCTCTTCCATCATGCGGTAGAGCTCGCGCGGCACGCCGGGCATGCAGAAAAATACGGCGCGCCCGGCCTCGAGCATGCAGCCCGGCGCAGTGCCCACAGGGTTGGGCAGCACCTCCGCGCCCTCGGGCACGAGCGCCTGCTTGGCGTTGCTGGGCGCCATCTCGCGGTTGAGCCGCGCGAAGAACTCCTCGATCCGGCGCAGCGAGGGCTCGTGCAGCACGAGCTTGCGCCCGAAGGTTTGCGCGAGCACCTCGACGGTCAGGTCGTCGCGCGTCGGGCCGAGGCCGCCGGAGACGAGCACGATCTCGCTGCGCTCCGCGGCGCGCAGAAACGCGTCGCGCATGTCTGCGGGGTCGTCGTTCACCGAGGCGTGGAAGCGCGTCTCGACCTCGATGCCCAGCAGCTTCTCGGAAAGAAACGACTTGTTGGAATCGACGATCTCGCCGCGCAGGAGTTCGTCGCCAATCGTCAGCACTTCGGCCCTCACGCGAACACTCCCGCGGCGATCAGCGCGGCGATCACGATGGCGGCGAGCACACCTGCGACCACGTCGTCGAGCATCACGCCAAGTCCCCCTGAGAAGCGCCGTTCGGCCCACCGCACCGGCCCCGGTTTCCAGATATCAAACAGCCTGAATGCGACGAATCCGGTCACAAGTGCCCAAGAATTCGTGCGCGACCCGAGCGGAAGTGCGAGCAGCGGCGCGAACGCGAGCAGCTGACCGACGATTTCGTCGATCACGATGCGGCCATCGTCCTTGCGACCAAGGACGCTCTCGGCCCCATCCGCAGCCCAGATTCCCAAGGCCAATAGCGCCCCCCACGTCACGATCAGCAGTCCGGCCGTCGGCGAAAATAACACGAAAATCGGCAATGCGAGGGCAGCGCCAAAAGTTCCTGGCGCAATCGGCGCGAAGCCGACGCCGAACCCGGTCGCGATCGCGACCGAGATGAAAGTCCGGGACTGGGCCGGACGCTCTCCGCGCTGAGTTTCGATGGGTGCTCCGCTTGGGACCGCGGAGGATTTGTTCGGGGAGACCGGGTGGGGGAACCCGATATGCGCAGTGTCTCCGACGGAAGAGTGCAGCGTCAAGCGCGCGGCGAAATCTCTCGTCACAATGCGCACGAAGCAGCGCTTTTTGGCGGCGTTTTCGGGGGGAGCGATGGAGCGAACTGCGCGCGATCGCGCGGACGGACCGCATCCCAGCGACCAGCCCGTCGGCAGCCCGCGAGCCGCGCGCTCGGCGCCCGAGCTTGCGGTGCTGCTGCTCGAACTCGCGAGCATCGTGAAGGCGCGCGCGTTCTTCGCGCCCGGCGACGCAAAGCTCGCCCACGCCTTCGAGCGCTGCCTGCGCACCTGGCGCAGCGATCTCGCGCGACACGGCGCGCTCGAACTCGCCGTCAGCGCCGGCGGCTTCCGCGAAATCGGCGGCGGCGGCTTGTTGCAACACGCGCGGCTCGCGGATCTGCTCGGCGAACTGCGCAGCCGGGGCGTGAAAGAGCTGTGCTTCGAGCGCGAGATGGATGGTGATGCGCTCGCGGGCTTCGTGAATCTGCTGGCAGACGCGAGCACGCACGGCAGCTCGGGCGAGGCCTTCGCCGCGCGGCTGCGATTGCACGTGCCGGTCGGAATCTCGCTCGAGGGGGAGGCGATCGCGCCCGAGGCGCACGCCGTCCGTGCGCCGGCGGCCAGCCCGTTGGTGACCCCGCACGAGTCTGCGGAGGAAACGGCGCCCGCGGCGAGCGAACCCGAACTCCCAGTGATGGAGGTCGCGGTGCTTCCGCTCGCGGACGCGGAGGCAGATTCCGACACGTTGCCGCTCGACGCTCCCGCCGGCGCCTCCTCGCTCGACACGCTGCTCGACGAACTCGGGGATTGCCAGAACGCGGCCAGCTACCTCGATCTGACGCGCCGTGCGATCACCGAGGCCGAGCGCGCGCGCGATGCAGAGGTGTTATTCCGCGTGATCGATCTGCTCGCGGAACACGTCGAGGCCAAGGAACAGCGGCTCGGCGAAATCGCGCGCAGCTTCCTGACGACGCTCTGCCAAGGCGCGGCGATGAGCGATTTGTTGGAACGCGCCGCCCGCGGCGAGAGCACGGAACAAATCCGTGCAGCGCAGATCTTGGCGCTGGTCGGCGAGGCGGCCGCGGTGGCGGTGCTCGATCGCATGTCGGCGTATCCCGAGCCCGTGCAGCGCGAGCGGCTGGTTCCGCTGCTGCTCGCGCTCGGGGATCGCGCAGTGCCCGCGCTGATGGAGCGCCTCGAACGCGTCGAGCGCGAGCACGCACGCACCGCAGTGCACGTGCTCGGCATGATGCAGCACCCCGGCGCGGTGCCGCGCCTCAGCGATCTCGCGCTCGGCAGCGATCCGCTGCTGCGCGAAGAAGCCGCGCGCGCTCTCGTGCGCATCGGCAGCGAGGACGCGGTCGGGGGCCTCGCGCGTGCACTGCGTGGCGATCGCGCACGCGAAGTCGTGATCTCCTCGATTCAGCATCTCGGAGTTACCGCGAGCGCCCACGCCGTCGCGCCGCTCGGACATGCCCTCGAGCGCGCCCTCGAGGCGAAGGACGTCGAACTCTCCAAGGAAATTTTGCGTGCGCTCGGACGCGTGGGCCGGCCGGAGGCGAACGTGATTTTCGGCTCGCTGATGCGGCGCAAGGCCGGGTTGACCGGGCGCTGGCTCAAGGACGTGAAGGTCGCCGCCGCCTCTGCGCTCGCGACCGTGCCTGGCGACCAGGCGGTCGCACTGCTCGCGGAAGCGCTCGAATCGCGCGAGGAGCCGCTGCGGAAGGCGGCGCAGCGTGCGCTCGATCGGCGCGCGGAATCTGTCGCGCGCGGGCCCGCCGAGCGACGTGTTAGGTGACTGTGCTCGGGCTCGATCTCGGCGCCAAGCGAATCGGGCTCGCCGTGTCGGACCCGGACGACCGCATTGCGTTCCCCGCTGGCGTGATCGAGAGCCACGGCCGCAAGCGCGATCTCGCCGCCGTCCGCGAGCTGATCCGCGCACGAGGAATCACGCGCGTAGTGGTCGGGTTGCCTGTGCACATGAGCGGGCGGCGCGGCCCAGAGGCGCTCGCTGCGCAAACTTTCGCGCTGGATCTCGCGAAGAGTGCGGGGGTTCCGGTCGAGACGCTCGACGAACGCTGGACTTCTCTCGAGGCCGAACGCTCGCTGCGCGAGATGGGCCGTAACAGCAAGAAGCGCGAGCGCGGCGAAGTCGACGAGATCGCCGCGACGCTGCTGCTGCGCAGCTTCCTCGAACGCCGCGAACCACCGGCGATCGAGGTTCGCTCGTGACAGGCGCCGCGTGACGCGCGCGCGCGCTGGCGCAGCTGCGCTGCTGGTGCTCGCGGTTGCGGGCGGGGGCGCTGCGCTCGCGGCGCGGAGTTGGTGGGAGAACGCGCTCTCCGCGCCGGCGCGCGCGGGCGGGCCGTTGATCTTCGAGGTGCCCCGCGGCGCCGCGTTTCGTGAAGTCGCAGCCGGGCTCGAAGCGATCGGCGCGGTGCGCGATGCGCGAGCGTTCTCATGGCTCGCACGAGTCGAGAAGAAAGACGGCCAGCTGCGCGCGGGCGAATACCAGATCCCCCCAGGCCTCTCGGCACACCGCGTGCTGGAGTTGTTGGTAGAGGGGCGCGTGCGGCTCCACCGCGTAGTGGTGCCGGAGGGCCTAACACTCGTCGAGATCGCACAGCGATTCGCGGCTGCCGGCTTCGGCAGCGAGGCCGAGTTCGTCGCGCTGGCGCGCGATCCGGTGTTGGTGAAGGGGCTGCGCGTGACAGGCGAAACGCTCGAGGGCTACCTGTTCCCCGAGACTTATCAGTTGCCCCGCGGCGCCACGCCGCGCCAGATCGTCGAGACGCAGCTCGCGCAATTCGAGCGCGCCTGGCGCGAGATCGCGCCGCTTGCCGCGAAGCGCGGCATCTCGAAGCGCGACTGCGTGGTGCTCGCTTCGCTGATCGAGAAGGAAACCGGCGCGCCCGCGGAACGGCCGCTGATCTCCGCCGTGTTCCATAACAGGCTCGCGCGCGGCATGCGGCTCGAAACCGATCCCACCGTGATCTACGGCATCGCCAACTTCGACGGCAACCTGAAGCGCGCGCACCTCGAAGACGAGAGCAACCCCTACAACACCTACCGAATCCCCGGCCTACCCCCCGGCCCCATCGCCAACCCCGGCGCCGCTGCCCTACGCGCCGCCGTCGAGCCGACGCCCGGAGTGCAGTATCTCTTCTTCGTTGCCCGCGGCGACGGCACCCACGAGTTCACCACGAACTACCGCGACCACCTAAACGCCGTGAACCGCTTCCAGCTACGCCGCAAAAGACGCTGACCAGCCGCGCCAGCACCCAGGGCCGACGGACCTCGCTGCCGTA
>JANNRF010000495.1:0-2068 GCA_031401135.1 Deltaproteobacteria bacterium | reverse complement strand
CAGCCAGGCCATCGGGGTCGGGCGCGCGCATCGCGTCGTGCTCGACCTCGATCACGCGCAGTTCTGGATCGAAGCGCTGCCCCTGCCCGCCCCCGCTGAGCCCGTGCTCGCCTGGGCGGAACTCGACGAGTTGCAGCTGATTGCGCCGCGCGCCGAGAACACCGAGTTCACACCGCTTCCCGGCACCCCTGGCGCGCCGAGGCCACTGCGCAGCGGCGTCGCGTTCGCGGGCGTCGAGGCTGAGGGCGGCGATCTCGCGCAGGGCGTCGCGGCGCTCGAGTTCGCGCCGGACGGAGCGACGGGCGCAGCGCGCATCTGGCTCGCGGCGGGCGACTCGACGCGTGCGTACGTCGAGGTCGCCGCGCTGGCCGATCCGACACGGGTGGGCTTCGATGCGGCGCCCTAACACTCCCGCAGTACAAAGCACTCGCGCAGCACAGGGCCGCGCACTTCGCGGTTTCACGCTGATCGAGGTCATGCTCGCGTCGGTGATCCTCGCGCTCGCGGTCGCAGTGATCATGAGCGCGGTGATGAACGCGCAGCTCGGCGAGGGCGACGCGAGGCGGCGCGCAGTGGCGTCCGCCTACGCGGATCGCCTGCTCACGGAACTGGAGGAGAACGCCGCACGCGGCGCTGCGCTCGAGCTGGGCGAGCGCGAGTCGAGCGAGGGCGCATTCATCGCAACGATCGAGGTTGTGGCGTTCGACCCGAGCGCGCTCCAGCAAGCCAAGGACGCCGTCGGCGGCAAGGGCACCGCAAACCCCGCGCCGCAGCCCGGTGACGCGGAAGCGAGCGGCGCCGGCGGCTGGCTCGCGACCCCGGAAGCCGAGGCGAGTCCCCCCGTTGTTCAGGCGACGGTCGCAGTGGTGTTCATGCCCGACCCAGCAGCCGACGTGCCCGAACCGCTCGTCAGGCGCACGAGCTTCTTCCTGAACCCCGTCGCGCTGAAAGCCCTGGAAACCAAAGAAGCCGGCGACGAAGAGGCGCCGCAGGAATGAGCGCGCAACGCAAACGCGCTGCGTTCACGCTGATCGAGGTGATCGCCGTCGTGGTGATCCTCAGCTTCGTGTTTCTAGTAATGGGTACCGTGTTTCGGGACCTCGTCGGGCCAACTGCCACCGCGCCGAACCAAACCGAAGCCCTACGGCGCGGCATGCTCCTAATCGATCGCATCGCCGACGATCTCGAAGGCGCGGTGCTGATCACGAAGCCCAAAGAGCTCGACCCGCTCGCGCACCCGTGGCTGTTCTTCGCAGAATCGCGGCTCGGCCAGAACGGCGCGGACCGCCTCAAGTTCGACTCGCGCAGCGCGCGGCCTGTGGGCGAGCACGCCTCGGATCTCGCGGTAGTCGCGTATTGGCTCGAGCCCGGCGAGAGCGGCGATCTGCGGCTCGTGCGCTTCACCTCGCCAGCGTTGCCGGAATCTCTCGACCGCGAGTTCCCGCGAAGCAGCGACCCCGGCGCGCGCGTGCTCGCGAACGGCGTCGCGCGCTTCGGCGTGCGCTTCACTGATGAGGAAGGCGAGCTTGTTACGGCCTGGGACTCCTCGACGCTCGAACGCTCGGGGCAACTACCAGTCTCCGCCGAGATCGAGCTGGCGATGCTCGACCCCGAGAGCGAGGCCGGCGAGCGCGTGTTCGCGAAGCGCGTCGTGCTCCCGCTGCGTCCGCTCGATCTCGAGAAGATGCTTTCCGGCGAGGAAGGCGCCGACGAAGAGGAGGACGACGAAGAGGACGACGAGTGCATCACCGTCGGCGAGTGCATCGCTGCGAATGCCGCCGCGTACGCCGCACTCCTCGCGACGCAGCCCGATCCGGCAGGCTTCCAGGCGACCATCGATGCGATGCGCGATCAATGCATGGAAGACGCCGCGCCCGCGGTGGGAATCGACTTCGGAGGCTGCGAATGAGGCGGCGAGAATCCGGTGTCGCCCTAATCGCAGTGCTGGTGTTCGTGTTCCTCGCGATCAGCGCGGTCGTGCTGTTCGTGCAGCGCACGAGCTTCAACACGCTCGCGATCGGCAACCAAGACAACGCGGCGCGCGCGGAGGCGCTCGCCCGCGGCGGCG
>JANNRF010000494.1:0-16908 GCA_031401135.1 Deltaproteobacteria bacterium | reverse complement strand
GCGCTCGCCGCGTTCCGCAATAACTCCCGACGCCCAATCACTGCGATTTGCCTCGCGCCGTGATCGGCCACAGCTCGCGCACCATGCCGTCGCGCACGACGTGGTACGCGTCGTACAGGTTCACGGTCGGATCGCAGTGCGAGACGATCAGCTCCGCCTTCTCGCCGAGCGCGAGCGTGCGCGCCTCGCTGCTGAACGCGCAGATGCCGTGCTCGTCACCGCCGTAGAAGTACGTGAGGCCGGCGCGATCTTTGAACTGAGGCTTCGCCTCGGGCTCGTGGGCGAAGGCCTTGAAGCCCGCGTCGATCGTAATCAGTTGCGGCACTGGCTGGCTGATCGCCGTTGCGAGCACCGAGAGCGCGGGCTCGAACGTGTCGAACACTTCGCCGTCTGCGTCGCCGATCATGCGGTACTGCACGTCCATGAACAGATAGGAGCCGACTTGCAGATCGGTCATGCCCAGGGCGTCGCAATCGATGTCGTAAGTGCCCGTGCCGCCGCCCGTGAGCGTCTTCACCGCGATGCCGTTTCGTTCGAGCAGCGCCTTGGTATCGAGCGCGCCCGCCAGCGATTCGAGCGACTTCTTCTTGCGCTCCTCGCGACCGACGATGTGCATCACGTGGCCCGAGTACGCCTGTAGCCCGTCGAAGCGCAGGTGCTTCGCCGCTGAGATCGCACGCGCGAGCGCGAGCGCGGGTTCGCCGGGCGCGATGCCGGTGCGGCGCGTGCCGGTATCGAGGTCGATCAGCACGCCGAGTGTTAGGCCGGCGGCGGCGGCGGCGGCCCCGAACGCGTTCACGGCGCCGATCGCGTCCACCACGACCTGCACGCCGGACGCGCGCTGCGCGAGCGCTACCACGCGCTCGTACTTATCAGTGCTCGCGAGCGGCGACGTAATCAGCACGCTGCCGATGCCTGCGTCGACCATCACCTCCGCCTCGCTCACCTTCGCCGCACACACGCCGAGCGCACCGAGCGCGATCTGCTTGCGCGCGAGGATCGGGCACTTGTGCGTCTTCACGTGCGGGCGCAGGCCGATCTTCTTGCTGGCCGCGTGCGCCGCCATCTTGCGCAGATTGCGCTCGAGCGCGGCCTCGTCGATCAGCAGCGCAGGCGTCGGCAGATCTGCGAGCGCGATCGGCTGCGCGAGCACGATCGGGTTCTGTTGAACTTCGCTCGGCTTCGCCTCGCTGCGCGCGTTGCTTGCTGAACTTGTCATTTCGTTTGCCTCCGCGCGCGCGCCGAACGCCGCCACGCTCGCTGCGGCCGCTGCGCCGCCGAGCAGCCCGCGCCTTGTCACACTCGCCCCCTCGCCGCTCATCGCGCGCCTCCTGGTTTCGCCGCGCCCGTCCCGATCCAGTCGCCGAACTGCGCGCCTTCCGCGATCCAGCGCCGAATGCGCGCGAGCTCCGCAGGTGTTAGGGGCTTGCGCTCGCGCGGCATGCGATCCGGCGAATCCGCCGGCAGCATGAGACGGCGCATCAGTTCGCCCTGCTCCGGCTGGCCCGGCACGATCGCAGTGCCGATGTCGCCGCCTTGCAGAATGCGCGCGGGCGAATCGAGCTGCAGATTCGCGTAGCGCTGCTTCACGCTGTGACACGCGATGCAGTCGCGCGCGAAGAGCGGCCACACGTCGCGCAGGAACACGATGGGCGCCTCGGCGGCGGCCGAACTTGCCGCGGCGGCGGCGACCAGCACGAGCGCGATGACGAGGCTTCGCATCGCGTCCATCTTCTCAGGGGCGCGCGCGCGCCGCCAGCGCGCACTCTGGAACTCCTGCGGTGCATACTGCGCGCGGAGGTGACGCATGCTCGCAGTCAGGATCTTCCTCGCGCTCGCGGCCGTGCTCTGGCTCCCGTACGGCGTTCAGTGCCTGCTCGATCCGAGCGTGCTCGCCGTCGCCGCAGGCGTTACGGCGACGAGCGCCACGGGCACGAGCGAACTGCGCGCGATGTACGGCGGCTTGCAGATCGCCCTAGGCCTGCTCGCGCTCGTGGGCGCAGCGCGCCCCGCATTCGCGCAGCACGCGCTCGTCGCGCTGGGCGTGGTGAGCGCAGGCCTCGGCATCGCGCGCCTCGGCGCCGCCGTAATCAGCGGCGAGTTCGCGTCGTACACCCTGATGGCTCTCGCGCTCGAGTTCACGATGTTGGTCGCCGTGCTTGTCCTGTGGCGCCGCGCGAGGCCCGCGATCGCCTGAGAACCCCGAAAGAGGAATCGCGATGCTGCCCGAACCGCTTTACGACCCGGCACTCGACGCCCACCTCCCCGAAGTGCGCGCCTTCAACGCGAAGATCCCGCGCGAGGATTCGCGCATGCGCTGGACGCCCGCCGCGATCGAACGCGCCCGGGATCTCTCGCAAGTGATGGGCGGAATCTTCAAGGCGTCCACGCTGCCCGGCTTCGCCGAACGCACGATCCCGGGCCCGCGCGGCCCGATTCGCCTGCGCACGTTCGTGCCCGAACTCGTGCGCGCCGTTTATTACGACGTTCACGGCGGCGGCTTCTTCATGGGCGCGCCCGAGATGGACGACCGCGACAACGCCGAGATCGCGCGGCGCGCGAACTGCGCCGTGGTAAGCGTCGATTACCGGCTCGCTCCGGAACACGCATACCCCGCCGGCCCTGATGACTGCGAAGCCGCCGCGCTCTGGCTGCTCGCGAACGCGCAGCGCGAGTTCGGCACGAGCCGGCTCGCGATCGGCGGCGGCTCCGCCGGCGCAAACCTCGTGGCGACGACGCTGCTGCGCCTGCGCGACCGCCACCAGAGCGCGAAACACTTCTGCGCCGCAAACCTCGTGTTCGGCGTCTACGACGTCTCGGGCACGCCCTCACAGCGCCGCGGCGGTGTGCACAGCTTCCGCGACTTGTACCTCCCGAAAATCTTCGGCGACGACCGCAAGCACCCCGACATCTCGCCGCTGTACGCCGACCTAACAGGCTTGCCGCCAGCGCTCTTCACCGTGGGCACGAGCGACTACCTCTACGACGACTCGCTCTTCATGCACGCGCGCTGGACCGCAGCGGCGAACGCGAGCGAACTCGCGATCTACCCCGAGTGCGTGCACGGCTTCACCGCGTTCCCGCTCGCGATGGCGCGCGCGGCGAACGCGAGGATCTACGAGTGGCTTGGAAAGCAGGTGGGGTGATGGCGTACGGCCGCAGTGACTGGGCTGCGTTTCGCTCCGCGATCTCCGGCTTCTGCGGGTGGCTGGCGCTGGCGGCCGGAGCGTCGGGGCAGGCTTTGCAGACGGCAGACTTCGCCGTTCCAGGCGAACCGTCCGTTTCCGTTTCGTGGCCGGTCGGGTGGAGGTACAGCGCATCGAAGTCGAAGGTGTGGCCGGGGTTCCAATTTTTCTACCCAAGCCAGCGCGAGTTCATCTTGCTTTTGACTCCTCTCGCGATGGCGGGCCAGCCAAGTGCGGCGAGCTTGATGCCCGACTCCGCGGCGATTCGAGAGCGTGTGAGCGCGAGTGGGCGAGATCAGCTCGGCTCCGCGGTCGAGCGAGTGCTCTCGGTCGTAGATCTCAAGAGCGACACCGTCTACGGCGCTTACTTCGTGCTGACCGATGCGGCGCCAAAACCAGGCGAGTTCGAGGTGATGGCGCAGGGGATTGTCGCGGTGGGCGGATCCCGCTTCTCGTTTACCGCACTGCTCCACGACCAAGCGGCGCCCGAGCTCGGACAAGCGCTCGAACTCGTCCGCTCGCTTCGTCCCAGCCAACTTGGTGCGCTGCGTCTCGCGGTGCCGGGCGCGCCGTGGATCCTCGCTGTGTCACACCCCACGCTGCGACTGAATCTCAGCGAAACGCGGTCCTCGGGCCGCTCCGGCTACTTCATGACATCGAACGACACCGGCTTCGCCGCCTCGTTCTTCATCGAACCGGCGCTGAAGTGCGCGACCAGCGCCGCGTGCCGCGAGCTGATTCAGAACGCCGGCTCCGCGCGCCTCAGAAGCTGCGAGAAGGTTGCTCGCTCCGAAGTCGGCGAGGTGTCGGTCGTCGAATGCTTCCTCCCGAAGCTCCAGGGCAAGCGCGTCAAGCAGCAGCACTGGTTCGCGCAGTTCGTCGTCGACGGTTATTGGGTCGATGCGCACGTGGCGAAGACGCTCTATCGCGAGGGAGATCGCGCCGAGTTCGAGGCGATCGTGAAGTCGCTGCGTTTCGAGCCGAAGGCGAATGCCCCGCCCGAACCGGCGGAACAGGAGAACTAAATCATGTGCGACCGAGACCACTTCGAGGACGACCTCACGAAGTATCTGCCGCAGAGTGTGGTCACGCGCCGGCAGTTCGGCGCTCTCTCTGCGGGCGTCGGCCTGATGTTATTGCTGCCGCGCGCGGCGAACGCACTCGCCGTCGTCGAAGCAGACGTCGAGATTCTCACGCCCGATGGCCTCGCGGACGGCTTCTTCGTGCATCCCGCGAGCGGCGCTCACGCCGGCGTGTTGATCTGGCCGGACGTGATCGGGCTGCGGCCGGCCTTCCGGCAGATGGCGAAACGGCTCGCGGAATCCGGCTACTCGGTGTTGGTTGTTAATCCGTTTTATCGCCAGAAGCGCGCGCCGGTCGTGCCTCCGGGTGCGAGCTTCGCCGACGAAGCGACGCGCAACGTGGTGCTCCCGCTCGCGCGTGCGCTGAGCGCGGCCACCGCGGCGACGGACGCGAAGGCGTTCATCGCGTGGCTCGATGCGCAACCGGCGGTCGACACCAAACGCAAGATCGGCACGATGGGGTACTGCATGGGCGGGCCGATCACGATGCGTGCGGCGGCGGAAGTGCCGGAGCGCGTCGGCGCTGGCGCCTCGTTCCACGGCGGCGGCCTCGTGACGGAGGGCGCGGACAGCCCGCATCTGCTCACCGCGAAGATGAAGGCGCACTACCTAATTGCTATCGCCGAGAACGACGACGCGCGGGAACCGGAGGCGAAAAACGTGCTGCGCGAGGCGTTCGCGCAGGCCGGGCTGCCGGCAGAGATCGAGGTGTATGCCGGTGCGGCGCATGGCTGGTGTCCGCCGGACTCGCCGATCTACAACGAAGCGCAGGCAGAACGCGCTTGGAGCCGGCTGCTCGCGTTGTTCGAGGGCGCGTTGGCTTGAGTCCAGCTCGCGGCGGGCGTGCCTTCGAGTCGCGCGGCGGGATCCGCCCGTGCGTCACACGCTGCAGCCGGCCGCAAACCCCGAGTGAATCGCGCCTTCGATGTACCCGACGCCTGTCGCGTCGCCGATCTCGATGACCGGCACGCCGGCTTCGCGCAGCCGCTGCGCGGGCTCGGGGTTCGGCTCGAGACCTGTCGCGAGGATTACGGTGTCGGCGGCGACTTCTTCGCGCTGAGGAGCCGCGTCCTTCTTCGCAGCAACCTCGAAGCGCACCGCCTGCTCGCCGATCTCGCTGACGCGCGCGCCCGTAACAAGCCGCACGCCGTGGGCGCGCAGCTCGTGCAGCACGCGCCAGCGGCGCGGGTGCGCCATCTCCTTCGCGAGCGTCGGGCCTTCCTCGAGCACGACCACTTCGCGCCCGCGCTCGCACAGGAACTCCGCGAGCTCCGCGCCGACGAGGCCACCGCCGATCACCACGACGCGCTTGCCCACGGGCATGTAGGCGCGCGAGGCCTCGCGCAGCTTGCCGGGGTCGTCCGTAATGCCTGTGAGCCGCCCGGCGCGCACGGCGAGCTTGCCGATTAGGGAGAGCTTGCCGCTGGCTGCGCTCGAGTCCTCGCCCGTGAGCAGCGCGCGCAGGTCGTCGCCGTCGAAGACGTGCTCGCGCTCGGCGCCGGGAATCGCGGCGCGTTCGCGGCGCGCGCCGACCGCGGCGATCACCACGTCGGGCGCGAGTTCGCGTACGAGCGCGGGCGTCACCTCGGTGCCGAGGCGCAGCGTGAGGCGCGCGCTGCGCATCGTTTCTTCGTAATACCTGAGCAGCCGCTCGTTCGGCTCGTAGGGGAGCGCGGCGAAGCGCAGCGTGCCGCCGAGCTTGTCGCTCTTCTCGAAGAGCGTGACGTCGTGGCCGCGCAGGGCCGCCACGCGCGCGGCCTCCATGCCCGCGAGCCCGCCGCCCACCACGAGCACGCGCTTCCTCTGCGCCGCGTGCGTGCGCAGCAGCGCGCTGCGCTCAGCCTCTTTGCCCGCCTCGGGGTTCACCGCGCAGCGCACGGGCTTGTCGAAGAACGCCTGCGCGACGCACGTGTAGCAGTAGACGCACGGGCGCACGGCTTTTCTCTTGCCGTCGCGCAGCTTGTTAGGCAAGTCGGGATCCGCGAGCAGCTTGCGGCCGAACGAGACGAGGTCGGCTTTGCCGTCGCGGATCAAGCGATCCGCGGTTTCGGGCTCGATTCGGCCGACTGCGATCACGGGAACTTTCACCGCCACTTTGACAGCAGCGGCGAAATCGACGTAGGCGTTCTCGGCGTGGGGCAGCGGCGCGTCGAGAAAGTGCGTGCTCATGGTGTTCGCGGCGTAAGCGCTGACGTGGATCGCGTCGGCGCCCGCGGCCTCGGCGAGTCGCGCGGTGCGCACGGCGTCGGCGAGCGTGATGCCGCCGGGCTCGCCGTATTCGTGCGCGTCGAGACGGCACCAGACGGTGAAGTCCGCGCCCGCGCGCTGCTTGCAGGCGCGGATCACTCCGGTGAGCAAGCGCGCGCGGTTTTCGAGCGAGCCGCCGTAGGCGTCGTCGCGGAAGTTCCAGCCGGGCGAGAGGAAGCTCGAGAAGATGTAGCCGTGAGCGGCGTGCAGCTCGACGGCGTCGAAGCCCGCGCGGCGCGCGCGCGCGCAGGCGTCGGCGAAGTCCTCGGTGATCCGCGCGATGTCTTCCTGCGTTGCGGCCTGATAGGTCCCGCCGGTACCGGTGTTCGAAGCCATCATCCAAGCGAGTTCTTGTTCCGTCATCTCGCCGAGCCCGCGCAGATCCATGTGAAAGCGCGGCTCGGAGGGCACGATCATCGGGCGGCCCTGGCTCACGTCGAGCCGCGCGATCTTGCCGTGGAACGCGAGCTGGATCGCGATCTTCGCGCCGTGGCGGTGCACGGCCTCGGTGAGCGCGCTGAGCCCCGGCAGGTAGCGATCGTGCGAGACCGCGATCTCGTGCGCGCTGTTCGCGCCGCGCGGGTACGCGGCGGAGGTGTTCTCCGTGATCAGCAGCCCCGACCCGCCGCGCGCGCGCGCCTCGTAATAAGCGATGGTCGGCTCGCGCACCGCGCCGTCGGCCTCGACGAGCTCGACGCCCATGGGCGCCATCGCGATGCGATTGCGCAGCGCGACGTTGCCGATGCGCGTGGGGGAGAGGAGGTGCTCGAACATGCGCGGGCTCCGCGGTGTGCGGCCACCGTATCGCAGCGAAACGGCAGCGAGGCGGGGACGCCGCGGCGTTCTCTTTTTCGCTGCTGCATGCTCGGCACGAACTGGGGGCCCTGATGCTCGCTCTCGCGCCGGTGCAAATCGCGTATCACGTGCCCGATCCGGCAGCCGCCGCGCGCGAACTCGCCGCGAAGCACGGCTGGGGCCCGTTCTTCCTGATCGAGCACATCGCGCTGACGCACTGCCTATATCGCGGCGCGCCCGCTGCGTTCGATCACAGCTCCGCCTATGGCCAGGCGGGCGACGTGATGGTCGAGCTGATTACGCAACACAACGACGGGCCCTCGGCGCTGCGCGATCTGTTCGCGCCGCACGAGCGGGGCGTGCACCACGTCGCGTGCTTCGTCGACGATCTCGCGAGCGCGCTCCGCGAGCAGCGCGCGCTCGGCTGCGAGATCGCGCTCGAAGCCGCGACCGCGAACGGCACCGCGTTCGCGATGGTGGATACGAGCCGCGAGCTCGGGCACATGCTGGAGCTATACGAGCGCGCGAAGCTCGCGCCGTTCTACGCGCTGGTGCGCGAGGCCGCGCGCGGCTGGGACGGCAGCGATCCGCTTCGCGTGCCCCCGCGCTAAGTACCCAAAGCGGGGACGTTCATACTGGGTGGTTACTTCCGGGGACACTCTTGGCTCGCCGCGGCGGCGCGCCGCCGCCACCAGTGTCCCCGTAAGTACCCAACAAGTATGAACGTCCCCGGTCTGGTTACTTGCGGGTTAGAGGGCGGGGCGGAGGTGCTCGGAGGCGAAAGCGAGGCCGCGGCGGAAGTCGTCAGCGTCGGCGTAGCGCTCGGCGAACACGAGGTGTGTGGCGCCGGCTTCGGCGAAGGCGTGCGCGCTGGCGGCTGCAGCGGCTGGGTCTTTGCGCGAGAAGCTGGCCAGCACGACGACGGCGGGCGTGCCGCGGCCCGCGGCGGCGAAGCGCTCGCGTAGCTCTGCGATCGGCACGCGCAGCGCGGCGGCGTCGCGCGCCATCGGCATCCAGCCGTCGCCGAACTTCGCGGCGCGCGCGAGCGCGTGGGCGCCCATGCCTCCCACATAGATGGGCGGGCGCGGCGGGCGCGGCAGGAACAGGAACTTCTGGCCATGCGCTTCCACCACGTCGTTCGCGAAGCAATCGGCGAGAAACGCGAGCGCCTCGTCCGTGCGCGCGCCGCGCTCAATCCGCGGCACGCCGAGCGCGCGAAACTCGGGCGCCATCCAGCCGACGCCGACACCCAATAACAAGCGCCCGCCAGACAGCTCCTGGAGCGTGGCAATCGCCTTCGCGGTCGGCAGCGGCGCGCGGTACGGCAGATTGATTACGGCCGTGCCGATCCCGATGCGCGAGGTGGCGCCCGCCAGGTACGCGAGCGCGCCGAGCGGGTCGAGGTAGCGCCCGCCGCTGCCCTCCGCGTCGTCGGGCGGGATCGCGAGATGGTCCTGCACCCACACGTCGTCGAAGCCGGCGTCCTCCGCCGCGCGCGCGCAGGCGAGGAACGTCTCGCGCGTTGACTGCGGGCCCATCGAGCGGAGTGCGACGCCGAGCTTGATGCGGGTTCCGTTCACGACCGCCCTCCCCAACTGCGGGCGGCCTGCGTCAACTCGCCACCCAACAACTTAACTTTCGTACGGAACGTCCCCGCTTCAGCGCGCGGCGGTGAGCCTCACCGGCAGTACCGTCACGCCGCGGAACACCGGGCTCGGGTGCACCGGCAGGTCGCCCGTCCATGCCGGCTCGATGCGCGAGGTCTTCGCGAGCAGCGCTTCGAGCGCTACGCGCGCTTCGAGCCTCGCGAGATTCGCGCCGATGCAATAATGAGGGCCAAAGCCGAAGGCGATGTGCGGGTTCTTCTCGCGCAATGGATCGAAGCGCTCCGCGTCGTCGAACACTTTCGCGTCGCGATTCGCCGAGCCGATCCAGCACAGCAGGACGTCGTTCGGTTTGATCTCGACGCCGTGCAGCGCGCCCTCCGCGAGCGCGCGGCGCGGCGCGAACTGCACCGGGGAGGAATGGCGCAGCGTCTCCTCGATCACGGCGGCCACCAGCGCGAGGTCGGCGCGCGCGCGCTGCTGCCACTCCGCGCTCGCAAGCAGCTCGAGCACGCTGTTCTGGATCAGCGTCGTCGTGGTCTCGTTGCCCGCGACGAGCAGCAGGATCAGCATTTGCAGCATCTCGTCGTGGGAGAGCCGCGAGCCTTCGTGCTCGGCCTGCACGAGGCCAGTCATCAGGTCCTCGCGCGGCGCGCGCTTGCGCTCCTCTGCCAGCGGAATCAAGTAGGCGCGCATCTCCTCGCGCAGCGCGATCTGCGTGCGCACGCGCTCCGCATCGAAGCCGCCGAGGAATACCAGGCCCAGGCCCGCGACGGCGCGATCGGACCAGCGCTTGAACTGTTCGCGATCCTGCGCGGGGATCCCGATGATCTCTGCGATCACCGTAACAGGCAGCGGATACGTGAGCGCCTGCACGAGATCCGCGGTGCCCTGCGCGATAGCCGCGTCCACCAGCTCATGCGCGAGCGCGAGCATGCGGCTCTCGAGCCGCGAGACAATGCGCGGCGTGAACGCCTTGTTCACGAGCCCGCGCAGCCGCATGTGCTCCGCGCCGTCCGTAATCAGCATCGACGGCGGAATCGCCGCGAGCTCGCCCCCCATCGCCCCGCGCAGCGCCGCCTGCGGCGCATTGGAGAAGCGCGCGTCATCCCGCAGCGTGTTCTGCACATCGTCGTAACGAAAAAGCGAAATCACGCGCAGCGGCAACCCCGCATGCAAAAAAGCCGGGGCTTCATCCCGGCCGCGCGCATACAACGCATAAGGATCGCGGCGAACACCAGGATCAAGCGGATTGAACGAGAACATCGATGACCTCAAAGCGCGCGCCTCAGGGTGTACTCAAGCGCGCGATGATCATCCACGCCGCGAAGCGAACTGAATCCACCAAACAAGGCAACTCGCGCCGCCACAAAGCCGAGGAAGCGATCGCTAACGCTCGATGACGAAGCGGCACCTGAGCAGGTCTGCATAGGTCGCAAGCGAAGCGCGCAGCGAGCCGCAGGCGAGCGGAGTCAACAAGGAAGACTTCGTCCTCGCGCGCTTCGCGCGGGGACGAAGCGAAGTAAACAAGGAAATGGGATTCTTGCGCGCCCCGCGAACGAGAGACCTACGGCGCATACGAGGAGCGCGCAAGAATTCCCCAGCGCCCGTTGCGCAGCACGATCACATAGAGCGAGTCGTAACTACCCACCGGGATGCCGCCGGCGCGGAAGCGCGTGAAGCGCGCGGCGATGTGCACCTTCGTCGCGCCGCTCTGCACCACGCGCCGCTCGCTCCAGGTGCTGTAATCCCAGCCGCCTTTTTTCAGATCGAGCTCGCGCATGTACTCCGCGATGCCCATGAACGTCTTCGCGCGATCGCCGGCGATGCGCACGTGCGGGAAGTGCAGCGTCGCGACGAAGGCCGCCTCGTCGCGCGCGTTGTAAGCGGCGATGTAGTCGTCGAGTACGCGCAGCGCGGCGGTCTCGGGGCCTGCGGCGTACTGCTGCGCCAGCGCAGGCACCGCGGTGGTGATTGCGACGGCGATTGCGGCGCCCAGCCAGATCGAGCCGAGTCGCACGCGTCGCGTCATCGCACACCCCTAATTCGTGAGCGGCTCCAGCTCCCGGCTCATGGCGCGTAGCTCGAGCGCGCCTGCACGCCCCAGTGTCCTGCGAGCTTCGTCACGATGTACAGCGATTCGTAGCGGGCGAGCACGCTGCCGTCCTCGCGGAAACGCGTGAAGACGACGGCGTAGTGCACCTTGTCCGGGCCCGCTTGAACCACGCGGCGCTCCGTCCACTCGCTGCGGCTCCAGCCCGTTTGCTCCGCGAAGCGCGCGAACTCGAAGTTGTTGCGGAACGCGGCGGCGTCCGGAAACACCGCCACGCTCCCGCTCGCGATGCGCACGTGCGGGAAGTTGAGCGTCGCGATCCAGGCCTCGACGTCGCGCGCGTTGAACGCCGCCATGAACGCATCGAGCACGCGCAGCGCTTCTTGCTCGGGCGCTTCCTCGGCTGCGGGCGCGGAGGGCTCGCCCGCATGCGCTGCGCTGAGCGGCGCGAACGCGAGCAAGGCCAGCGCGAATGAGAAGACAACGCGCGCACGCACCGCGAATCCGCGAGCCGCGCGCGCAGCCCTCACAGCTTCATCCGCGGCGCGACGCGCGTCTTCGTCACTTCGTCCATCGGGAACTCGGCGCCGCCTTGCTTCGCGAGTTCGAAGAAATCCGGCCCGAAGGGATTCAGCCCGCGCATCGGCATCGAGCCGCGCCGAATCGTCCAGTCCTTCGGCGCGAGTTCGCCTGCGCGCACGAAATGGCGCTCGGCAGCTTCGCTGCGTCCGGCTTGGTGCAGATGCCACGCGAGCGCGCGCTCCGCCCGCCCGAGCTGCGAATCCGCGCTCGGCACCTGCTGGTACTTGCGCACTTCGTCGGGCGCGAGCGCACCCTTGCCTTCGCGCACCCAGGCACGAATTAGGTCGAGGTAGATGCCCGACGCCTTGCCGTGGAAGTGCGTGAAGGTGTCCGTGCCGAACTGGTTGTCCTGCGGGCGCACGATCACACCGCGCTCGTCGATCCAGATCATGGTGGGCACGTTCACGATGTTGAACAGCTCCGCCACGCGATGCTCGGTGTCGAGCAGGCTCGGGTGCGTCGGCTTCGCCTTCTCGACGAACGGGCGCGGCTCCTCCGCATTGCGATCGAGCGCGACCGTAATAGGTACGAAACCGTGAGCGCCGAGTTCCTCGTACAGTGCCTGCCACACGGGCAAGTCCTCGCGGCAGCCTCACCAACTCGAGTAGGCGATCAGCAGCACTTTTTTGCCGCGATACGCCGAGAGCGTGTGCTTGCGACCCGCGAAATCGGGCAGCGTGAAATCCGGCGCCTCGAGCCCGCGCAGCGCGGCCACGCGCTCGTCCGCAGCGGTGCCGATCGCGGCCGCGCGTTCGGCGGCATCGAGCGCGAGCGGGCGGCCCGTAACACGCGCGAGCTCCGCGAGATCGACCGCGCCCTGCACGACGAGCGCCGCGCGGTCGCGCACCGGGAAGCACGTCTCGCCGCGGCACAGGCCTTCGGGCTTCAGTTCGTAGCCGAGCGCGCTTCGCAGGGACGCGGCGGAAACGCGCACGCGCTCGCCCGCCACTTCGGCCGAGAGCGCGTGCGCGCTGCCGTCCTCGATCAACGTGAAGGTCGCGGTCATGGCGGGCTCCTCATCTGGGGATTGCGGCGCACGATACGCCTCTGCGCGAAAACGGTCAGGGCTGCGCAGCGTGGAGCGGAGCGAACTAGCCTGCGCCGCGATGCCCCACGCCGCGCGTTTCGATGGCTGGCGAATCGTCGCGCTCGGGGCTGCGCTGATCTGGCTCGGGCCGGGGCTGTTCGAGATCTACGGATTTCTCGCGACTCCACTCGGCGACGAGTTCGGCCTAAGCGCTGAAGCGTTCGGTCTCGGCATATCGATCTTCATCTTGGCCGGCTCGCTCTCTGGCCCCGCGATCGGAGCACTGCTCGACCGCGGCCCGCTGCGCCCGGTGTTAGTGGGCGCGATCGTGCTCGCAGCCGGCGCGCTCGCGGCGATGTCGCAGGCCCGCAGCACGCTCGCGCTCGCAGGCTGCGCGGTCTTGCTGGCGCTCGGCATCACCACTTATGGACAACTCGGCCCCCAGGTGATGGTGGTGGGCTGGTTCGAGCGCCAGCGCAGTCGCGCGCTCGCGGCGACAAGCCTCGGCACGAGCGCCGCGGGCATCACGATTCCCCTCATCAGCCAGCCGTTGATTGCGAGCCTCGGCTGGCGCGGCGCGCTGCTCTCGTTCGCGGCCGCGGTGTTATTGGTGCTCGCGCCCGCGGCGGCGCTGTTCGCGGTGAAGCGCCCCAGAGACGTAGGCCAGATGCCGGACGGCGACCCCCCGGCGCCGGCTGCAAACTCATCGGGTGACGAGCCGGCGCGGGAAGCCCCCAGCGAAATCCGCGACGTGCTGCGCGACCGAAACTTCTGGCTGCTCGGCGCGGCGCTCATCGTCGGGACGGGCGCGTCGTTAGGCGGCGTGTTCCTCGTCAAGCACATGGAGAACGTCGGCATCGCAGCGGACCAGGCGCGCTACGTGGTCTCCGCGATGTCGGTCGGCGCGCTGATCGGGCGCGTTTGCGTGGGCTGGCTACACGATCGCTTCCGCAAGCCGTTCGTGGCCGCCGCGGTGTTCGCACTCTCGGGCCTCGGCTGGGTCGGCGCTGCCGAAGCGCGCGACCTCGGGACTTTCCTCGCGATCGCGCTGCCCGCGGGCTTTGCCGGCGGCGGCTTCGGCGTCTCGGGCCCGGTGCTGCAAGCCGCCTGCTTCGGGCCCAGTGTGCTCGGGCGCGTGATGGGCCTGCACGGCCTGTTCGGCTTGCCCGTATTGTTAGTGGCCGCGCCGCTGATCGGCCGCACCGGGGACCAAGCGGGCAGTTTCGCGCCGGTGTTCCTAATACTCGCCGCGCTGATGGGCGCGGCTGCTGCGCTCATGCTGCTCGTGCAAACCCCGAAGCGCGCGGCGTGATCCGCCTCGGCCTAATCGGCGGCGGCATCGGCCCCTCGCGTTCGCCCGCGATGTTGCGGACCTGCCCGAGTTCGTCGCGGATCTCGAGCGGCGCGGCTTTGCCGGCTTCAACGAGCGCGCCGTGCAGCTCGCTGCGGGGGGTGCAGGCGCGGCGACCGCTTACGCGCGCTCAACTCGCGCGCGTCAGCCTCGAGGTCTACGACAGCAACCCGCGCGCGATCGATGGCCGCGTGGAAGAGATCGCGTGCATGGCGATCCTGCTGCGCGATCCCGCGACTTTGGGAACCCGCTCGTTATCGTGACGCGCCCCCGTTCCGAGGCCGCCCTTGCTCGCCCCTTCTGTGCGCACGCTGACGCTCTCCCCGCTGCTGCCCGCCCTAATGGCTTGCCTCGCGCTCGCATGCACGACCGCGCCCGCGCCACCACCGGAAGCTCTCGCGCTCACGCTCACCTCGGACGCCGAGCGCGCACTGCAGACGCGCGTGCTCGAAACCGACGACGAAGCCGCCGTGCAGCGCGCCTGCATCGCCGTGCTCACGCGCCACGGCTTCGCAGCGGAGGATCAGGACCACGCGCTCGGCGTGATCGTCGCGATCAAAGACGCCACGGCCGGCGCCGAGCGCACCCGCCTGCGCGCGTCGCTCGCAACCCAACCTGCCGGCGAGTTCGGCGGCCAGATCGCGCTGCGCATCACATTTCAGCGCCTCGCCTGGAACTCCCGCGACCGCGAAAGCAAACGCGAAGCCGTCCGCGAAGCCAGCGAATACGCCGGCTTCTTCAATGAAGTCGAGCGCGAACTCGCCCTTCCAGACGCAACGACCCCATGACGAAGCTCCGCCTGGCAGGCGCAGCGCTCGCGCTCTCCCTAATCACAGCCGCCCCCGCGCGCACAGACTCCCCCTTCACCACCACCCGCGCGCCCGCGCCGCCGACCCGTCACATGCGCGATTTCGCAACCGGCGACATCCTCCGCGCCCTGCGCCTGGCAATCGCCACCCTCCAAGACCTCGGCTTCGCGCTGGAAAACGCCAACAACGAAACCGGCACCCTAATCGCCTCACGGCTCGACAAGCACCCGCTGCGCTTGACGATCACGATCTCCCAAAAGAGCGAAACCGAAATCACCGCCGCCATCAGCACCGCCTACGCCAACACCGAACTCGCAGACCCAGCCCCCGCCAACGCCTTGTTCGCCACTTACGAAGCCGCCCTCTTCCCACCCCCCGAGATCGATTAGGCCGAACTGCGCAACGCCGCGCTCAGCGCGCAGGGCGCGCCAAGCAACCCGCGCGAACAACCTCGACAGACGAGTGCGGCAAGCGCGCGTCGATCGCGCGCGAGCCGCACCACTCCCCACCCGAATAGTGCGTTCGAAGCTCCGCCACCGAACCCCGCGAACCCGGGTCCGGCTCGGCGGCGGGGGTGGGCCTGCGGCGGGCGAGTAAAAGCGCAGGAGCGGCCCAACGAAATGCGCGCCTTCAGAAAGCGCAACGCCCCCTAACAGCGCAGCTCCCCACCAAGGCCGCTCCGAGTCATCGCCCGCCGCAGGCCCACCCCCGCCGCCGAGCCGGGCGGAGGTATGCGCCTTCCACGAGCCGAGCCAAGCGCGCTCGCTCTCAGCTGACCTGAACCAACTGCTTCCCCAAATTCTTCCCCGAAAACAACCGCAACAAAGCCTCCGGCGCCCGCTCGATCCCGACCACCACGTCCTCTTGGTGCGCGATCTCGCCCGCATCGACCCAGCGCTTCAACTCCTCCCGCGCCGCCCCGAACCTCGCCGCGTAGTCGATCACGATGAAGCCCTCCATTCGAGCGCGCTGAATCACGAGGTTCATGAGGTTGCGCGGGCCCGGCGGCGGCGTGACCTCGTTGTACGCCGCGATGCCGCCGCACAGCACGACGCGCGCCTTCATCCGAATCTGCGCGAGCACCGCGTCGAGGATCTCGCCGCCGACGTTGTCGAAGTACACGTCGACGCCCTGCGGCGCGAGTTCGCGCAGCCGCGCGCCCACGTCCTCGCGCTTGTAATCGATCGCCGCGTCGAAGCGCGCTTCCTTCGTGAGCCACGCGCCCTTACCAGGGCCGCCCGCGATGCCGATCACGCGGCAGCCCTTGAGGCGCGCGATCTGCCCGGCGATCGAGCCGGTCGCGCCCGCGGCGCCGGAGACGACGACCGTCTCGCCCGGCTTCGGCTGCCCGAGATCGAGCAGCCCGAAGTACGCGGTCAGCCCGGTTACGCCGAGCACGCCTAACAACAGCTTGGGATCGAGGCCCGGCGGCAGCTTCGTCGCGCCGAACGGACCGCCCGCCTTCACCACCGAGTATTCCTGCCAGCCGGCCAGGCCTTCCACGCAATCGCCTGGCGCGAGCAGCGGCGAGCGCGACTCGACCACGCGCCCGATCGAGCCCGCGCGCATCACCTCGCCAATGCCGACGGGAGGCATGTAGCTCGGGCGATCCTCCATCCAGCCGCGCTGCGTCGGATCGCACGAGAGAAAGAGCGTCTTCACCAAAGCTTCGCCATCCGCGAGCTGCGGCAGCGGCGCCTCCTGCAGCTTCCAGTTCGCCTCGCTGATCATGCCGTGCGGACGCTTGGCGAGAACCCATTGCTTATTGCTGGAAGGCAGGGCCATGTGTGTGCTCCTTTGGGGTGAATTGTGAAGCGATGCAGCATCGCGCGCCGCGAAGCCCGAAGGCAATGCTTCGTCCCGGGCCGTCGATCACAGCCGGGTAAGCTTCATCAGGCGGGGGAACTCAGTGGCACGCCGCAGCAACAGAAAACCGATCAGCCGTCACGAAGCCGAACCTGACGATCTGTGGCGCTCGGCGAAGGCGCTGTTGGAGCTGATCGCTCGGGGCGAGCAAGACGCGCGGCTCGGTCGCAGCGTGAGCCAACCCGAAGCCTTCGCTCGCGGTGAGGTGGCTCTGCGCCGCAAGGAGCGCACAGGCTGAACGAAGGCATCTCGTCCGCGCCGCGATTTCGTCGCGAACGACGTCTACCGGCGCCGGGAGCCGGTGACC
>JANNRF010000493.1:0-7255 GCA_031401135.1 Deltaproteobacteria bacterium | reverse complement strand
CTCGGCGGCGAATGCGCGCCGCTTATCAGGGAGCTCAGCGTCGCCTCCCTCCACGAGCCCGCGATGGCGCGCGAGCTTCAGCGCGGTCGCGAACAACGCCTGCGAAACGGACTCCTGCCGCGCGATGCGATGCTGCAAGACGTACTGCTTACCGAGCGCGAGGCAGCTGCGCAGGAACGCCGCGTCGTCGAGCTTCGCGCTCGCGGGTGCGCGCTCGAGCGCGTCGGCGACTACGCGGTAGGCCTCGAGGAACGGGCGCAGGATGCGGTGCGCGTGGAAGGGGCGCAGGCGCGGCAGCAAATCTGTTATGGCCTCGGCGCCCGCGTCGAGCGCGCGCTCGAAGCCCGGCGCGTGCATCGCGAGTTCCCCGCGCAACTCGGCGACGAAGCGCTCGCGCTCGGGGAAGAAGAACTCGAACTTGAGCAGGTCGCGCAGCGAGAGCGCGGCGTTCCAGAACTCGGCGCGGCGGTCTGTGACGCCGTGCTCGGCCGCTCGCAGCAACGCGAGTTCGGCAATGGCGCCTGTCACGAAGTAGTGGATCACGGTGTTGCGGTAGTAGGCCGCGGCGAGATGCTGCTCGGGCGCGATGCCATACACGACCTCGGGTCCCTCGGCGTAACGCTGGAGCAGGCCACTCTGTGCGAGCTGCTCGAGCACGGGTGTTATGGACTCGGGGGAGTCGAGCGCGAGTTCCTCGGTCACCGGCAGCCGGCAGCGGTGCACGTACTCGACGAGGTTGCGCAGCGAGTCGCGCATCTCCTCGGCGCTGAGCGCGCGATCGCCGCGCCCCAACAAGGAGAGGCACACCAGCGAGATCGGCGTGATCGGAGTCGCGCGGTTGATGCGCACGCACACCTCGAACGCGAGCTTCTGGAGCGCGAGGCTCTCGTCGTCCGGGTTCGGCGCCGCGTTCGGATTGGGCGCGCCGAGCGCCTTCGCGAGCGAGATGTCCTCGCCGAAGCGCACATGGATGCGCCCATAACGCTTCCCGAGCCGGCGCACGATGCGCACGAACCACGCGAGACTCTCGGTTTCCTTCGCGCCGCCGCGCTGCTCGACGGCATAATCGCTCACGTCCGAGATCTGGTCGTAGGCGATCGAGACGGGGATCAGGTGCACGTCCTCGCAGCGCCCGCGGCGATAGGCGTCGACCACGTAGGCGAGCATTCCGAAGCGCGGCGGCAAGAGCTTCCCGCTCCGCGAACGCCCGCCCTCGATGTACCACTCGAGCGGAAAGCGCTTCTCGACGAGGTAGTCGATGTAGTGCCGCAGCACGCACTTGTATACCTCGTCGTCCTTGAAGGTGCGGCGGATGAAGAACACGCCCGCGCGGCGCACGAGCGGCCCGATCGGGAAGAAGTTCATGTTGATGCCACCCGCGGTGTGGTTCTGCGGCAGGCCGTTCTCGTGCAGTAACACCTGCAGCACGCCGTGGTCGAGATTCGACTTGTGCGTGGGCAGGAACACCACGCTGTGGTGCTGCGAGAGCGCGCGCAGCTGGTCGATTGCCTTGGGCTCGTACTGGAGCACCCCGCCGTAGCCCCGCGTGATCATCCAGCGCCACAGCTGCACCACGAGATCGATCACGGTGGGCCGATGCGCCGCCGCGATCTCGCGCAGATCGGCCTCGGCTTCGCGCAGCACGTCTTCCGCGCCGCGGCCGAGCCGGCTCGCGAGCAGCGCGATCTCTCCGCGAAAGGCCGGGCGCGCGAGAATTTCCTCGCGCACGAAGCGCGGGATCTTGTAGCGCGCGCCGCGCAGGCGCCGTTCCGCGCGCTCGAGCGCGAGGTGGGCTCGGCGCGCCACGAACTCCGCGAAGCCGAGCGTCGCGCCGCTCTCGGCGGCGGTGTTACGGCGCCAGCGCTCGCGCAGCTCTGAGGCGCGCGCGGGCTCGCCCGCAACGATGCGGCACAGCTGCGGCGCGAGGCGCAGGATCAGCCGCTCGCGCAGGCGATCCGGGTCGCGCGGGTCGCCGAACCACAACAAGTCGGAGAGGCGCGCCGTGCGCACGCCCTTGCGCGTGGGCGCGATCCACACGATGCGCAGTGGCGCGAACAGGGCGTCGTCGCCCGCGGCGAGCGCGGCTTCGAGGTCGAGGCCGAGTGCGCCCCGCTTGCGGCGCGAGGCGGGGATCGCGAGCGCGTCTAACAACGCAGCTGCGGGGCGCCGCCGCGCGACCCAGCCGCGCAGCAGACGCTCTTCGAGTGCGCTGGCGGCGTCGAGCAGGAACACGACGCGTCCGTCCGCCGCCGGGAAGCTCGGCTCGTCATCCCGCGGCGCGTCCTCGGCTCTCACTCGCGCGCCTCCGCGTTGAACGCAAGCGCGAGTTCCGCGAGCGCACGCACGCCAGCAGCGAGCCCGCGCTCGTCGATCGTGAAATTCGGCGAGTGATTGGGGTGCGCCTCGGCTGCGGGCGTTTGCGGGTCGCGGATGCCGAGCCACAGAAACATGCCCGGCACGCGATTCGCGAAGTACGAGAAATCCTCGGCGGTGGTGGTCGCGCGGCCGGTGTGAATCTTCTCGGCGCCAAACGCGCGCTCGAGCACGCCGCGGCCCCAGGCCGTCAGCGCCGGATCGTTCGTGAGCACGCCGTAACCGCGAAAAATCGTGACCTCCGCCGTCGCGCCGCTCGCTTCCGCCGTTTTCGTCGCGGTGCGCTCGACCTTTGCGTGCAGCGCCACGCGCGCCGCTTCGTCGAGCGTACGCAGCGTGCCGATCAACTCCACCTCCGCGGGGATGATGTTGTTACGGACGCCGCCGTGGATCGCGCCCACCGTCACGATCGAAGGCGAGGTGATGTCGAGTTCGCGCGCCGGCAGCGCCTCGATCGCGAGCACGATGCGCGCGGCGGCCGCGATCGGGTCGACGCCCATCCACGGCATCGCGCCGTGCGTTTGCCGCCCCTTCACGAGAATCCGGAAGCGGTCCGAGGCGGCCATCGCGGGCCCCGCGACGACGCTCATCTCGCCGGCCACGTCGCCCGGCCCGACGTGCAGGCCGAACACGGCGTCGGGTTTCGGATCGTCGAAGGCGCCGTCCGCGAGCATGGCTTCGGCGCCGCCCGTCTCCGCCGCGCCGCCGCCTTCCTCCGCGGGCTGGAACAAGAACAGCACCGTGCCGGGCAACTCGGCGCGCATGCCCGCGAGCAACTCCGCCGCGCCTAACAGCATCGCGACGTGGGCGTCGTGCCCGCAGGCGTGCATCACGCCGACGTCTTGGCCGTTGTACGTGCTGCGCACCTTCGACGCGAACGGCAAGCCCGTCTGCTCCGTGACGGGCAGCGCGTCCATGTCCGCGCGCAGCGCCACCGTGCGGCCGGGCTTGCCGCCGCGCAGCACGCCCACCACGCCCGTCTGGCCGACGCCCTCGCGCACCTCGATCCCGAGCGAGCGCAGGCGTTTCGCGACGAGCGCCGCGGTGCGCTTCTCGAGAAAGCCGAGTTCGGGGTTCGCGTGAATGTCGCGGCGCGTTTCGATCACGCGCGCTTCTACTCGCGCCACGCCTGCGGCGATGTCTTCGCTCGCGCCCGCGCGGACGGCGCTCGCCATGAGAAGTGCCAGTCCGATCAGTGGGGCAACGCGAAGTGCGGCAATGCGATTCATCTCGGGCGACCTCGGTGGTGAGCGATCGGCATTCTATCTCCGCCGCGCGGATCTCCCCGCCGCTTCTCACGGCCGGGCGGCGGGCGTGGCGAAGTTTCTCACTGCCACCCGTCGCGCGCGCGGCGTAGACTTGCCCAACAAGCGGAGGCCGCTCACGAATGGCGCCCGACTCGAGATTCCCGCGCGAAGGCTGGCTCGTGCTTGCGGCCGGCGTCGCGTGGTTCGCGGCGGCGGGCGGTAGCTGGCTCGGGCTCGCGTTCGCACTCGTGCCGGGCGCGCTGCTCGTCGCGAGCGGCACCGCCACGCTGCTCGCGCTCGGGGAACCGCGCCTGCGCGATCTCGGCGCGTTGGGCGGCGTGCTCGGGTTGTTGTTCTCGCTGCCGGCGGCGATCGCCGTTGGGCTCGCGCCGGGGCTCGCCCTGGCCCTCCTCTCCGCGGGCGCGTTCGCCGCGGCAGGCGCGCTGACGGCCCGCACGCAAGCCGCGACCGAAGGCGTCGCAGAGCCGCCGCGCTCGCTGCGCCTTCACGCGGAAATCGCCATCGATCAGGCCGTGCGCGGCTCGATGCTCAGCCTGGTTCCGTTTCCGGACTCGGCCGAGCACGCGCGGCTCGCCGGCGAATTGCGAGCTGCCGGCGAGTTGTTTCGCGAGCGCGGCTGGCAGGGCGAGCCGGCGAGTTATCACGCTGCACCGCCGCCCGCGGAGCACGTGATCGCGACGACCCAGCGAACGCTCGGCATCGCGTTCGAGGAGCTGCGCTTCGAGAGCGGCTACGCGCCGCACGAGAGCGAACCCGGCCGCGAGCGCTGGCTTTCGTACACGCCGAATCGTCTCGCCTGGGCGTGGTTGTTACGACAGCGCGACCCTACGCGGCCCTGGCTCGTCTGCATCCACGGCTATCAGATGGGCACGCCTGGGATCGATCTCAACGTGTTCCAAGCGGAGCGTTGGCATCGGCGCGGCTGGAATGTGTTACTGCCGGTGCTGCCGTTCCACGGCCCGCGCAGCCTCGGGGCGATCTCGGGCATCGGCATGTTCGGCGCAGACTTTCTCGACAGCGCCCACGCGCTCGCGCAGACGGCCTGGGATGTGCGGCGCCTGCTCGGCTGGATACGAGCGCAGGGCGGCGCGCAGATCGCTTGTTACGGGCTCTCGCTCGGCGGCTACTCGGCGGCGCTGCTCGCGGGCCTCGCGCCCGAACTGACGACAGTGATCGCGGGCGTCCCCGCCGTCGATTTCCCGAAGCTCGTGTTCGCGCACGCGCCGCTCGCCGAGCGCGAACGCATCCTGCGCGCCGGCATCTCGCGCGAACTCGCGGAGCCGGTGATGCGCCCGGTCTCGCCGCTCGCGCTCGCGCCGCTCGTCCCGCACGAGCGCCGCTTCGTGTTCGGCGCGCCCGACGATCAGTTCGTGCCCGCCGAACAGGTGCGCGACCTAATCGCCCACTGGCAGAAGCCGCGCCACGTCTGGTTTCCCGGCGCGCATATCACGTTCCGTGTGCACAGCGAAGTGCAGGCGTTCGTGCGCGAGGCGCTCGCGTAAGCGAACTTCGATTCCACGAGGAGGTGAAGCCATGCTCCGCGTTCGACTTGTTGCGGTCTTGCTCGTTTCGCTGGGAGCCGCGGCCCACGCCGATCCGCCGCCTGCCGCCGCGAAAGCCAGCGCGGCGCAGCTCAGCTGGCTCGCGGGTTGTTGGGCCTACGAAGACGCCGAGGCCGGCTCCGGTGAGGCTTGGACGCCGCCGGCCGGCGGCGCGCTGCTCAGCGTCGCGCGCCGCATCAGCGGCGGGAAGATGGTGTCGCACGAGTTTCAGCGCATCGTCGAAGACGGCGCGGGTGGCTTGACGTTCATCGCGTTGCCCTCGGGCCAAGCGGAGACTCCCTTCGCGTTGAAAGCGATCAACGCCAGCGAGGTGGTGTTCGAGAATCTCGCGAACGAGTTTCCGCAGCGCGTGATCTACCGGCTCGCGCAGAACGGCAACATCTCCGCGCGCATCGAGGGCGCGAAGGACGACCCCGCTCGCGCGATCGATTTCCCGATGCGGCGCGGGAGCTGCGAGAAGATCAGGAAGGAGCGGTAGGAGTTCTCGATTCGCGGTTGTTATTCCGCGACCAGCTCGACCGGATCGCAGTCGAGGCCCGCGGCTACAAGCACGACGGTTGCGTATTCGACCGGCTCGCTCTCATCCTCGACGTGTTGCAGCAGGGTGAGATTGAACGAGGCGTGCCGGCCGGTCGCCCGCTCGTGCGCGTCGCAGATCGCCTGTACGAGATCGCGCTGCGACCAGCCGCGCTCGCGGCGGCGGCGCCGAATCCCGCCGCCGTCGGGGACGACGCGGGCGCGCTCGCTGAAGCGCGACATCACGCGCGCACGCGGGGGCGTTCGATCCACTCGAGGCAGGCGCCGTCCGGGTCGTGGAAGAAGCCGGCGTTGAGGCCGTCGATCGGAATGTCGGGACCCATGTCGAGGCGCACCGAGCCCGAGTGCGCGAGGCCGAGCGCGTCGAGCTCGGCGCAGGCCTTCGCGGCGTCCTCGACGAGCAGCGCCATGCGGTAGAGGCCGAGCGCGTTGGCCGCGCGCTTCGGCTCGCGCAGCGCGCGCGGCTGCTGCCACTCGACGAGGCGAATCGCGAACGAACCGCTGGCCGCGAGCTCCGCCTCGCGCCAGCGCGCCGTCCCTGATGACTCGAACGCCGCGCTGTCCGCCTCGCAAGTGCGCGGCGCGCTCGCGCGCAGGCCGAGCACGCGCTCGTACCACGGCCCCGCGTGCGCGAGGTCCGCGACGTTGATCGCGACCCCCGCGAAGCGCGGAGTAACAACGGCGTCCGCTGCCTCGGCGATTTCGAGCAGCGCGCCGTCGGGGTCGCGCGCGATGAACCCGCGGCGCGCGCCGCCGAGCGAAGCGCGCGCAGCGAGCGGCGCCGCGCCAGCTGCGCGGAGGCGCGCATGCAGCGCGGCTGCGTCGCGCGCTGCGAGCAGCAGCCGCGAGAAGCCGAGCTCGTGAACCGCCGCGGGGCGTCCCACCGGCGCGGGCAGCTTCCACTCGAGCAGGTCGATGCCCTGCGCCGCCTGGCCGCGGTCGTCGTGAATGATCCACGCATCCCACTGCACGGTGCCGTTCATGCCGAAGCCCGCGCCATCTTGCGGCACGGGCCGCGTGTGCGAGAGCGGCGCGAGCCCGAGCGCGCCCTGATAAAAGCCGAGCGAGCGCGCGAGCTGCGAGCAATTCACATTGACGTGCACCACGGAGACGAACTCGAGCGACACTTCTTGTGGCCTCCGCTCGGCTTCGCCTCGCTGCGCGCGGCGAGGCGCCGCTTGCCCTTCAGGGGCGTCGCGGGAATGCGAATGGCGAGCCACATCAAACTCGGAGGCCACTGTTCGACTTCGCTCGACTTCGCTCGGCTTCGCCTCGCTGCGCGCGGCGAGGCGCCGCTTGCCGGGCGCAGCCGTAGCACAGGCGTTCGCAGCGGCGCGCCGCAGCGGATGCGCTCGCGATCCGCGCGCGCGAGGATGCGCAGATGCGAGCAAACCGCGAGCTGAAAGCGCGCTGCGCGGATCTCGAGCGCGCGCGCGAGCGCGCCCGTGAAGTGGCGACAGCGTGGCTCGGCGTCGATGAGCAAACCGACACGTACTTCACGACGCGCTCGGGGCG
>JANNRF010000492.1:0-1940 GCA_031401135.1 Deltaproteobacteria bacterium | reverse complement strand
TTTGGGCCTGCCGGAACGCGGGGCGGCAGCTGTTCCCGCAACCCGAAGCCGGGCGAGCCTTCCGCCGCTCTGCGCGGGAGCCGCGCGGCCGGCGCACGGCGGCGGCACTGCCTCGCCGTCCCGCGTTCGGGACGTCGCAGCCGCGGGAAAGCTCGTGGTGGCTCATAAAAACGTGCCACCAAGTTGCGCATCGAGCCCACTCCCTCTGCATGACGGTCTGCTCGTGGTGCCAAGACGTGATTGCGCAGCCGGTGCTGGTTTCAGCCTCGGTGGCGATCAGCCACGGGATCTGCCGAAGCTGCCTCGCCAGCGAACTCGCGAAGCTGCGCCCGTTGATGTCGCCGCCGCCGCTGTTCGCGTCGGCGCAGCCGCAGCTGGGTTAGCGCCGCAAGCGGCGCCTCGCCGCGCGCAGCGAGCGGCCAGAGAGTGAAGTCAACGCGGGTGCTAGCGCCCGACCCCGAGGCGCTCGCGCCGGTAGCTGCCGCTCTGCACCGCCTCGCACCAGGCGCGATTCGCGAGATACCAGGCCACTGTCTTCGCGAGCCCCGCTGCAAGGCTCGTCTTGGGCGCGAAGCCGAGTTCGCGCGAGATCTTCGCGTCGTCGATCGCGTAGCGCCGATCGTGGCCCGGGCGGTCGCTGACGAAGTGCTTCAGCGCTGCGTAACTCGCTACGCCAGCCGAGCGCAGCGCAGCGCTACTCGCTGCGGGCAGCGCGCGCTCGAGCTCGGCGCAGAGCGCGTCGACGATCTCGAGGTTCGCGCGCTCCGAGCGCCCGCCCACGTTGTAGGTCTCGCCGGGTTTCCCGCGCAGCAGCACGGCGAGCACTGCCTCACAGTGGTCCTCGACGTAGATCCAGTCGCGCACGTTGCGGCCGTCGCCATAAATCGGCAGCGGCTTGGCTTCGAGCGCGTTCAGGATCATCAGCGGCATCAACTTCTCAGGGAACTGGTAGGGGCCGTAATTGTTCGAGCAGTTGGTGCCGAGCGTCGGCAGGCCGTAGGTCTCGTGGTACGCGCGCACCAGGTGATCCGCGCCGGCTTTGGAGGCGGAGTAGGGCGAGTTCGGCGCGAAGGGCGTGGTCTCGCTGAAGCGGCCCGCCGCGCCGAGCGAGCCGTACACCTCGTCGGTCGAGACTTGCAGGAAGCGAAACGCGCTGCGTTCCGCCGCACTCGCGCGCAGCAGAAACGCGCGCGTCGCTTCGAGCAGCTGGAGCGTGCCGACCACGTTGGTCACGACGAAATCCAGCGGGCCGTCGATCGAGCGGTCGACGTGGGATTCCGCGGCGAAGTTCAGCACGGCGCTCGGCGCGTAGCGCGCGAACAAAGCGTCGAGCGCGGGGCGGTCCGTAATATCCGCCTCCACGAACGCGAAGCGCGCGTCCGCTGCGACATCGCGCAGGCTCTGCAAGTTGCCGGCGTACGTGAGCTTGTCGACGACGACGATGCGCGCGTCGCTCGCCGCGAGTGCGAGCCGCACGAAGTTCGAACCGATGAAGCCGGCGCCGCCGGTGACGATCCAGGTGCTCATGCCTGCCGCGCCTAGAGGTAAGTGCCGGAGGGTGCGCTGGCCGGCAGGCGTTTGCGCGTGCGGCGGAAGATCTCGAGCTCTGCGAGCAGATCGTCGGAATCGACGAGTGGGACGTCTTGCGGCGCGCACTCCGCGCTGGCTTTGCGGCGCAGCACAGCGTGCATCAGGTGAATCCAGTCGCCGGTGGACGGCTCGCGGAAGCGGCTTACCACATCCGCCCAGTCGACACCGCCGAAGAGCGTGCGGCCGGCGCGCTTCTCGGCGGCGGCGGCGTGGATGTGCAGGGCGGCGACGACGTCGTCGGGATAGCTCGGCGTCACTTCGACCACGCGCTCGAAGCGGCCCGGCTGCACGAACGCCGGGCGCAGCGTGTCGGGGTGCGAAGTCGAGCCGACCAGCAGCGTGTGCGGCGT
>JANNRF010000491.1:0-9218 GCA_031401135.1 Deltaproteobacteria bacterium | reverse complement strand
GTCCGCCGCGGCACCGTACGGCAGGCTCAGCAAGTACCAGTCCGGGTCGTCTGCCTGCACGGTCAGCCCGGTCAAGCGGTCCAGTATGTCCAGCCGGCCGCCGGTGTGCGCTGTCTTGGCGCTATTATTTGGCTCATCGCCATCGACGCCGGTCGCCGCGATGAACTGCACGTCGTAGTCGACCGGGATGCTGTCAATCGATTGCACCCGTAGCCAATAGGACGTGCCGCCAGCCAGCGAATCGACGGCGATTGAGCCGGCTGCGTCGGACGCCGTTTCACCGCCGACACCGTTGACCAGCGTCGCCGCAAGGATTAGATTCGGCAGACCTAGCTCGACGAGATGGTGCACGTCGCCAAGGAGATGCAGCGGCGCGGGATGACGCAGCCGCTCCTGATTGGTGGCGCGACCACGAGCCGCCAGCACACCGCGGTGAAGATTGCGCCCGTCTATGCGAACCCCGTGGTGCACGTGAACGACGCGTCGCGCGCGGTCGGGGTTGCCGCGAACTTGCTCGACGCCAAGGCGCGCGCCGAACTCGACGTGACGAACCGCGCCGCGCAGGCGCGGCTGCGCGCCGTGTACGCGAGCAAGCAGGAGAAGCCGCTGATCGCGCTCGCGAACGCGCGCGCGCAGCGCACGCCGATCGCGTGGCGGGCGGAAGACATCGCGCAGCCCGCGTTCTGGGGACGCCGCGAGTTGAAGAACGTCCCGCTCGCCGAGCTGCGGCCGTACATCGACTGGACCTTCTTCTTCTCGGCCTGGGAGCTATCAGGGAAAATCCCGCGCATCTTCGAGCACCCGAAGTACGGCGGCGAAGCCAGGAAGCTCTACGACGACGCGAACCGCGTACTCGACGAGCTGGAGCGAAGCCGCGCGCTTCGCGCCAACTGCGTGTACGGCTTCTGGCGCGCGGTGAGCGAGGGCGACGACGTCGTGCTCTACGACGACGCCGCGCTCACGCGCGAACTCGCGCGCTTCCCGATGCTGCGCCAGCAGCGCCCGCACGACGACGCCGCGCCGCAGCGCTCGCTGGCAGATTTCGTCGCGCCGCGCGCGAGCGGCTTCGTCGACAGCGTGGGCGCGTTCGCCCTAACAACGGGCCTCGGCGCCGAGGAACTCGCCAAGCGCGCCGAAGCCGACAACGACGACTACCGCTCGATCCTCGTGAAGGCGCTGGCCGATCGCCTCGCGGAGGCCTTCGCCGAGAAGATGCACGCGCAAGCGCGCCGCGACTGGGGCTACGGCGCGAGCGAGGCGCTGAGCAACGACGACCTGATCGAGGAGAAGTACCGCGGCATCCGCCCCGCGTTCGGCTACCCGGCGTGCCCCGATCACTCCGAGAAGCGCACGCTCTTCCAGCTGCTGAACGCCGAGGCCGTCGGCATCACGCTCACCGAGAGCTGCGCGATGTGGCCGGCCGCGAGCGTCTCGGGCCTCTACTTCGCGCATCCGCAAGCGCGCTACTTCAACGTCGGACTTGTTGGGCGCGACCAGGTGCGGGAGTACGCCGAGCGCAAGCGCATGCCGCTCGCGGAAGTGGAGCGCTGGCTCGGGCCGAGCCTCGGCTACGACCCGGATGAGCGCTGAGGCGGATGCGCTTCGCTGCCGTCCTCTTCGACGCCGCCGGCACACTATTCACTCCTGCCGAACCCGTCGGCGAGACGTATTCGCGGCTCGCGCGCGAGCACGGCGTCGCGCTTTCCGGCGCGCGCATCGAGGATGCCTTCCGGCGCGTGTTCGCTGCCGCGCCCGCGAACGTGCACCCAGCTGAACCACTCGCGCGCGCTGCGGAACTCGAACGCGCGTGGTGGCGTGCGCGCGTTCGCGAAACGTTTCTTGCTGCGGACGGAACTGCGCGCTTCCGCGATTTCGAGGCGTACTTCGCCGAGCTCTGGGAGCACTTCGCGCGCGGAGCGGCGTGGCGCTTGCGACTCGGCGCGCGCGAAGCACTCGCGGCGCTCGCAGCCTCCGGCCACCGCCTCGCGCTGGTCTCGAACTTCGATCAACGCCTGCGCCCGATCCTCCGCGAACTCAGCCTGCACGAGCATTTCGAGTGCATCGTGCTGCCAGCGGACTGCGGCGCCGCAAAGCCCGATCGCGCGATCTTCGACTTCTGCCTCGCGCGCCTCGACCTCCCAGCACAGCGCTGCGTCTACGTGGGCGACCACGCGAAACTCGACGTCGAGGCGTCGAAGGAGGCCGGACTCGCGGCGATCGATGTCTCCGAGCTTGCTACGTTGGCCGACCTTCCAGTTCGAATCGAATCGATGGAGTCCGAAAACCCGCCGCGCTGACCGAATCAGCTGCGGCGCAAAGCGCCGCCTGCTGCATTCGCCGTGCACTTTGCGCGCGACAAAGAGAGAACCGCGTGAGTGACGTCTCCACTCCTCCGACCTTGTTCGGCAGCCGCTACGGCATCGGCACGCGCGAACTCGAGCGCGCGCTCGGAACCGCGCTCGAAGGCCGCGTCGATCACGCGGACCTGTTCTTCGAAGCCTCGACCCAGGACGCGGTCTCGCTCGAAGACGGCATCGTGAAGAGCGGCGATCGGCACCTGATCCAAGGGGTTGGCGTACGCGCGATCGCGGGCGAGAAGCAGGGCTACGCGCACGCGGACGACATCACGGTGGAGGCGCTGCAACTCGCCGCCGGCACCGCGCGCGCGATCGCGAGCGGCGCGCCGCGCGGAGGCAGCGTTGCGGTGAGCGGCCCGGGCTTGCCCTCGCGCGATCTCTACCCCGTCGCGCTCGCGCCCACCGAAGTGCCCGTCGCGGTGAAGGTCGCGCTGCTCGACGCGATCGACCGCTACGCGCGCGCCAAAGATCCGCGCATCGTGCAGGTGATGGCGAGCGTCGTTTGCCAACACCGCAACGTGATGATCGCCGCGAGCGACGGCACCTGGGTGGCGGACGTGCAGCCGCTCGTGCGCCTCAACGTGCAGGTGATCGCGCAGGGCGCGACCGGCCGGCGCGAAGTCGGTTATCAGGGAGCGGGCGGGCGCCAGGAACTCGCGCACTTCCTCGCGCCCGCGAGCTGGCAGCCGCTGGCCGACGAAGCGGTGCGGCTCGCGCTGGTGAATCTCGACGCGCGGCCCTGCCCCGCTGGCAGTTTCGACGTCGTGCTCGGGCCCGGCTGGCCAGGCGTGCTGCTCCACGAAGCCGTCGGCCACGGCCTCGAAGGCGATTTCAACCGCAAGGGCGTGTCCGCGTTCTCGGGCCGCATCGGGCAACGCGTCGCGGCGCCGGGCGTGACCGTAATAGACGACGGCACGATGCCGGGCCGGCGCGGCTCGCTGAACGTCGATGACGAGGGCACGCCCACCGCGCGCACCGTACTGATCGAAGACGGCATTCTCGTGGGCTACTTGCACGATCGGCTCAACGCGAAGCTGATGGGCCACGCGCCCACGGGCAACGGGCGCCGCCAGAGCTACGCGCACCTGCCGATGCCGCGCATGACCAACACGTTCATGCTCGCGGGCCAGGACGACCCCGAAGAAATCGTGCGCTCCGTGAAGAACGGGCTCTACGCGAAGACCTTCGGCGGCGGACAGGTCGACATCACCAGCGGCAAGTTCGTGTTCTCGGCCAGCGAGGCGTACCGCATCGTCGACGGCCAGCTGGCCGAGCCTCTGCGCGGCGCGTCCCTAATTGGTAACGGGCCCGACGTGCTGACGCGCGTCAGCAAGATCGGCTGCGATCTCGCGATGGACCTCGGCGTGGGGACTTGCGGGAAGGACGGGCAATCCGTGCCAGTGGGTGTCGGGCTGCCGACGATTCGCGTGGATGGCATTACGGTCGGCGGGACGGAGCGATGACCGCAAGCGGCACGCGGAGCGAGGCTGCAAAGCTCTCAGGCCTCGATGCCGTGCAGTTCGCGCTCGAGCGCGCGCGCGCGGCGGGCGCACATTCGGCGGATGCGGTGCTCGCCGAGGGCGACTCGCTGGAAGTGCGCGTGCGCGGCAAAGAAGTGGACACCGTCACGCAGGCGCGCGAACGCACGCTGGGTATTCGCGTGTTCGCGGACGGGCCCGGTGGCCTGCGCAGCGCGGTCACATCCTCGAGCGATCTCTCGCGCGATGCCGTCGCGCGGCTCGCGGAGGACAGCGTGGCGCTGGCGCGCGCCACCGCGCCGGATCCGAGCGCGGGCCTGCCCGCGGATGGCTTCGCGCGCGAGCTGCCCGACCTCGATTTGTTCGATCCCGCCGATCGCGGCGTCTCCGTTGAAGCGTGGATCGCGCTCGCACAGCGCGCCGAAGACGCCGCGCGCGGCTTCGACCCCCGCATCACCAACTCCGAGGGCTCGAGCGCGAGCACGTCGCGCACCTCGATCTGTTACGGATCCTCGGCCGGGTTCGCCGGCAGCTACGAGAGCGCGTCGCACTCGCTGTTCGCGCAGCCGGTCGCCGCGCAGAACGGCGCGATGCAGTCGTCGTGGTGGGCGAGCGCGAGCCGCAAACTCGCGGGCCTCGAATCGCCCGAAGAGGTCGGCCGCGCCGCGGCGCAGCGCACGGTCGATCAGCTCGGCGCGAAGAGCGTGCCCACCTGCGATGCGCCGGTGATCTTCGACGCCTCGTCCGCGCGCGATCTGCTCGGCAACCTAATCGGTTGCCTGTCGGGCTACTCGGTTTATCGCGGCAGCTCGTTCCTGCGCGACAAATCCGGCCAGCGCATCGCGAACGAGCGCGTCACGATCGTCGACGACGGCCGCAAGCCGAGCGGCCTCGGCAGCAAGCCTTTCGACGGCGAAGGCCAGCCGACGCGGCGCAACGTGGTGGTCGAGCGCGGCGTGCTGCAGAGCTTCCTGCTCGACAGCTACTCCGCGCGCAAGCTCGGCCTCGCCAGCACCGGCAACGCCGCGCGCCACGCGGGCAGCGCGCCCTCGGCCGGGCCAACCAATTTGTGGCTCGAACCCGGTGCGGGCGATCTCGAGGCGCTGGTGCGCGGCATGGACCGCGGCCTGCTCGTAACCGGCATGTTCGGCCACGGCTTCAACCCCGTGACGGGCGACTTCTCCCGCGGCGCGCGCGGCTTCTGGATCGAAGCCGGCACGCGCGCCTTCCCGGTCGAGGAAATCACCATCGCCGGCAACCTCGGCGAAATGCTCACCAACGTCGAAGCCGTCGGCGCCGACATGCGCTTCCTCGGCTCCCTCGGCGCCCCGAGCCTCCGCATCTCCCGCCTGACCATCGCCGGCGCCTAAGTAACCAGCGCGGGGACGTTCATACTAAGTAACCAGCGCGGGGACGTTCATACTGGTTGGTTACTTGCGGGGACACTCTTCGACGCGCTCAAGAGTGTCCCCAGAAGTAACCAGCAGGTATGAACGTCCCCGATTTGGGTACTTGCTTGGCGCATTCGCGGGGGTGGCCTCCTAGAATTGGCGGCATGTCGAACGCACCTGCGGTGAACCCTGCTGCGCCTGTGATGCTCGGGATGAAGATGCCCGACGTGGATGTGTGGTCGGAGCGCGTGACGGTCGCGCTCGGGCAGAACCCCAGCATGTTCACGGGCCCTGGCACGAACGTTTATTTGGTGGGAACCGGACGCGCGCGGGTGCTGATCGATCCGGGGCAAGGCGAAGCCGCGTTCCTGCCGGTGCTTGCGCAGGCGATGCAGCGCGCGGGCTGCGAGCGCATTCAGGAGATCGTGCTCACGCACGGGCACCCAGATCACATCGGCGGCGTGCGCTCTGTCATGCAGCGCTTCGGGCGCGTGCGCGTGCGCAAGATGCCCTGCGCGCTCTTCGACGGCCCGTACGCGGATCTCGGCATCGAGCCGCTCGCCGCGGGCGAACTCGTAACAACCGAGGGCGCGACGCTGCGCGGCATCCACGCGCCCGGCCACGCACCGGATCACCTCAACTTCGTGCTCGAAGAGGAGCGCGCGCTGTTCTCGGGCGACAACGTGCTCGGCGTCGGCACCACCGTAATTCCTGCCGAGAGCGGCGATCTCGGCGATTATCTGCGCTCGCTCGACAAGCTGCTCGCGGAGAAGCCCGCGCGCATCTATCCCGCCCACGGGCCGGTCATTGGGGACGGCGTCGCGAAGCTGCGCGAATACATCGCGCACCGCGCCGAGCGCGAGCGGCAGATCGTGGCTGCGCTCGCGAACGGTCCACTGCGCGCGATGGAGATCGTAAAGATCGTGTATGCGGCCTATCCCGCCGCGCTGCACGCCGCGGCGGGGCAGTCGGTGATCCAGCACCTGCGCAAGCTGAACCGCGAAGGCGGCCTCACGCGCGACACAAGCGCGAGCGATCTCGATGCGCGCTGGACGAAGGCGGTGTGACGTGAGCCACCCGATCCTCGTGCAGCTCGCGAGCACCGATCCGGCCGCGCGCCGCGCCGGATGCCTCGCAGCCGCGAGCGACCCCGCCGCCACGCTGCTCACCGAGGCGCTGTGCGAGGCATTAGGCGACCGCGTGCGATCGGTCTCGCGCGCGGCCTCCGATGCGCTGGTCGAGATCGGCCACAAACACGGCGACGTCGACCCCGGCCTGCGCGCCGCCCTGCACGGCGACGAGCCCGTGCGCCGCTTCGGGGCCGCCTACACGCTCGCGCGCATCTCGCCGCCGAGCCCGCGCCTGCTGCCCGCGCTGGTGGAGGCGCTCGCGAGCGCCGATGGCGACGTGCGCTGGGCGGCGACGCGCATTCTCGTCGAGACCGGCCGCATGCACGGCGAGGTATTTCCGCTGCTGACGGGCCTCGTGCGCGGCAGCGAGAGCGCGATGGTGCGCCGCATGGCGACGTTCGCGCTGCGCGAGCTCGCGCCGGAACGCCCCGAAGCCGCAACCGCGGTCCTGGCGGCCGCGAGCGACCGCGATCTCCACGTGCGCCGCGCTGCGCTCACGGCGCTCTCGTCCCTAATCGCTCCGCCCGCGAGCGTCGGCGCGCACTTGCTGCACACGCTCGCGCACGACGCCGACGCCTCTTCGCGCCGCCTCGCCGCGCTCGCTCTCGGCGAGCTCGCCGCCACGGATCCAGAGAGCGCGCCCGCCGACACACGCGCTCGCCTCCAGAACGCAGCGGCCGGCAGCTCGGATGCCGATCTTCACCGCGCCATCGAGCGCGCGCTCGCGCGGCTTTCTGCCAGTGAGACTCGGAGCGAGAGCGCGCGCGATGGTGCAGCTCGAATGGAGCCCGCGAAGCCGTGAAGAAATCCGACTTCTACCGCGAAGCCCGCACCGACCTAACAGGCCCGCTCGCAGGCGTGCGCGTCGTGGAGTTCACCACCACCTGGGCAGGCCCGATGGCGGGCTGCATGCTCGCGGATTTCGGCGCCGACGTGATCAAGGTCGAGCACCCGGCCGGCGAGGTCGCGCGCCGCTCGCCGCCCTTCTTGCCGGGCACGGCCACGCCGCTCTCGTTCATGCAGGTCACGCTGAACCGTAACAAGCGCAGCCTCACGCTCGATCTGCACAAGCCGCGCGGCCGCGAGATCTTCCTCGAACTGGCGGGCCGCGCCGACATCGTGATCGAGAACTTCCGGCCCGGCGCGCTCGACGGCTGGGGCGTCGGCTGGAAAGAACTGCGCGCGCGAAAGCACGACTCGATCCTGGTCTCGATCAGCGGCTTCGGGCAGTACGGCCGCGACCACGACCGCGCCGGCTACGACCCGCTCGCCCAGGCCGCAAGCGGCTTCTTATCCCTGAACGGCTCCCCCGACGGCGAGCCCGTGAAAGCGCCCACCTTCATCGGCGACGACCTCTCGGGCCTGCACGCCGCACTCGCCGCGATGGCCGCATTGCGCCACCGCGACCGCACCGGCGAGGGCCAGCACATCGACGTCGCGCTGCTCGACGCGATGCTCTTCCAGAGCACCGGCTACCTGACGCTCGGCGCGCTCGACGTGCCGCTGCCGCGCCTCGGCAACCAGTTCCGCATCGCCGCGCCCGCCAACGTGTACGCCTGCCGCGACGGCCACGCGATGATCGGCGTGCTCATCGACGCGCACTGGAAGCGTCTCGCGCGCGTGCTCGGGCGGCCGGAGCTTGCGGACGATCCGGGCTACGCCACTACCGCTGCACGCATCGCGCGGCGGGCGCAGGTCGACGCGCTCGTCGCCGAGTGGGCGGCGCAGCGCACGGTCGCGGAGGCGGAGGCCGCGCTGCTCGCGGAGGGCCTGCCGGTCGCGCCGGTGCGCACCTATGCCGAAGCCGCCCGCGACCCGCACGTGGCGGACCGCGAGATGCTTCAGGCCACCACGGTCGAGGGCACCCCGCGCGTCCCGATCGTCGGCCCTGCCGCGAAGTTCTCGCGCACGCCAACCCGCGTGCGCAGCGGCGCGCCCGCCCTCGGCGCGCATAACGCCGAAATTCTCGCCGAACTCGGCATCGACGCCGCCGAACGCGAAGAACTCAAGGCCGCCGGTGTGATCTGACCCAAGGAACCCAAGCAGGGAGCCTGATCAGGCCCCTGCTTGTAGGGTCGACCCCGGACCTGATCGTCTCGTGAGTTATCAGGGGCAGTCAGCGGCGCTGACGAGCAGTCGCCAGCACGGCACTACGGCACCAGCCGCGACACCACTTGGCGCGCTCCCATGCCCGCATCTGCACGATCTACGGATCAGGCGACGTCAAACCGGTCGAGGTTCATCACCTTGTTCCACGCCGCCACGAAGTCCCGGACGAACTGCGCCTGGGCGTCCGAGCTTCCATAGACTTCGGCGAAGGCCCGAAGCTGGGAGTTCGAACCGAAGACGAGATCGACACGCGTGCCGGTCCACTTGACTTGGCCCGTCTTGCGATCGCGTCCTTCGAACACGTCCTTCGCGTCCGAGACCGGCTTCCACTCGGTACGCATGTCGAGCAGGTTCACGAAGAAGTCGTTGGTCAGGGTTTCCGGCCGCTTCGTGAAGACGCCGTGCTGTGACTTGCCGGCGTTGGCATTGAGCGCGCGCATCCCGCCGACCAGGACCGTCAGCTCGGGGGCGGTCAGAGTCAGCAGCTGCGCCTTGTCGATCAGCAACGCCTCGGCCGGCACGCTGTACTTGCCCTCGAGGTAGTTGCGGAAGCCGTCCGCGAGCGGCTCGAGCACAGCGAAGGACTCCACGTCGGTCTGCCCCTGCGATGCATCCGTGCGTCCCGGCGTGAACGGAACCGTCACGTTGTGACCGGCGTTCTTCGCGGCCTGCTCGACGCCCGCGCCACCGCCCAGCACGATGAGATCGGCGAGCGAGACCTTCTTGCCGCCGGACGCCGCCTTGTTGAACTCG
>JANNRF010000490.1:0-2976 GCA_031401135.1 Deltaproteobacteria bacterium | reverse complement strand
CGTGGCAGTCACTGGCGCCGGAGCCGCGAAGGCGTGAGCGGATTTCTCCGCGTTGCGTGCCGCGGCGCGCCGCGCGATCTCGGGCTCGAGCAGGGGCGCGCGTGCGGCGACGAGATTCGCCGCGTCATCGCGCAGCGGGCGGGCAGCGCCTTCGCCCGCATCGCAGCAGCGATTAGGCCGCCGGCCGCCGCGCGCGCTTGCGAGCGCGACACGTATCGCTTCTTCCCGCACATGGCCGAGCGCAGCGCCGGCCTCGCTCGCGGCGCGCGCGTCTCGCCGCTCGCGCTGGCCGCGCTCTCCGCGCAGAGCGAGCGCGCACCCGCGGATGCGCTGCGCATCGTGAAGACTGCGCGCGGCCCGTGCATCGCGCGCGCGGTGCCGAGCGAAGCGCTAGCGCTCCTCCGCGAGAGCGCCCCCGATACGGACTACCGCTCGCTCGAACTCGTGGAGATGACGCGCATCGCGCCGTGGCTGGGCGTGAACGAGCACGGCCTCGCTGTGGGCGCCGTGCTGTTAGGCGCGCCCGGCGATGAATGCGCCGCGCCGGCGGCGCTGCTCGCGCAGGACTGCTTGCAGCGCTTTGACCGTGTCGAGAAAGCCGTCGAGTGGCTCGAGCGCCGGCCCGCGGGCGGCCGCGCACTGTTCGCGCTCGCAGACGCCGCGGGCGCCGTTGCCGCGTTCGAAGTCGAGGGCCCCTCGCGCAAGCGCATCGACGCGCCCGACGCCGCGCTCAGCCCGAGCACCGCCGCGCTCAGCTGCGTGATCGTCGCGGACCCATTCACGCGCGCGCTCGGCTGGACCTTCGCGGACGGCAGCACAGGCGAGGCGGCCCTCGCGTAAGTAACCACCGCGGGGACGTTCATACTTACTAGTGACCGACGTCGCGGGAATCCGGGCATCGAGGCGCAGCCAGCGCCGAGGCCACTGTTCGATCTCCGCTCGCCTGCGGCTCGCTGCGCGCGGCGAAGCGCCGTTAGCTGGTGACTTAGGGGACAGCCTTCGAGACGACCGCGCGGAGCCAAACGGCCAAGAGTGTCCCCGCAAGTAACCAACAGGTATGAACGTCCCCGGTCTGGTTACTTAGGAGGCGGCTAGCGGCGGCCGCCGCCTCTGCCGCCGCGTCCGCCGCCACCGCCGGCTCCGCCGCGTCGTCCGCCTCCGCCGCCACCGCGTCGGCCACCGCCTCCGCCACCGCCGCCGCCGTGCCCTCGTTCGAGGAACTCGGGCTGCACGGGTGTTGCGGGCACCGCGCTGTTCACGGAGCCGTCGTCGTGCACGGTGGTCTCGGGCTTGTGCTCCTTGAGATAGGACGCGGCGATCGCGGCGAGATCCTTCAGGCCTTCTTCGCTGGCCGCCATCTTGCGGATCAGCGGCACGATGCGGTCGATCGTCCACTCGCGGTCGCGGATCGACATGTGCCGGATCTCGTGCTCGATCTTCACTTCGAGCCGCTCGCCGACGCGGTCGAGCAGCATCGCCTCGGTGGGTAGCGGGCGCTCTTGGATCGCGATGCCCGTAACATTCACCAGGTTGCGGAAGTTGCCGATGTCGAGGCCCGACACGAGCGAGAGCGCGACGCCCGCTTTGCCCGCGCGCCCTGTGCGCCCGGTCCGATGCACGTACACCTCGGCGTTCTCGGGCGGGGCATAAGCGATCACGTGCGAGAGATCGCTGATGTCGATGCCGCGCGCCGCGACATCCGTCGCGACCAGCAGGCGCAGCTCGCCCGCCTTGATGCGCGCCATGGCGCGCTCGCGTGCGGCCTGCGTGAGATCGCCTGAGATCTGGTCCGCATCGAAGCCGTGGCGCTGCAAGTACGAGGTCACGAAGCGCACGTCGTCTTTGGTGTTGCAGAAAATGATCGCGCTCTCGGGGTCTTCGTATTCCAGGACCCGCCGCAGGTTGGCTTCCTTCTCCTGCGCGGTGGTCACGTAATAAGCGTGCTCGATCTCGCTCGGCGAGGCGTGGCCCTCGACCAAGGACAAGAACTGCGGCTCGACCAGGAAGCTGCGCGAGAGCGAGAGCACTCTCTCCGGCATCGTCGCCGAGAACAGGCAGCTCTGGCGCTTCGGCGGCAGGTAGCTCTTGATCTCTTTCATGTCGGGCCAGAAGCCGAGCGAGAGCAGCTCATCGGCCTCATCGAACACGACGATCTTGCAGTTGCCGAGCTGCATGCGGCCCGAACCCAAGTGGTCGAGCATGCGGCCGGGCGTTCCCACCACGACGTGGGCGCCGTCGCGCAGGCCATCGTTCTGCGCGCCGTAGGGCACGCCGCCGTAGATCGGCAAGCAGCGCACGCCGAGGTATTTGCCGAGCGCGCTGATCTCGCCGGTGATCTGGTTCGCGAGTTCGCGCGTGGGCGCGAGCACCAAGGCCTGAGTCTCGGCGAGCGAGGTGTCGATCGAAAGCAGGATCGGGATTCCGAAGGCGCCGGTTTTTCCGCTGCCGGTGCGCGCCTGCACGATCACGTCGACGCCAGTCTTCATGAGCGGGATGCCCTGAGACTGGACGGGCATCGGATCTTTCCAGCCGAGCTCAGCGATGGCGCGTCGTAGAGGTTCGGGGAGGTCGTCGAATAGGTTGGGTTCGGTGGTCAAAGTGCGGGGCATCCTACAGAGGTCGAGGATGGGGCGCTCCGGGTTATTTGAGCGTGCGGGTGGGGCGCGCTCGATCGGGGCGCGCCGCGAGCGCGGGCGGGCGGGCGCTGCGCCGAATGGCTCGCTTCGACTATCGCGGTGAACCGATGCTCGGTGTTCCGGAGCCCTTCTCGATCTGGCGTTTCCTGCTCCGCTTTATTTCGGCTCCGCGCCCGCCCGCCCGCGCTCGCGGCTTTTGCTGTCTTGCTGACCGGCCACGCTGCAGCTCAATGGCGGCGCCGTGCCTGCATCGCCGCCACCACCGCCGCAGGCCGCGAGGAACACAACTCTTCGAGTTGCGCGGCGTAGAGCACCCGATCGGCTCGCACCGCCGTTATTG
>JANNRF010000489.1:0-10567 GCA_031401135.1 Deltaproteobacteria bacterium | reverse complement strand
GTGGGTTTTGGGGGTGATTGTTTTGGTTTTTGCGGGGCGCTCGTTTTTTTTTTGGGTGGGGAGCCGGCCCCACCGGCGCGTTGGGGGCGGGGGGCCGCCACACTTCGTGTTGTTGCGGACTTGGTGGTGGGGCGGCGGCATGAAGCACTTGCTTGATATCGATGTGCTCAGTTCGGTGGGGCCGCCGCATGAGGTTTATGCCGAGGTTCGCGCGCGCGATCCGGTGTCTTGGCAGGAGATGGCGGGGGTTGGCGGTTATTGGGCGGTGATGAGACACGCGGATGTGCTCGCGGTTTCGCGGCAGCCGGGGTTGTTTTCGGCGCAGGCGAAGGGGATGCAGCTCGCGGACTACACGGATCAGTTGCCCACGTTGTTATCGCTCGATCCGCCGCGGCATACCGAGGTTCGCAAGCGCGTGCTGCATTCGTTTGCGCCGCGCGTGGTGCGCAGGCTCGAGGCGCGCATGCGGGAAGTCGTGCGCACCACGCTCGATCGGGCCGCGCAGCTGCGCGAGTGCGATCTGGTGATGGATGTCGCGCGGCCGCTGCCGCTCGCGATCGTGTGCGATCTATTGGGGATTCCTGAGGCGGACCGCGAGCGCGCGGGCGAATGGGCGGATCTGCTCGCGGGCGCGGCGGATCCCGAGCTGACGCAGGGGCGGGCTACGGGCACGCAGAGTGCGCTTGCATTCGGCACGTATGCATTTCAGCTCGCGCAGAAGACGGCCGCGAGCGCGGGGGCCACCGCGGACTCACTGCTCCACGTTCTTCAGAATGCGCAGCTCGCGGGCGAGCAGGTCGATCTGCCCACGTTCGCGGGGCTGTTCGTGCAAATTGCGATCGCGGGCAACGAGACGACGCGCTCGACGCTCGCCGGCGGGATGCTCGAGTTGATGCAGCGGCCTGCGGAGTACGCGCGGCTCGAAGCCGATCGGGACCTAATCGCAAGTGCGGTGGAGGAATTCCTGCGCTGGCTCGCGCCGGTTCATTATTTCCGGCGCACCGCGACGCGCGATACCGAGCTGCGCGGCGCGAAGATCCGCGCGGGCGATCGCGTTGTGATGATGTACGCCTCGGCGAACCGCGACGAGGAGGTGTTCCGCGAGCCGCAGCGCTTCGAGATCGCGCGCTCGCCGAACCCGCACGTCTCGTTCGGCTTCGGCGAGCACTTCTGCCTCGGCGCCGCGCTCGGCCGGCTCGAGGCGCGCGTGTTCCTCGAAGAATTCTTCGCGCGTTTCTCGAAAGCCGAACTCGCGGGTGAGCCGACGCGCATGCGCTCGAACGAACTCAACACCTGGAAGCGCATCCCCGTGCGCCTCACGCCGCGCTAGCGGCGGAAGCGATGGAGGCTGAGACCTGATGACCGACCTCGAGCGGTTGCTCGCGATCAGCGACATCCAGCAACTCGCGTACCGCTATGCCGTGTACCTCGACGCGCGCGAGCTCGACAAACTCGTCGCGCTCTATCTGCCCGACGTGCGCGTCACGCGTGAACTCAGCGGCCACGCAGCGCTGCGCGCGGGTTTCGACCGCTCGCTGCGCGCGGTGGGCGTGACGTTCTTGCACGTCGGCAACCACGTGATCGACTTCGTGGACGACACCCACGCGACCGGCATCGTCTACTGCCGCGGCGAAATCCAAGACGGTGGCCCCGAGAGTTCGCGCTGGATCATTCACGCGATCCAGTACCACGACAGTTACGAACGGCGTGACGGACGCTGGCTATTCGCGCGGCGCAAACACTTGCTCGTGTACGGCGCGGAACTCGGCGTGAACCCCCTAACACTCGCGCCGGCCGAATGGCCGAAGCGCCAGACCGGCCGCGGCAGCGTGCCGTGGTCGCTCGAAAGCTGGCAGAGGTTCTGGAAGCCCTAGCAAGCTGCGAACTAGATCGTGCGGCGTTTCACGCGCCGCACCAATTGCGCCTGCGAGCTGACGTGCAGCTTGCGGAAGATTTCCTTCAGGTGATTGCGCACGGTGTTCGCGGAGATCCCAAGGTCCTCGGCCAGCATCGTCACGCGGTCTCCCTCCGAGATCCGGCGCGTGATCTCCCACTGGCGCGGCGTGAGCCCTAACAACTCGACATCGCCCGCCCGCGCGGAGGGAGCGGCGTCTGCGGCGCCGGGCTCGATCGCAGCGTGGGCGCCCCGCAACAGATCCGTGAGGCCGTGCACCGCATCTGCGGGGCGCCGCGGAAGCGCTGCAATGAGCGCCGCCGGAAGGGAGTTCAGCATCAGTCCCCGACCCGCGTCGATGAACGATGGCACGACGAGGAAGTCGAGCGCTCCCTCCGGTCGTGGCCAGCGGTAACGGATCGGGCGCAGCTCGCCTGCGAACGCCCGATCGAGATGCGTCTCGTATCTCGCCCATTCGGAGGGCGCCATCCGCGTACCGATTCGCCGCCCGACAGCTTGCTCGGGGGCGACATCGAAGCTCTTGCAATAGGCGGCGTTCACGGCCTGAATGATGCGGTCTTGCCCGATGATGGAGACTGGCCAGGGCGTGGCGTCGATCAACTCGCGGGCGGTACTCCCCGCGACTGTTCCGGTTCCACCCATCGCGCGCCGCATTGGTTCGGCCTCGCTTATTATTGGCGGGATGCGCATTCAGCCCCGAGCGCATTCAGCCCGCGGAGCTTAGGCCTATTCACGCGCGGTTCGAGAGCGCGCTCTGCACAAACCTGTCGAGCGCCGAGTACGCCTCGGCGCTGGTTCCGCGAAACGTGACGCCAACACCACCGACGTTGGCCCAGCTAGGCGGCTGCACGCGCACGACCTCCGCCGTAACGATCACCGCCGCCTCGTGCAGCGGAAGCCGCAGCAAAAGGTTCGTGCCGATCGGCAGCGCAGCGCGCGTCGCGAGAAACGCGCCCGTAACGCTGAGATCCAGCACCTCCCAGCGGAGCTGCACCAACTTCTCGCCATCGCAAACTTCGGCGTGCAAGAACGGAAGCGCGCGCGCCCGCGGCGCGGAGCGCTCGAGGTGGCCTTGCCGGCTGCGCAGCGCGTGAACGATGTCGCGATGGATGAGTGGCTTCGTGAGGTAACCGATTGCGCCGAGCAGCGTGACGCGCGTCTCTTCGTCGAGGCTCGGCGCCGTGGTCATCGCGAGCAGTGCTGGGCGCGCATCCGCGCGCGCGGCGCAGCGCTCGAAAAGCAGGACGCCGCCGCCCGGCGGAAGCGCCATGTCGACGATTACGAGCGCGGGCGCTGGCGCGAGCTCGATGGCGGCCAACGCCGCCTCCGCGTCCGCGACCGCAATAACCCCGGGACCGTAGGGCGCCAGCATGAGCGGAAGCAGTTCGCGCACGGTCGGCGAGCCATCGGCGACAATAATGCTTCGAAAGCCGTACATGTAGGACTCCATGCCTCGGGTTGCAGCCGCGCGTTAGCCCGCGGCGCGCTCGCAACCCAGGCCGTTCATCGGCAGCCCGGCGCGGGCAATGCACGCTTCTTTCGCGGGTGGGCCGGCAGCCAAAGGAGAGCCATCCACGGGCGGCTCCGCCTGTAACAACGAGCTCGTCGTGCGGCGTGGCGCGCGTTCAGCTCGCGCCGAGCCGCGCCTCGCGCAGGGCCAGACGCCGCACTTTGCCAGCGTCGTCGCGCAGCGGCTCGCTCACGAACTCGAAGCTGCGCGGGATCTTGTACGCGATCAGCAGCGCCGCCAGGTGCGCGCGCAGTTCGGACTCCGCAATGCCTTCCGGCGCATCGACGATCGCGTGCACGCGGCTGCCGAGATCTTCGTCGGGCAACCCGATCACCGCGCTCGAGCGCACGCGCGGGTGCGCGTCGATCGCGGCCTCCACTTCGGCGGGATAAACGTTCGAGCCGCCCACGAGCAGCATGTCGCTCTTGCGGTCGCCGAGATAGAGGTAGCCATCGGCGTCGAACCAGCCGATGTCGCCGAGGGTTTCCCAGCCGTCGCTCGTCGCCTCTGCGCTTGCGCCGATGTAGCGGTAGGTCGTGCCCTGCCCGCTCGCGGGCTTCAGGTAGATCTCGCCCGCTTCGCCGGGCGCGCACGGCGTGCCGTCGGGCCGCTGCGCTCGAAGCATGCGCCCGGGCAGCGGCTTCCCCACCGAGCCGGGATGCGCGAGCCACTCGACGCCGCTGATTACGGTTCCCGCGATGCGCTCGGTGCCGCCGTACGCCTCGTAGATCTTCTCGGCGCCGAGCCACTCGATCCAAAAGCGCTTCAACCACGGCGGGCTCGGCGCGCCGGAGCACATCACGCGCTGGAGCGACGACACGTCGTGCTTGTTACGCACTTCGCTGGGCAGCTTCGCGATGCGCTGCATCATGGTGGGCACGAACAGCACCCAGTCGACGCGATGCTGCGCCACCAGCGCGAGCGCGGGCTCCGCCTCGAAGCGCTCCATCAGCACGAGCGTCCCGCCCGAGAGGATGCACTGCCAGGCGACGATGAACGGGCCTGCGTGATAGAGCGGGCCCGGCGCGAGAGCCGTTCCGCGCGCGCGCATGAAGTTCTCGGCGAGTTCGGGGTCGGCCAGCGCGGGTGTTAGGTCGACGATCAGCTTCGGGCGGCCCGTGCTGCCGCCGGAAGTCATCGTGCGCACGCTGGGCGGCACGACATCCGGCAGCTCTGCTTCCGAGAGCGACGCTTCCGGCGCGAAGCTCGCCGGCACGCTCGCGAACTGCGGGTACTCGCCGGGCGCAACACCCACCACGAGCGACGGCGCGGAGAGCGCCACGATTGCCTCGCGCTCGCGTGCGGGCAGCCGCGCCGAGATCGGCTGCGGAGATGCGCCGAGCTTCCACGCCGCCATGCACGAAACGAGGAACTCCAGCGAGTTCGGCAGCGCGATCGTGACGCGCGTGCCCACGCCGACGCCGAGCGCCTGGTAAGCGCGCGCGAGGCGGTTCGAGCGGCGCTCGAGTTCGCCGCGCGTGAGCGACTGCGCAGCGCAGATCGCAGCCAGCCGCTCCGGCGCCTCGGCCGCGAGCCACGCAAGCGCACGTCCGTATGAGAGCTTTTCCATCCGAGGCCCCAGGGAGAACGGGAGAACGCGGACGGGTAGCGCAGACCCGACGCGAAGCGGGTCGTCATCCCGGGTTCCCTCCGGGGCGCCCATCTTCTTCTAGAGGACGTTCGCTTGATTCGAGACGGTCCGTCTCGTTACGGTCTATCGATGGATAAGACCACCACCGCCGCCGCCGCCGTCGCCGAGCTACGCGACGGCATGACGATCGGCATCGGCGGCTGGGGCTCGCGCCGCAAACCCATGGCGATCGTGCGCGAAATCCTGCGCTCGCCGGTCAAGGATCTGACGCTGATGACCTACGGCGGCCCCGATGTCGGGCTGCTCTGCAAGGCCGGCAAGCTCGAGCGGCTCGTCTCCGGTTTCGTCTCGCTCGACTCAATTCCCTTGGACCCGCACTTCCGCGCCGCGCGCCAGAACGGCGCGGTCGAGTTCCGCGAACTCGATGAGGGCATGTTCCAGTGGGGCCTGTACGCCGCCGCGATTCGCTTGCCGTTCCTGCCGACGCGCGCCGGCCTCGGCAGCAGCGTGGTCGAGATCAACCCCGAGCTGAAGCTGGTGCGCTCGCCCTACGCGGACGGCGAGGAACTGATCGCGATGCCCGCGCTCGAGCTCGACGTTGCGTACATCCACATGAACCGCGCCGACGCGAGAGGCAACGGGCAGTACCTCGGGCCAGACCTGTATTTCGACGACGTGATGTGCGGCGCCGCGAAGCGCCGCTTCATGTCGTGCGAGCGCATCGTGGAGACGAAGGAGCTTTCCGCGGGCGGCTCGCTGCACACAATGCGCATCAACCGCACGATGGTGGACGGTGTGATCGAAGCGCCCGGCGGCGCGCACTTCACCGAGTGCCCACCTGATTATGGGCGCGACGAAATCTTTCAGCGGGAGTACACCGCGAGCGCGAAGGACGAGGAGAGCTGGCAGCGTTTCAAGGCGGAGTGGCTGGATGTTTCGGAGGCGGAGTATCAGGCGAAAGTTCGCGCGCGGAGGGCTGCGCAATGAGCGACGCAACGCGCGCTGAGATCTGCGCCACTGCGATTGCGGACAACTTCCGCGGCGACGGCGAGATTCTCGTTTCGTGTTTCGGCAGCGTGCCGTCCGTGGGCGCGCGGCTCGCGAAGCTGACGACCGAGCCCGACTTGTTGATGACGGACGGCATCGCCTCGCTGGTGGACGGCGTGCAGCCCATTAGCGGCAAGCGCTCGGCGCCGGTGCCCGAAGCGTGGATGCCATTCCGCACCGTGTTCGACCTGCTCTGGGGCGGGCGCCGCCACGTCGTCATGATGGCGAGCCAGGTCGACCGCTACGGCAACCAGAACTTCTCGGCCGTCGGCCCGCACGCGAAACCGGCCGCGCAGCTGATCGGCATGCGCGGCGCACCGGGCAACACCATCAGCCACGCGACCAGTTATTGGGTGCCGAACCATTCGAAGCAGAGCTTCGTCGCGAAGGTCGATGTGGTGTGCGGTGTCGGCTACGACCGCGCAGCGAAGCTCTCGCCGCAGCAGCGCCGCTTCCACGAAGTCCGCCGCGTGATCTCGAACCTCGGCGTGTTCGACTTTGCAACGCCGGATCGCCGCATGCGGCTCGCCTCGCTGCATCCGGGCGTGAGCGTCGAGGAGGTCGTGAAGAACACCGCCTTCGAGCTCATGCTCCCCGCCGAGATCGCGACGACCCGCCTGCCCAGCGCCGCCGAGCTCGCTCTGATGCGCGAACAAATCGACCCCGAGGGCCTCGCGAACAAAGAAGTGCGCTAGCGGGGACGTTCCGCGCTAGCGGGGACGTTTCGCGTCAGCGGGGACGTTCCGTAAGAAAGTTAAGTTGTTTGCCCGCCGGTCGGCCGACTTCGCTCAGCCGGCAAGTCCGAGAGAAGGATTCCCCCTGGCCCGCTCGCCCCTCCACACCGTGCTCTGCGATCTGCTCGGCGTGCCCGCGCCGATCGTGCAAACAGGGATGGGCTGGGTGGCGACGCCCGAGCTGGTGGCCGCGGTCTGCAACGCGGGCGGCTTCGGCTTCCTCGCAGCCGCGACGCTTCGCCCGGCGGAGATCGACAGCGCGATCGAGAAAGTGAAGGCGCTCACCGCGCAGCCGTTCGGCGTGAACTTCCTAATGGATGCGCCGGGCGCCGAGCACATTGCAGAGGCGCTCGTCCGCCAGCGCGTGCGCGCCGCCGGCTACAACCGCGCGCCCGACGCAAAGCTGATTCGCAAGCTCAAAGACGGCGGCGTGCTCTGCATCCCCACCTGCGGCGCGCCGCGCCACGTGCAGAAGGCGGAGCAGCTCGGCGCCGACGCGGTGGTGGTGCAAGGCGGCGAAGGTGGCGGCCACACCGGCACGATCCCGAGCTCGCTGCTGATCTCCGCCTGCGCCGACGCGGTGAAGGTCCCCATAATTGCTGCGGGTGGCTTCAAGGATGGGCGTGGCCTGGTGGCAGCGCTCGCGTTCGGCGCAGCGGGCATCGCGATGGGTACGCGCTTCCTGCTGACGGCCGAGAGCCCCGTGCCGCCGCAAACCGCGCAGCGCTACTTCGCCGCGAGCCTGACCGATGTGATCGTGACGAGCGAGATCGACGGGCTGCCGCAGCGCGTGATCGTGAACGAGCTGGTGCGCGAACTCGAGGCGAAGAGCGGCGCGAGCAAGCTGCTGTTCGCGTTCCGCAACGCGCTCGCGTTTCGGCGCTCTTCGGGCGCGAGCATCGCCGACTTGTTGGGGAGCGCGCTCGCGATGCAGCGCAGCGAGAAGCTCACGCGCTCGCAGCTCCTGATGGCCGCCAACGCACCCATGCTCGCGAAGCGCGCGATGACCGAGGGCGACCCGGTGCGCGGCTACCTGCCGAGCGGCACCGTGGCGGGCGCGATCGACGATCGCCCGAGCTGCGCGGAGCTGATCGAGCGCATTCTGCGCGAAGCGGAGGAGACGCTCGCGCGGCTCGCTCGCGCGAAGGAGAGCTGATGGCGTTTCGCGTGAACGTGGACGAGCGAGGTATCGCGGAGCTCGCGATCGACAATCCCCCCGTGAACGCGCTCGGCCGCGACGCGTGGTTCGCGCTCGCGCGCAAGCTCGAGGAACTCGGGCGCGATGCGAGCGTGCGCGTGCTGGTGATCCGCGCCGAAGGCCGCGGCTTCCAGTGCGGCGTCGACGTGAAGGAGCTGGCCAAGGACAGCACGATCATCCTCGACGTAAACCGGGGTTGTTACGAGGTGTTCGCCGCGATCTACGATTGCCCGGTGCCCGTGATCAGCGCGGTGCACGGCTACTGCCTGGGTGGCGGCATCGGCATCGCGGGCTCCTCGGATCTCGTGCTGGCCTCGGACGACGCGACGTTCGGCCTGCCCGAGATCGATCGCGGCGCGATGGGCGCGGCCACCCATGCGATGCGCATGTTCGGCATGCAGGAGGCGCGGCGCATGTTATTGACGGGCGAGCCGATCGGCGCGGCGGAGGCCTACCGCCTCGGCGGCCTGCTCGCAGTGGTGCCGCGCGCGAAGCTGCGCGAGGAAGCGCTCGCGCTCGCCGCGAAGATCGCGAGCAAGAGCCCGCGCGCGGTGAGAGCGGCGAAGGCCTCCCTCAACGGCATCGAGCTGATCGAGCCCAAGGCGAGCTACCGCTTCGAGCAGGGCTTCACGCTCGAGCTCTACATGTCGCGCGACTCCCAGGAATCCCGCGACGCCTTCGTCGCAAAGCGCGACGCCAAGTTCTGATGAGCGCGCTCGTTCACCAAACCCCGGGGACGTTCTTTCACGAAACGCCGGGCGCTTCGGTTGGAACTTTCGTGAAAGAACGTCCCCGGCCTCTTGTGAAATTCGTGAAAGAACGTCCCCGATGAATCTCAGTTACACCGATCGCGAGAATGCGTTCCGCGCCGAGGCGCGTGCGTGGCTCGAGGCGAATGTGCCGAGCGCGCCGCTGGCTTCCTTCGATACGGCGGTGGGTGCAGCGCAACATCGCGCTTGGGAGCTGAAGCTCAACGCCGCGGGCTGGGCGATGGTGCCGTGGCCCGTCGAGTACGGCGGCCGCGGTGCGAACCTGCTCGAGTGGTTGGTCTTCGAAGAGGAGTACTACCGCGCGCGCGCGCCGAAGCGCATCAACCAGAACGGCATCTTCCTGCTCGGACCGACGCTCATGGAGTACGGCACGCCGGAGCAGAAGGCGCGCTTCCTGCCGAAGATCGCCTCCAGCGCCGAAGTCTGGGCGCAAGGCTGGAGCGAACCCAACGCGGGCTCCGACATGGCGGCGATCACGACGACCGCGCTGCGCGATGGCAGTGATTATGTGATCCGCGGCCAGAAGACCTGGGCCTCGCGCGGCGCGTTCGCAGATTGGCTGTTCGGCATGTTCCGCACCGATCCCGCGAGCGAGCGGCACAACGGCCTCACCTTCGTGCTCGTGCCGCTGAACACGCCAGGCATTACGGTGCGCCCGATCGCGCAGCTCGACGGCGAGACGGGCTTCGCCGAGGTGTTCTTCGACGACGCGCGCGTGCCGGTGGCGAACACGCTCGGCAAAGAAGGCCAAGGCTGGAACGTCGCGATGTCCACGGCGGGCTTCGAGCGCGGCCTGATGCTGCGCAGCCCGGCGCGCTTTCAGGACACCGCGCTGCGGCTGGTCGAGTTGTTGCGCGAGAACGCGATGAACGTCGACGAAGCGCTGCGCGATGAAGTGGTGCGCGCCTGGATCGCGGCAGAGGCCTACACGCTCGACACCTACCGCACCGTCTCGCGTCTGCTCGCCGGCGGCAAGATCGGCGCGGAGGCGAGCCTCAACAAGATCTTCTGGAGCGAGCTCGACATCCGCATGCACGAACTCGCGCTCGAGATTCTGGGCGATCGCTGGGACCTCTTGCCCGAAGCGCCCGGCGCGCAGGGCGTCGGCACGTGGCTCGATTCGTACTTGTTCTCGCTCTCGGGCCCGATCTACGCGGGGACGAACGAGATCCAGCGCAACATCATTTCCGAGCGCCTGCTCGGCATGCCGAGATAGCGATGGACTTCCGCTTCACGGACGACCAGCTGTTATTGCAATCCACGGTGCGCGACTTTCTCGCGAAAGAGCACGGCCCCGAGATGTTGCGCAAGCTGTGGGAGACCGAGAGCGGGCGCTCGCGGGCGCTCTGGAAGCAGCTCGCCGAGATCGGCGTGCCGGGGCTGCTGGTGCCAGAGGAGTACGGGGGCATGGGGCTTGGCGAAGTCGAGGCCGTGCTGATTCACGAGGAAGCGGGGCGCGCGGCGCTGGCGGAGCCGCTGGTCGCGACGATGGCGATCGCGGCGCCGCTGCTGCGCGAACTCGGCGGCGAGCTCGCGGCCGAGTTCCTCCCGAGAATTGCGACGGGCGACGCGATCGTTGCAGTGGGCCACCCCGCAACGCCTTTCGTCGAGGACGCGCACGTCGCGGACTTGTTGCTGATTCCGCGCGGCGACGACGCCCTCTTCGCGGTGCCGCGCGCGGCGGCGCGTTTGACGCCGCAGCCCGCGAACGACCCCTCGCGCCGGCTCGCGAGCGTCGCGTTCGAGGAGCGCAGCGCGCGCGTCCTGGCGCGCGGCGAGCGTGCGCGAGCGCTGCTCGATGC
>JANNRF010000488.1:0-5145 GCA_031401135.1 Deltaproteobacteria bacterium | reverse complement strand
CGCAGTTCGCCGCGCCTGAGCGGCTCGATGTGGGCCGAGTCGACAACCGCCACCTCGCCTTCAGCCTCGGCCCGCACTTCTGCCTGGGCGCGCCGCTCGCGCGGCTCGAGGCGGAAGTTGCGATCGGCGCGCTGCTGCGGCGCTTCCCGAACCTGCGCGGCGACGCCGGCGCCGCCGCGTATCGCCCCTCGGTGTTATTGCGAGGCCCGGTCGCGCTGCCACTGCGGGTTTGACGCGAACACCGCTGCGCAAGGATCGTGATCACGCGATTCTCTCGCGCTTGCCGATCGGCGCCCCGTTCGCAGTCGCGAGCGGGGCGCTTTGGTTTTCGCCGAGTGTTTCGACCGCGAGCCGCTATAGCCTGCGCCCGTGGCGAAAGGCGCGAGCGACTCCTCGAAAACCCAGCCGCGCCGCGCGCTCGTGCTCTCGGGTGGTGGCGCGCGAGGCGCTTACGAGGCCGGCGTGCTCCGGTACCTGTTCGAGGAGCTGCCGGAGCGGCTCGGCCACGCGCCGCGCATCGACGTCGTGAGCGGCACTTCGGTTGGCGCGATTCACGCCTGCTTCGTGGCGGCTACGGCGCAGCTCGGGCGCGAGCGCGGCGCGCAGCTCGCGAACGTCTGGGAGCAGCTCGCGCTCAGCGATTTGTTCGGCTCCGCCGTGGGCGAGTTGTTGCGGCTGCCGCGGCGCATCCTCAGCACGCTCGGCTCTGCGCGCGCTCTGCGCGAAGGCGCGCCGCCCGATCGGCTGTACGGGCTGCTCAACACCGAGCATCTCGAACAAATTGTGCGCAGCGCGATCCCGTGGAGCCAGATCCGGCGCAACGTCGCCGCCGGGCTCATTCAGGGCGTGTGCGTCGCGGCGACCGAGATCGCTACAGGGCGCTCGGTCGTGTTCCTCGACGCGAACGACCCCCACACTGCGGCGTGGGGCCACGACCCGAGCATGGTCGCGCGGCCGGTCAAGCTCGGGCCCGCTCACGCGCTCGCCTCGGCAGCGATCCCGATCGTGTTCCCGGCCGTGCGGATCGGGCAGACTTATTACGCTGACGGCGGCTTGCGCGTGAACACGCCGCTGGCGCCGGTGCTGCGGCTCGGCGCGGATCGCGTGCTCGTGATCGCGCTGCGCAAGGGCGCCACGGGCGGCGCAGAGGGCGACATCGCTGCGCGGCGCGTCGAGAGTTACGGCAATCCGCTGTTCTTGTTCGGCAAGGTGCTGAACGCGCTCCTGCTCGATCACATCGACAACGACATCGCGCACATGCGCATGCTGAACGACGTGGTGCGGCGAGTGCGCGACGTAGGGGGCCCGGAACTTCTCGCGCGCGTGAGCGACGCCGCGATCGCGGAGCGCGGGCGTCCGCTGCGAATCGTGCGCGAAACCGTGGTGCGTCCGTCCCAGGATCTCGGCGTGCTCGCGGGCGACACGCTGCGCGGCGGCAGCGGGGCGCCACGCCCGCCGATGGCAATGCGCTTGTTACTGCGCACGCTCGATCTCGGCGATGGCCCGTTCGAAGCGGACCTGCTCTCGTACGTGCTGTTCGACCAGAGCTACACGCGCCGCCTGATCGCACTCGGCTACGAGGACGCGCGCAGCCAGGCCGACGAACTCGCTGCGTTCTTCAGCTAACGCATCGACTTCGCTCGGCTCACGCGAGCCAAGGGCTCGCGTGGCCTCGCTGCGCGCGGCGAAGCGCCGCTTGCAACGAGGAGGGCAGTTACTCCAGCCCGCTCTCGCCGCGCGCGTGAAGCGCCGTGAAGGCGTCCACCAGCGCGGGATCGAACTGCGTACCGCGACAACTCTGGAGTTCCTTGATGATCTCGTCGGCGCTCTTTGCGGCGCGGTGGCCCTCGCCGCGTGACATCGCGTCCACGGCGTCGGCGAGCCCGATGATGCGCGCCTCGAGCAGAATCGCCTCGCCGCTGCGGCCCTCCGGATAGCCATGGCCGTCCCAGCGCTCGTGGTGTTGCAGCACGAGCGGCGTGAGCGGCTCCCAGAGCCGGATGCGCGAGAGCATGCGCGCCCCTAACACCGGATGCGCGCGCACTGCCTTCAGGTCGAGGTGCCGCGCCGGATCGATCTTGAGCATGCCGATGTCGTGCAGCATCGCCGCGAAGTGCAGACGTTCCGTGCGCGGGCCGTCGAGCCCTAGTTCGTGGGCGATGCGGTTCGCGGTGCGCGCAACGTTCGTGCCATGACCGCGGCGTCCGACCACATGGCCATCGAGCGCTGTGACGAGCAACTCCGTCACGTGTGCAAAGAAGTTTCGCTGCGCGTCCTCGAGATCGCTGCGCTGAAGCGCCGTGCTGGCCATGCCGGCGATCGTCGCGAGCGCGTCCATCGCTTCGGCGCTGAGCGAAGCCGGCGCGGCTTCGACGAGCAGCGCGGCGCGGCCGTTCTGCGCGGAACGGAACGTCATCGCCACGCGCGCTAGCAGCCCGGCGCTGCTCAACTGCTTGCCCGCGTTGGCTTCGGCTTCCGCGGCGAGCGCGATCAGCGCTTCCGCGTTCGCCTCGAACCAACGCCGCGAATCATCATCTGCGTGGCGGAGTTCGAGGGGCTTCTCAGGGTCGCTCGCGAGTAGCAGCGCCGCGTGCAGTGAGCCGGTGACTTCGCGAGCGCCGGCATTCGCGCTCGCGAGGATGCGATCGGGCTCGCGCGAAGTGCCGATCTCGCGCGAGGCGGCGAGCAGCGCGGCGAGGCGCTGGTTGTCGGCGCGCATGCGCGCGAGTGTGGCGTCCGTAATACGTCGCAGCGCGAAGTACACCGCGAGCGAGAGCACCGCGAGCGAGACACCGCCGCCGATCCAGGCGAAGTAGCCCAGCGAGTCCGGCTCGTAGGTGGGAAGCACGTACTCGCTAACGACCCAGAACAGCGCCGCGATCGGCACGATCCCGCCCAGGAAATAACTCCCGAAGACTGCGTGATCGAAGCGTTGTGAGAACAGAGAGTGACGCGAGCCGCCGCCCATGAAGCCTCCGCAGGCCGCTCTTCGGCGCGGCCGTTGCGCCCCTTGAGGCGGCAAATCGAGCGCAGGAGCGCGCGCGGGTGCCCAGGAGACCGACCAGAGATGGGACGGGTCGGGCGCTTAGATCACGATGCCTGGGGGCGGCGACGCAAGAGGCCCCCGAGCAGCCCCGGGCGCCGCGCGAAGCCGAGCACACTCGCGGCGATCAGCATCGCCTGCAGATCGAAGGGCAGCCCGTAGATGCCGCCGTGGACGCGCTGCGAGAACAGCGCCTGGGGATGCTCGGCGCGGCTCGCCCCCGGCGCGCCCGGCGCCTTCGGGTTGAGCAGATCGTGAATCATCAAGAGCGCGGAGAGCGCGCGCGTGGTCTCGACGGCGAACGTCTCGACGCCGAACGCGGCGCAGCCGACGTACGCGGCGGCGAACACGGGATGCTCGAGCGAGCGCGTGCGCGTAATCCCCGCAACGTTCGCCGAGAGCGTCGCGGCGCCGCCGCGGCCCGCGATTCCGTAGGCGGCCCAGCGCTCCATGGCGAGCACCTTCTCGATGTACTGCGCCGCCTGATAACTCGCGCCTTGAATGCGAACGACCGAGCGCTGCACGCGGGCGGCGGCGACGCCGGCTACGCCAGCCCCGCTCGTCTGCCCGGCGGCGCCGAGCACGCCGAGTGCGCCGAGTGCGGTCTGCCAGCCCGGCTGCGCCAGCCGCCGGCGCCCGGCGACATCGAGTTCCTGCTTTGAGAGCACCGCGGGATGCGTCGGTGAGACGTAGAGCGAGGCCGAGCGCACACGATCGACGCCGACCGCGTCGACGATCGCGTTCATCGCGCTCGCGAGCCGCCACTCGCGCCCAGCGCCGGGCGCGTAGGCGAAGAGCCCACAGTCGATCGGGCCCGGCGCCGCGAACTGCTGAAGCGCCGCCGCAATTTCGCGCGGGTACGCGAGCAGATCGCCGAGGCCCTTGCTCGTGGTGATGCGGCCCGAGAGGCCGTCGTCCACGAGCCACTTATCAGGCGGCGGGACGACGTCGAGCCAGAACACCTCCGCGCCGGCCGCCAACAAGATCGGCGTGGGCGCGATCTCGGCGCCGGCACCCAAGAGGGCAAAGCGGCGGCCGGCGAGATCGAGCCTGCCTTGCTTGTCGAACGCATTCGCAGCGATCCACGCCAAGGCCTCCGCGACTTGCGGTGTCGCGAGTTCGCGCGCGACCAGCGTTTCTCCGAGGACGCCGAGTTCGCGGCCCTGATAACTGCGCCCCTCGAACGGCACCACGGGCTGCCAGCGGCCGCGGCCGCGCAGCGGCGTCGTCGCAAGCGGCGGCGCCTCGGGCAACTCCCAGAGAGAGTCGGCGAGCGGGCGCTCGACGCCGTCCGCTCGTAACAAGATCCAGCGGTGGCTCTTCTCGACCAGGAAGCGCGCGATCTCGGAGCGCTCGGGCGAAGCCGCGCGCAGCGCCTCGAACGCGACGAGCGTCTCCGGGTAGCTCGTCTTGAAGACCTTCGAGTCGCGCGGGAAGATCAGCGCGCGGAAGCTGTCCTTGAAGCGCAGCCGCGCGCTGAGCAAGAGGCCGTGGAGCATCGCCGAAGCCGCTAGGCCGGGGAAAATCACGCCATCGCGCTTCGTGTCTTGCGGCTCGGGCAACTCGCTCTCCTGGGCAAGCCGCGCAGCGTAACCCGCGCCGCTGCGCCCTCGCTTAGCGATCCGTAGCTCGCATCAAGAGCGCGGCACGGCTAACGCGCAGTCGGCGCATCGCCGCGCGCAGCGAGGCGAAGCTTCGGTTCGTCAGCGCGCTCACGCGCCGCCGCGCATGCGGCGCCAGACCATGTCGGTGTCGGCGTTCGCATTCACGAGTTCCGCGGGGTTTCGCTGGTCGACGTGACCGAGCAGCCCTTTGTAAGTCGAGTAGCCGACCAGCGCCTGCAGCCGCGGCGCCATGCGCGCGACGCGCTCACGCGGCAGCGCGAGCAACTGGCATTCCTCCTGGCGCAAGAAGCCGGCGCAGTAGTTGACGACGATCCCGAGCCGCCGCGCGCTGCTCGTGTTCGCGCCGCCGCCGTGCCACAGGCTGCCGTGATAGATCAGCGCGCCGCCCGCAGGCATTAGGGCCTGCTGCGTCTCCGCCCGTTCGTCGGGATTGGGACGCCGCTCTCGATCGTGCGAACCCGGCACGACGTGGGTCGC
>JANNRF010000487.1:0-2671 GCA_031401135.1 Deltaproteobacteria bacterium | reverse complement strand
TGGTGGGCCGCCCGGGACTCGAACCCGGAACCAACGGGTTAAAAGCCCGCTGCTCTACCGATTGAGCTAACGGCCCACGGCGCGGGGAAGTACCACTGGCGCCCTTTAGTGTCGACCGACTTTCGACGGCCGCGCGCGCGTTAATTCCGAAAGCCCGCCGCCCGCCCGGTCGATGCTTCCGCGGGGGTCGCCCGCGCGGCCCCCCTACGAGGCGAGACATGGCGGTTTCCACCTTCACGCAGTTCTTGCTGCAAAACGAGTACGCCTCGCTGTCGGAACTCGAGGAGGCCTCGCAGGCGATCGTGCTGTACGGCGCGCGCCTCGGCACCGCGTTGATCGAACTCGGCATGATGTCGGCGGAACAAGTCGACGAAGCCCTGGCTCGCCATCACGGGCTCCCGGACATCCCGAAGGAGTGGCTCGCAAAGCCGGACGCAGCCGCGCGCGCCGCGCTTCACGTCGATCTCGTGAAGCGGCATCGAGCGTTCCCGCTGCAGTTTGAGAAGCGCACGCTGCACATCGGCTTGCTCGACCCGCGCGACGAAGCGGTGCTCGACAATCTCGCCTTCGCGAGCGGTTGCTTGATCGCGCCGTATGCGCTCACCGAGTTCCGCTTCGTGCAGCTGATGCAGCGCGTCTACTCGGTTGCGCCTGCGAGCCGGTTCAAAGCGCTGCTCGACGAACGCACGCGCGCGGAGGCGTTGCGCGCGCGCGCGATGCGGCGCAAGAGCGCGACCGACGAGCGCGAGCAGCAGCACGATTCGCTGGAGATCGGGCCGCTGGCAGCGGACCTCGATTCCGACGCCGAGGCGTTCTTCCTGGTCGAGCAACCGCGCGCGGTGACTGCGCCTGCTAGCGCGCCCCCGAAAGCGAAACCGGTCCAGGCGCCGCTGCCGCCAACGCCTATTCCGAAACGTGAGGTGCCTGCGATCGCGCCCGAACCCGCTCTCGAGATCGACGAGGAGACGATCCTTCTGGATCGGCGTGACGCGGCCTTGGAGCGCCGCGCCTCAAACGCGGCCCGGACCTCGATCGCGGCGCTCGAGCGCGTACTCGCGGAGTCGCCCGACCGCGGCCAGGTGATCGACGCGAGCGTCGAACTGGCGGCGCGTTTCGCCGAGGTCGCAGCGCTGCTCGTGATTCGCGACGGCGTGGCGGCGGGCCTGGCGGCCATCCGCGGCGGCGAGCCGCTCGCAATCGATGCAACCGTGATTCCGCTCGCGGCGGAGAACGCCCTCGCCGCCTGCGTCGCGAGCAAGAAGCCCGTGCGCGCGAATCCCAGCGCCGCACTCGACAAGCTGCTCGCCAAGGCGCTGCGCTCGCCTGAGAACGCGGAACTCGCGGTGTACCCAGTGCTGATCGGCGAGCGCGTGGTGAATCTCCTGGTCGCGCAGGCGGAGCAAGGCACGCTCGGCGTCACCGCGGACGCGGCGCTCGCGGCACTCGCGCCGCTGATCAGCGGCGCTTACGCGCGCTTGATCCTCGTGCAAAAGCAGAAGACGACCGCGCCCGCCGCGGAGCCAGTGGCCGCGTCCGCGCAAGTGGCCGCCCCGAAGTCCTCGGCCGCGATTGGCGCGCTACCGCTCACGAAGCGAGTGGTGAAGGCGCCCGCCAGGAATTAGGTCGCGCGCGTGCTCAGGCGCGGCGGTGCGAGAACGGATCGGTGCGCGCGATCGTCTGGTCGCGCCCCGGCCCGATCGAGATCACATCAATCGGCACCTCGACCAGCGCTTCGATGCGCTCCAGGTACCGGCGCGCGTTGCCGGGCAACTCGTCGTATTTGCGCAGATCGCTGAGCGGCTCGTTCCAGCCCGGGAACGTCTCGTAGATCGCTTCCGCGCGGCTCACTTCGTCGAGTGTCATCGGGAAATCGTGGGTGAGCTTGCCGTCAATGCGCCAGGCCGTGGCCAGCGGGATCTCGGCGAGGCCCGAGAGGATGTCGAGCTTGTTGACCGCCAGCGAGCCAAAGCCGTTGACGATCGCGGCCTCCCGTAACACCACCGTGTCGAGCCAGCCGCAGCGGCGCTTGCGGCCTGTGGTCGCGCCGACTTCCTGCCCCTTCTCGCCGAGCCAGGCGCCGCCCGCGCCGTGGTCCTCGGTCGGGAACGGGCCGCCGCCGACGCGCGTGGTGTAGGCCTTCGTTATGCCCAGCACGTGGTCGATGCGCGTCGGCCCGATGCCCGCGCCCGTACAGACGGCGCCGGCCACGCAGTTCGAGGACGTGACAAACGGGTACGTGCCGTGATCGATGTCGAGGAACGTGCCCTGCGCGCCTTCGAATAACACCTTCTTGTTCTCGCGGATGGCGCGTTCGAGCAGCTTGCCGGTGTGGTCGACGAACGGCGCGAGCTCTTTGCCGAGCGCGAACAGATCGTCGTAGACCGCGTCGGCGGAAATTTCCGGCCAGCCGTGCAGCTCCTTCAGCTCGAAGTTCTTCTCGCGCGCGAGCCGGTCGACCGCCGCGCGCAGCGAAGGCGCGTCGAGCAAATCTGCGACGCGAATCCCGCGCCGCGCGACTTTGTCTTCGTACGTCGGCCCGATGCCGCGGCCGGTGGTGCCGATCGCGCTCTCGCGGCGGGCTTCTTCGCGCGCCTTGTCGAGCGAGACGTGCCACGGCGTAATCACATGCGCGCGCCCCGAGACGCGCAGCCGCGCCGGATCCTTCAGCGCA
>JANNRF010000486.1:0-6381 GCA_031401135.1 Deltaproteobacteria bacterium | reverse complement strand
CGTACGCGCCCTTCTCGTTGCGCACGCGCTCGACGACGACCGAACCCTCGTGGCCCGCGTTCTCGGCGATCCGGCGCAGCGGAGCCTCGATCGCGCGGCGCACGATCGCGACGCCCGCGCGCTGGTCGTCCGACAGACCCTGCTCGATCTTCGCGAGCGTCGCCTGCGCGCGCAGCAGCGCGACGCCGCCGCCGGGCACGATGCCCTCTTCGATGGCCGCGCGCGTGGCGTGCAGCGCATCCTCGACGCGGGCCTTCTTCTCCTTCATCTCGGCCTCGGTCGCCGCGCCGACGCGCACGATCGCGACGCCGCCCGCGAGCTTGGCCAGGCGCTCCTGCAGCTTCTCTTTGTCGTAGTCCGCGGTGGTGTCCTCGATCTGCTTGCGCATCTGGTTGCAGCGGCCCTCGATGTCCTTCTTCGCGCCCGCGCCGCCCACGATCGTCGTGTTGTCCTTGTCGATCGTGACCTTCTTCGCGCGGCCCAGATCCTTCAGCGTCAGGCTCTCGAGCTTGACGCCGAGCTCCTCGGCGACGAGCCGGCCGCCGGTGAGGATCGCGATGTCCTCGAGCATCGCCTTGCGGCGATCGCCGAAGCCGGGCGCCTTCACCGCGGCCACGTTCAGCGTGCCGCGGATCTTGTTCACGACGAGCGTCGCGAGCGCTTCGCCCTCGATCTCCTCGGCCACGATCAGCAGCGGCTTGCCGCCGCGCGCAACCTGCTCGAGCAACGGCAGCAGATCCTTCATCGCCGAGATCTTCTTCTCGCTGAGCAGAAGGATCGCGTCCTCGAGCACGACTTCCATCGAGTCGGGGTTCGTGACGAAGTAGGGCGAGATGTAGCCGCGATCGAACTGCATGCCTTCCACGACATCCAGCGTCGAATCCATCGACTTGGCTTCTTCGACCGTGATCACGCCTTCCTTGCCGACCCGCTCCATCGCCTCGGCGAGCATCTTGCCGATCGCCTCGTCGCCGTTCGCGGAGACGGTGCCGACCTTCTCGATCTCGCTCGAATCGCGCGTGGGCTTGCTGAGCTTGGCGAGCTCCTCGACGATCGAAGTGACCGCCTTGTCGATGCCGCGCTTCAGATCCATCGGATTGACGCCGGCCGCGACGAGCTTGGCGCCCTCGCGGAAGATCGCCTGCGCCAGAACCGTCGCAGTCGTGGTGCCGTCGCCAGCGACGTCGGAAGTCTTCGAAGCGACTTCCTTCACCATCTGCGCGCCCATGTTCTCGAACTTGTCTTCGAGCGTGATTTCCTTCGCGACTGTGACGCCGTCCTTGGTGACGGTCGGCGAGCCCCAGCTCTTCTCGATCACGACGTTGCGGCCCTTCGGGCCGAGCGTCACGCGCACTGCGTTCGCGAGTGCGTTCACGCCGGCGAGAATCTTGTCTCGCGCGGCCTGCTCGTAGCGGATTTCCTTGCCTGCCATGTGATGTTCTCCTTAATTACTTGCCGAGGATCGCGAGGACGTCGTCTTCGCGAATGATGAGGTGCTCTTCGCCGTCGAGATTGATCTCGCTGCCGGAATATTTTCCGAACAGGATCTTGTCGCCGACCGAGACGTCGAGCGGAAGCACTTTGCCGTCTTCCGTGACCTTGCCGTTGCCGACGGCAACGACGCGCCCCTCTTGGGGCTTTTCCTTGGCGCTGTCGGGAATGATGATCCCACCAGCGGTCTTCTGTTCTTCCGCGACCCGCTTGATCAGGATGCGGTCGTGGAGGGGACGTACCTTCATGCGTGAACTCCTTCGTTCGTGTGCTTTGACTGAAAATCGCGCCGACCGAAGGGGAACCCACTTGGGTTGGCAGTCGGAGGGCGCGAGTGCCAAAGAGCGGCGGGCAGGGTTGGCCCGTGCATGCGCCGGGTCAAGCGCATGCGCGAGAAAAGTCGAAGAAAACTCGGGCGACGGCCTGAGTTAGCTGCGATTCACGGCGAGTAAGCGGGCCAATCGACGAGCGGCCTCGAGCGCTTGGTCGGGCGGAACGACGGTGAAACAGAGCCGGATCCACGTGCCGTAGGCCTCGCCTGCGGAGCTGCCCGGCGCGACGACCACGCCCGCGGCGAAGCAATCTTCGAGGAAGCCGAGCAAGCCTCGGGCATCGAGGCAGTGAGCGGCGTTCGCGAATAGGAAGCAGCCGCCCGCAGGCGCGGGCAGCCCGAGCGCCGCGGCTACCGCTGCGCCCGTCTTCGCGTACACCGTGCGCGCGTTCGCGACCCACGCCGCGCCGCCTTCGAGGGCGCGCAGGCCCGCGAGCTGCGCCGCGGTCGGTGCGTGGTAGGCGGAGTGCACGGAGACTTTGTGCGCCTCGGCGATCACCGCTTCGGGCGCGACCAGGTAGCCCGCGCGGTTGCCCGCCATCCCGTACGCCTTCGAGAACGAGAACGCGCTGATCGTGCGCTCGGGCGCGAAGCGGGCCATCGAGATGTGTTCGCCCGCATAGACGTAGTCCTCGTAGACCTCGTCCGAGAGCAGCCAGAGATCGCGCCGGCGCGCCCAGGCCGCGATTGCCTCGAGCCAGTCCGGGGGCAGCACGCGGCCGGAGGGGTTCGACGGGTTCGAGTAGTAGAGCGCGACCGTGCGCGGCGAGAGCTTCGTTTCGAGCGCGGCGATCGCCTCGGCGACCGTGTGCACGCGATCGAAGAACGGCACTTCCACGGGGGTCGCGCGCAGCGAACGCGTGATGCCGCGGATCAGCGGCCAGAACGGCGCGAGCATCAGCACTTCCTCGCCCGGATCGGCTAGCGCGGAAATTGCGCAGGAAAGTCCCGAGGTTGCGCCGGCGGTGACAAGCACGTTCGCGCGCTCGCACGCAAGGCGATTGCGTTCGCGAACTTTCTCGACGAGCGCGCCAACGAGCGCGGGAATGCCGCGCGTCTCGACGTAGCGGTGCAGGCCCGGGAAGTCGCGCTCGTTCAGATCCTCCATGCGCGCGCCTGCGAACGGCTCCATCCAGGTGTCGCCGACGTGCAGCGCGATCACCGGGCGTGTCGCCTTCGTCAGATCGAACGGCGTGTAGACAGTGCCGGGCATCGCCGAGACGGCGGCGGACGCTCGCTCCTCAGAAGGCCTGGGCATTCGTTCAGACCCCAGTGTCGATCGGTGTGAGCGGCGCGCCGTGCTCGATCAGTTCGCGCAGGAGCGCTCCGATCCGGCGCGGCGCGAAGCGTTCCTTCGAGGCATCGATCTCGCCCAGCGTCCACCAGCGGTAGGCCTCGATCTCGCGGCGCTCCGCCTCGGTCGGGATCGCGTCGCGGTTCGGCTCGAAGCGCGGCGTCGGCACCCAGAAGTAGGTCTCGCGCTGCGTGAACGGCGGCTCGGCCCACGGAATCGGCACGCTGCGCGTCCACACCGCGGGCCCGATCGCGGCGGCCGTGAGCCCGGTTTCCTCGGCAACTTCGCGCGCCACGGCTTCACGTTCAGACTCGCCCGGCTCGATCCCGCCGCCGGGCGTGATCCAGAAATGGCGCCCGATCGCGGGCACGGCGAAGCGCACCAACAGGATCTCGCGCTCCGGTGTCACCAACAGCGCGCGCGCCGTGCTGCGGATCTTGCTCACTTCGCTCGCCTTCGGCTCGCTGCGCGCTTCGCTTGCATCGCACCGACTGTGGCACGCTCGCGGGCCAAAGGAGATCCCGCGATGGCTTTCACGACGCTCGAGATCAAGGCCGATGGCCCCGTCACCTGGTGCACGCTCAACCGGCCCGACGCGCTGAACTCGCTCTCGCGGCAGATGGTCGAGGACCTGCACGGCTTCTACGACCAACTCGCGCGCGATACCGAAACGCGCGTGGTGGTGCTGCGAGGCGCGGGTCGCGCGTTCTGCGCGGGGCTCGATCTCAAAGAAGGCGCAGGCGGCGGCGAGCGCGGCGACATCGGCGCGCAGCTGCGCGGCCAGCACCGCATCGCGGAGCTCTCGCTGAAAATGCGCCGGCTCCCGCAGGTGTTCATCGCGTTGGTGCACGGCCCGGCCTGCGGCGGCGGCTTCATGCTCGCGCTCGCCTCGGACATCCGAATCGCCGGCGAATCGACGCGCATGAACGCGGCCTTCATCAAGCTCGGTCTCTCGGGCTGCGACGTCGGCGTCTCGTACCTGCTGCCGCGGCTGACCAACGCCTCGGTCGCCGCGGAGCTGATCCTCACCGGCCGCTTCATCAACGCCGAGCGCGCCCGCGAGCTGGGCCTCGTCTCCCAGGTGGTCGCCGACGACCAGCTCGAAGCCACCGGCCGTCTGCTGATCGAGGATTTGCTGCTCACCTCGCCGCTCGGCCTGCGCCTCAGCAAGGAGGCGCTGAACGCGAGCCTCGACATGAACAGCATCGATTCGGTGGTCTCGATGGAAGACCGCAACCAGATCCTGTGCGCCCAGAGCAGCGATTTCCGCGAGGGCATTCGGGCGTTCCTGGAGAAGCGGAAGCCCAGCTGGGGGAAGCGCGCTTAAGAGCAAGCGCGCGTAACTCGGGCCGCGTGCGTGACGTAGCTCTCAAGCCCGAGGCGCGGATGCGCCGATCTCGGGAGAGAACGGAGTCGCGTTTGCGTTCACTGGCAATCGCACTGGTGGTAACCGGGTTGGTCGGCGGCGGCGGCTTCGCCTTCGCGCGCGGGCTGCCCGCGGCGAGCGGGCCCGCGCGTTCAGCCCCGGAAGCGGCTGAGCGTGGAACCGAACCCGCCGCCGCGGGCGAGAAGCACCTCTTTTATCAATGGACCGACGAGCGCGGTTCGGTGCGTTTCGCGCGCTCGCTCGAAGAAGTCCCCGCGCAGTGGCGCGAGCGCGCGGGGCAGATCGAGGTGGACGCATCCGCGTTCACAAAGAAGAGCCGCGCCGCACAGGCTGCAAACGCCGATGTCGTGCAGGCCGCGCACCGCGTGACGGTTTACACCGCGCCGTGGTGTGGTTGGTGCCGCAAGACGCTCGCGTTCCTCGATGAGCGCGGCGTCGAGTACGAGAACAAGGACATCGAGGCGGACGAAGAGTTCGCGGACGAGCTCGTCGCGAAGACGGGCGGCCGCTCGATCCCGCTGGTCGAGATCGATGGCGCGCTGATTCGCGGATTCAACCCGGGCGAGATGGCGGCGTTGCTGGAGTAAGGGGTTGCTGCGGCTACGTTGCGCCGCGTTCTTGGCAGGGGGATAACGGCGTGCAGATCGGAGCCGGAGATCGCTTCGTCGTCGAAGGCGGCCGCGTCGTCGGCGGAGTGATTACGCCCGCCGGCAACAAGAACGAGGCGCTGCCCGTGCTGGCGGCCACGCTGCTTGCGCCGGGGGCCTCGCGCATCGCGAACCTGCCGCGCATCCGCGACGTCGCGACGCAGCTCGAGATTCTCGGCGAACTCGGCGCGCGCGCCGTGCGCGACCCCGATACCCACGAGACGGTGGTGGACACCAGCGATCTCGGCGCGCGCGACGCCAGCTCCGAACTCGGCCGCACGATCCGCGGCTCGTTCCTGCTCGCGCCAGGCTTGTTACATCGCACCGGCCGCGCGGTGCTGCCGCGCCCGGGCGGCGATCGCATCGGCCGCCGCCGCGTCGACACGCACCTGCACGCGCTGCGCATGCTCGGCGCCGAGATCGAGACGCGCGAGCGCCACTACCACCTAACACTCGCCGGCCGCTTCCGCGGCGCCGACATCTTCCTCGACGAAGCCAGCGTGATGGCCACCGAGAACGCCGTGATGGCCGCGGCCGTCGCCGACGGGATGACGCGGATCTCCAACGCCGCTTGCGAGCCGCACGTGCGCGGCCTCTGCGGCTTCCTGTGCGCGATGGGCGCGCAGATCCGCGGCATCGGCACCAACGTGCTCGAGATCGAAGGCGTGCCCGAACTACGGCCCGCGAGCCATCGCATCGGCCCCGATCACATCGAGCTCGGCTCGTTCGTGGCGATCGCCGCGATGACCGGCGGCGAACTCACCGTGAACGGCGTCGTCGCCGACGATCTGCGCATGCTGCGGCTCGTGTTCCGGCGCATCGGCGTCGAGACGCGGCTCGAGAACGGCACGTTGTTCGTGCCCGCGAAGCAAGAACTCGTGGTGCAGGACGATCTCGACGGCGCGATCCCGAAGGTGGACGACGCGCCCTGGCCGGGCTTCCCGAGCGATCTCACCTCGATCGCGCTGGTGCTCGCGACGCAGTCCAAGGGCACGCTGCTGATCCACGAGAAGATGTTCGAGAACCGGCTGTTCTTCGTGGACCGCTTGATCGCGATGGGCGCGCGCGTGGTGCTGTGCGACCCGCACCGCGCACTTGTTACTGGCCCCTCGCGGTTGTATGGCGAAACGATCACCTCGCCCGACATTCGGGCCGGCATGGCGCTGATCGCCGCGGCCCTCTGCGCCGAGGGCCGCAGCGTGATCATGAACGCGCATCAGGTGGATCGGGG
>JANNRF010000485.1:0-10989 GCA_031401135.1 Deltaproteobacteria bacterium | reverse complement strand
CGCGCGGCGATGCTCGATCGCGGAGAGCAGCGCGTCGGGCGTCGGCGTTTGCACGAAGGCGATCTCGCCGCGCGTCTGCCAGGCCGCGAGCGCCAGCGTCCACGGCGCCATGTGGAACATCGGGAACATGCACACCGTGCGACGCGGTTGATCGTGGAAAACGCCCTGAAACCCGCGCAGCCAACTCGCGCGGTGGGAGAGCACGACGCCCTTCGATTGCCCCGTGCTTCCGCTCGTGAAGAAGATCACGTGCGGGTCGCTGTCGCGTAGCTTCGGTTCCGTAACATCTGAGTCGTCCTCGGGCAGCGCGGCCAGCGAGAGGTTCGGGCGCGTGGTGCCACTTTCGCCGAGGTGCGCGAGGTAGGCGCCGCAGCTCGTCGCGAGTGGCGGGGCTGCCTTCGCGCGCTCGAGATCCGTAATCACGATGCGCGGGCGCACGATCTGCGCGAGGCGCTCTGCCTCGCGTGCGCTCAGCCGCGCGTTCACCGGAGCGAACACGGCGCCGAGCTTCGCGGCAGCGGCGAACAGCGGCACGAGTTCGAGCGAGGTGTCCGCCCAGACGACGATGCGATCGCCCTTCACGACGCCGAGCTCGCGCAGCGCGCGCGCCATGCGGTTCGCCGCGCGGTCGAGTTCGCGGTGGGTGAGCGCGCGCGCGCCGAGCGCGGCCGCGACGCGATCCGGCACCACGGCGGCGTTGTTGCGGAACACGTCGCCGATCAAGAGCGGGCGTGGCGCAGGGGGGGCTTGGTCGTAAGGAGGAAAGCTTGCGGCCATCGGGGGCGCAGAATACCGTTCCGTTTGTGCGGAATGCCATTCTCAAAATACAGAAGACGGTTCTTCGGGGGGCCGCCGCCGCGCGAGCGGGCGCGCTGAACGAAACGCGACCCCGCGCCGTGACGCGGGCCGTCGACCGCGCGCTCGAACGGCAGCGAGCCGCCTACGCCGCCGAAGCCGAGAAGCTCGTGCAAGCCGCGCTCGCGTTGATTCGTGAGCGCAGCGACCTCGAACCGCCGGTAGCGGCCATCGTGCGCCGCGCGCGCCTCTCTAATCAGGCCTTCTACCGCCACTTCCACAGCAAACACGAATTGTTGGTGGCGGTGCTCGACCATGGCGTCGCGCTGCTCGCCGAGTATCTCGCCGCGCGCATGAACGAAGCGCCGAGTGCGAGCGAGCGCGTGCGCGCCTGGCTGCGCGGCATGCTCGAGCAGGCGCTCAACTCGCGCGGCGCCGAAGCGTCGCGACCGTTCGCGCTCGCGCGCAGCCAACTCGCGCGCCACTACCCCGAGGAAGTCGCGGCCTCGGAGCAGCGCCTCACCGCGCTCGTGCGCGCAGCAATTGCAGACGCAAAGGCGGCCGGCGAACTGCCCGGCGCCGATCCCGACGCCGACGCCGAGGCGCTCTATCACCTCGCCATGGGCTGGCTCGCCTCGCGCCTCGTCGAGGACGACCCGGCAGAGCGCGCCCAGGCCAAGCGACTCGAAGCGTTCGCGATGGCCGGCCTGCGGGCCGGGAGCCATTAGGCCTTGGAGCGCGAGATCCTGCTCACGGGCATCGGCGGCCAGGGCGTGCAGCTCGCGGCGCAGGTGATCGCGCGCGCGGCGATCCGCGAACAGCGCCACGTCATGTCGCTCGGCATTTACGGCGGCACGATGCGCGGTGGCAACACCGATTCGACGCTGATTATTGGCGCAGAGCCGATCTCGTCGCCACCGATCGTCGCACGGAGCTGGGCGGGTATCGGCGCGCATCCGCGTTATTGGGACGGCGTACGCGCGAAGCTGCGCAGCGGCGGCCTAGCGGTGTGGAACGCGGACCTGTTTGGCCAGAACGTCGACGCCGGCGCCGCGCGCGGGCTCCCTGTGAACGCGACCACGCTCGCAACGCAGCTCGGTGCCGCGCAGAGCGCTGCGCTCGTGCTGGTGGGCGCGCTCGCCGGCGCGACTTCACTCGTGAGCCTCGAAGCCCTGATTGCCGCGATGGAGGAGGCACTGCCGCCGTATCGCCGCGAGCACGCGGCGAAGAACGCCGAGGCGTTGCGCGCGGGCTTCGAGTTCGCACCGCGCGGCCTCGCGCCGGCTTGGAGCGCCGCGTGAGCGCCGTCGTCACGCGCGGCACCGTCGTGCTCGAAGCCGAGCGCTGCAAAGGCTGCGAGCTGTGCATCCCCGCGTGCCCGCCTCAGGTGTTACGGATGAGCGAGCGGCGAAATGCGATGGGCGCGCGCTTGCCAGACTTGGTTGCAGGCTGCACGGGGTGCGGCGCGTGCTTGCTCGTGTGCCCGGATTTTTGTTTCGAGGTTTACAAGTACGACGAACCGCTCGTGCATGAAGCGAACGCCGGAGCTGGGCGATGACGCGCCGCCTCATGGAAGGCAGCGAAGCCATCGCGGAGGCCGCGATCGCGGCGGGCTGCAAGTTCTTCGCGGGCTACCCGATGACGCCGTTCACCGAGTTGTTGGAGCACTTCGCCGCGAAACTGCCCGCCGCGGGCGGCGTGTGCGTAAACGCCGAGAGCGAGCTCGAAGCCGTCGGCATGGCCTGGGGCGCCGTCGCAACCGGCGCGCGCGCGGCAACAGGATCTACCGGTCAAGGCCTCGCGCTGATGCAGGAATCAATCTCCGAGCTCGTGCGCGCCGAGTTGCCACTCGTGGTCTTCAACCTGGCGCGCGGCCAGTTCGACTACTTCCAAGGCACGCGCGGCGGTGGCCACGGCGATTATCACCTCGTGGTGCTCGCGCCGATCGACGTGACCGAGGCCATCGACCTAACACAACGCGCCTTCGAGATCGCCGAGCGCTGGCGCAACCCGGTGCTGATTTATGGCGACTACCTGCTCGCGCACACGGCGGAAGCGGTCGAGGTGGCTGCGCTCGCGCTGCCCGAGCATGAGAAGAGCTGGGCCGCCGACGGCAGCGGCCGCGCGCGCGGCGGCCCGCGCCACATCTCGCCGATAGGAATGCAGGCAGGCGCGAAGGGCATCAATGCCGAAGAGTTCTGGCAGCGCTTGCAGGCAAAGCACGAGCGCATTGCCGCGGCAGAGCAGCGCTTCGAGGTCGAGCACTGCGAGGACGCGGACGTGCTCGTCGTCGCGTTCGGCTCGCTCGCACGCTTCGCACGTCACGCCGTGCGCGAACTGCGTCGCGAAGGCGCGCGCGTCGGCTACTTCCGCCCGATCACGCTCTGGCCCTACCCGAGCGAGGCGCTCGTGCGCGCCGCAGCCGGCGTGAAGCGAATCGCGGTACTCGAACAAAACGCGGGGCAGATGATCGACGACGTGCGGCTCGCAGTGTTAGGCCGCGCGCCGGTCATCGCGATCGGCGGCATTTCCACCGACCCGCACGGCTTCGGCATCGGCGGCATCTTCGATCCCGAGCGAGTGCGCGCGCGCATTTCGGGCGCGCTCACGGCGACGAGGAGCGCAGCGTGAGTGACGACACGATCGCGATCGACCGCGCGCCCGCGCGCGCCGCGACGCGCACTGGCGAGTTTGCGCCAGAGCTCCAGCTGAGCGTCGACCACGATCTCTGCCCCGGCTGCGGCGAGCCGCTCGCGCTGCGGCTCGTGCTCGAACTGATCGAGGAACTCGGCTACGCGCATAACGCCGTCGGAATCGTCGGGATCGGCTGTTACACCGCGCTCGGCTCGTCGATCGGCGTCGACATGATTCAGGCCCTCCACGGCCGCGCGCCTTCGCTCGCGACAGGCGCCAAGCGCATGCGCCCGGACACGCTGATGTTCACGCTGCAAGGCGACGGCGACATGGTGAACGAGGGCCTGCAGGAAGTGATCCACACCGCCGCGCGCGGCGAGAACGTCACCTGCGTGCTGCTCAACAACGGCGTGTTCGGCGAAACCGGCGGGCACATGACCGCGACCACCGTGCTCGGCCAGCGCACCAAGAACACCCTCGACGGCCGCGACGCCGCGCGCCACGGCCACCCGATCTCGCTCGCCGAAATGCTCGCGCCCCTCGGCGGCTCCGCCTACATCGCGCGCGGCTCCGTGCACGATGCCCCTAACATCGTGCGCACGAAGAACATGCTCCGCCGCGCCTTCGAGGCGCAGCTCGCGGGCGAAGGCTTCTCGCTCGTCGAGATCCTCACGATGTGCCCGACGGGTTGGTTCGTGCCGACGGCACGCGGGCCGGGCTATCTCGACGAAGTGATTGGGGCCGTGCACAAGATCGGCGAGATCAAAGCGAGGGCGCGATGAGCAGCCCGAGCGTGCAGGAACTCGCCGCGCCCGGCCGCTGCGCGGTGCTCGTGATGGAGTTGCAGCGCGGCGTCGTGGGCGACCTCGCCTCGATGCCCGCGCTCGCGAAGGCCGTGCTGGAAGCGGGCGTAATCACCGCGACCGCGCGCGTGCTCCACGCGGCGCGCGCGGTGGGCGTGCGCGTGATCCACTGCCACGCGGCCTTTCGGCGCGACCGCGCAGGCACCCCGCGCAACGTGCCGCTCGTGAACTCGTTGTTACAGAACCCGGAGCACATGCTGGTAGGCGAGCCCACGGTCGAGAGCGTGCCCGAACTCGAGCCCGATCCGCGCGACCTCGTCGTGCAGCGCTTTCACGGCATGTCGCCCTTCGCCGGCACCGAGCTCGACGCGTTCCTGCGCGCCGAGGGCGCGAGCACCGTAATTGCTACGGGCGTCTCGCTGAACGTCGGCATCATCGGCCTCACGATCGAGGCCGTGAACCACGGCTACCACGTCGTGATCCCGCGCGACTGCGTTGCGGGCTACCCGGCGGAGTACGGCGAAGCGGTGCTCGCGAACTCGCTGGCGCGGATTGCGAACGTTACGACGAGCGCGGAGTTGGTTGGGATCTGGAGGAAAAGCTGAAGCTCCGCGTCAAGCCTCTCTCCGGCGTCGCGTCCGGATGACCACCGTCCCGGACCAACGATCGTGCCAACCGATGCACGGCTCGGGCCCGAGGAACGAGAACGCTTCGAACGGAACCAAGCGTGAGAGTGTGCGCCCGAGGATTTGCTTCGTAGTCGGCACGCTGCCGTCGTTCGCGATCGCGCGCGTACCCGTAATCAGCTTGCCGAGCGTCCGCCCGAAGAACGCTTCGCACGGAACGTAATAACCGAACATCAGCAAAAGCCCCAGCACGAACTCGTTGACCTCCTCGATGAAGCCAGGGGCAACGAGGCCACTCACGACTCCGACTGGGAGGCCCATGAGAGTCACGCCGATCTGATCGATGAGCGAGTTCAGGAAGCGCTGCCCCCGCGACGCGATATCCGAAGCCTCGGGCGCGCGATGCGGGGCGACGAGCTCCGCGGCAGGAGGCGTGTATGGGTTCCCTTCCATGTGGAGGAGCTTCGCACGAAACGTTCTCGAAACGCCCGCGGCGGCCCTCCGGCGCCCTCACCCCACCTCCACCACCACGCTCTTGAAGCCGCGCACGTTGCTCGAGTGCATGCGCTCGGTGCTGACGACCTCGTAGCGCGGGTAGCGGCGCAGGAACTCCGCGAGCCCGATACGCGATTCCATGCGCGCGAGGTGCGCGCCTAAGCACACGTGGCGGCCGTGACCGAAGCCGAGGTGCAGATCGATCTTGCGGCGCACGTCGTAGGTGCTGGCGTTAGGGAACTTGCGCTCGTCGCGGCCGCTTGCGCCGTTGAGCAGCAGCACCTTCGCGCCCTTGGGAATCGTCGCGCTGTGCAGCGAGACGTCGCGCGTGGTGACGCGGCCCTGGTATTGCGACGGCGGGTCGAAGCGCAGCGTCTCCTCGACGGCGTTCGCGATCCAGTTCGGCTCACTCGTCAGCACGCGGCGCTGCTCGGGGTTTCTCCATAATTCGTGAAGCGCTGTCGCGAGCAGCTTCATCACGGTCTCGTTGCCCGCAGTCGCGAGCAGCACGAAGAACATGCGAATGTCGCTGTCGTCGAGGCGCGCGAACTCGCCGTGCTCGTCGGCTACCTCGACCTCCGTGAGGCGAGTGATCAGGTCGTCGCGCGGGCTCTTGCGGCGTTCGCGGATCAGGCCGGCGATGTAGTCCATCAGTTGGACCGAAGACTCGATCGCCGCGGGCGTCGGCAACGGATTGCCAGGCTCGCGGTGCAGCATCGCGTTCGATTTGCGCTGCACTTCCTCGCGATCGCCTTCGGGGATTCCCAGCAGCGCGCTGATCACGTCCATCGGCAGACGCGCGGTGAAATCGCCGACGAGGTCGAAGCGTTTGCGGTCTCGCAGGGCATCGAGATGCGCGCGCGCGATGCGCAGCACCTCGGGCTCGATCTCCGCCATCGATCGCGGCGTGAAGGCCTTGCTGACGAGGTTGCGGTAACGCGTGTGGCGCGGCGGATCCATGAAGATGATCAGGCCCGAATCGGGCTTCGGCGTATCCATGAACTCGAGGCTGGTGCCGTTGATCGAGCTGTACGTCTCGCTGTCGATCGTCGCGGCGAGGTTGTCTTCGAAGCGCGTCAGCGCCCAGAAATCGAGGCGCGGGTTGTAATAAGCCGGCGCCTCCTCGCGCATGCGCGCGTAGACCGGATACGGGTCTTCGTCTTGCTCGTACGAGAACGGGTCGTACTCGAAATCGGCTGCGGGCGGTTTCATGTCGTGGCTCCTGGCGTGGCGCGCTTCACGCGCGGCAAGACTTCGCTCGCGAGCAGTTCGAGGCTTTGCCACGCGAGCTCGGGCGGCAGGCCGCCGCACAGCGGCTGAAGCATTAGGGCGCCGTGCTTACGAATGCGCTTCGCGGCTTGCTCGGGCGTGAAGATGCGGTAGTTGCCGCTCTCGGCGCGCAGCGCATCCACGCTCAACGCGCTCGACTTGGTGATGGTGCCCATGCTTGCGAACCAGCTCGCGTACATCTCGGCATCGTGCAGCATGTAGGGGCCGATCTCGCGCCAGGCCTTGTCGAGGTCGCGCGCGATGAAGCACGTCGCGGGCGAATCGCCGACGGGGTTCACGAACAGCTGCGGCTTGGTGCCGTACTCCGCGCAGGCGCTGCGGTAGATCGCATCGAGCTCGGGGTTGCCGCCCATGGTGAGCATGCCCATGCCGAAGCGCGCAGCGCGACGTACGGCCTCGGGCGCGTTGCCGCCCATGAACAGCGCCGGGCCGCCAGGTGTTATGGGCTTCGGCGTCACGCGCACGGCGCGGCCCTCGTACTCGAACGGTTCGCCGCTCCAGCTCTGCCGCATCGCCGCGAGGCACGCCTCCATGCGCTTGCCACGCTGCTTGATGTCGCGCCCGAACATCGCGTACTCCTCGGGCCGGTAGCCGAGCGCGCAGATGTACGAGACGCGCCCGCCCGAGACGATGTCGAGCACCGCCATCTGCTCGGCGAGCTCGATCGGATCGTGGAGCGGCACCAGCAGCGCGGCCACCTGAATCGCCAGCTTGTTAGTGCGCGCGGCGATGGCGCTCGCGAGCACGAAGGGCGCGGGCAAGTAGCCGTCGCTCGAGGCGTGGTGCTCGGAGATCATCGCGAGCGCGGCGCCGTGCGCCTCGCCCCAGGCGCTCATCTCGAGCGCAGCGCGGTAGAGCGCGGGCGCGCTGGCGTCGCCGTCGCGCAGCCGCATGTCGAATCTCAGGATGAACATTACTCGAGTCTCCTTGCGGGGTTCGAGCCGTTTCGAGCGCTCGTCGGACCCGCATGGCGCCGGGCGCGGGAGGCCCGGTCGCCGCGGCGTTGGGTTGTGGGCGGATGCAGCAGACCGGCCTTGCGGGCTGCTGATCCACTGTTGTGGCAGCGAAGGGGATCGAGGCGGCGCTTCACGGAGCTTCCTCCGCGGGGCGCCACGTCGAATAGAACTGCTGGAACCAGCGGCGGTACTCCGCCACGGGCCCGTCGCCGTCCGCGAGCATGGGCCGCGCGCGATAACACTTGTGCTCCCAGATCGGGACGTCCTGCTCGAACTGCTCGCGCGTGATGCGCTCGTTGAGTTCGGCGATGCGCTCGGTCGCGGCGGCGTCGGCGAGGCGACGCATCGAGAAGTGCAGCCGCACGTCGCAGCGCTCGTCGTCGATGGGGGTCTGCGCGATGTAGGTGAGCATGTCGAGGGGGCTCTGCTTCACTTCCACGGCGACGAGGCCCGGGCCGTTCGTGGTCGTGCGCGAGCGCACCTCGATGCCGGCCGCGTTCAGCGCAGTCACTCTCATCACCTGATCGACGATTAGGCTCGCGCCCTCGAAGCGCACGTCGAAGTGCGCCCGATCGGGCAGCGCCATGTCGTGAACGCTCGTGAAGTGCGCGCGATCGAGGATGTTCTCGGTCATGTCCTGCACGTGGACGCGCACACAGTGAGCGCTCGTGCGCCACGGCGTCCAGCTCGATGGCCGGTCGCGCAGGAGCGCGACCTGATGACTCGCCGCGTCTTCGCGATAGCGCGCAACCTGATAGCTCGGCGTCGCGCCGCCCGCGTGCTGCCACACGTACGCGAAGCCGTTCGCCTCGCAGCTCGTGAGCTCGGCGCCCGCACCGTCTGCGAGCGCGATCGCGACGCGACCTTCTTCGTCGCGCGCCCCAACAAGCTCGCGGCCGAAGTACCTCAGCCGCGTCTCCGCGCCGCGCAGGAGCTCCTCACTGCGCGCTACGGCAAACCAGCCATCGGGCGTAGCAGGAAACGGATATCGGTTCGGCACGCTCTCCATTCTCCTCGCCCACTACCGCAAAGTAACCAGAGCGGGGACGTTCATACCTGGTGGTTACTTACGGGGACAGTCTTCGCGCTCCCGCTGTGCCGTCTCCGCCCAAGAGTGTCCCCGTAAGTACCCAGGAAGTATGAACGTCCCCGGTTTGGGGAAGTATGAACGTCCCCGGTTTGGTTACTTGGCGAATGAGATTGGCAGCGCGGAGAAGCCGCGGACGTTGGTGGAGTGGACGCGCTGGAGGCCGCTCGCGTCGATGCGGTAACCGGGCAGGCGGCGCATGACTTCTTCGAGCGAGACGCGCGCTTCGAGGCGCGCGAGTGCTGCGCCCAGGCAGAAGTGGACGCCTTTGCCGAACGCGAGGCTCTCGCTCGTGTCGCGGTGAATGTCGAACACGTCGGGCGCGGCGAACACGCGCTCGTCGCGGTTCGCGGCGCCGATCAGCAATAACACCTTCTCGCCGCGCAGGATCTTCTCGCCGTCCAGCTCGAAATCGCGAGTCGCGGTGCGCGCCATCAGCTGCGTCGAGTTGTCGTAACGCAGCGTCTCCTCGATCCAGCTCGGGATGAGCGCGTGATTCGCAGTGACTTCGGCGCGCGCGGCGGGATTCTGCTCGAGCCAGTAGAGCGCGTTCGCGAGCAGTTTCGTCGTGGTCTCGTTGCCCGCGATGATCATCAGGTAACAGAAGCCGATGATGTCTTTGTCATCGAGCCGGTCGCCGCCCTGCTCGACTTGAAGGAGCGCGCTCGCGAGATCGGCGCCTGGCTGCTTGCGGCGCGAGGCGACGAGCCGAAAGAAGTACTGCAGCAGCTGCGCCGAGGCCTTAATGCCTTCGGGCGGAACGCCGCGCACGCCTTCGTCGCGATGCAGCACGGTGTCGGCCCACGCGCGCAGCTCATCGCGATCGCTCTCGGGCACGCCGAGCATCTCGCTCACCACGTCCATCGGGAGACGCCCCGCGAACTCCGCGACGAAATCGCAGCTGCCCTTCGCGATGAAGCGATCGATGTACGCACTCGCGATCGCGCGCACGCGCGGCTCGAGCTCGGCCACGCGCCGCGGCGTGAAGCCGCGCGAGACGAGCCCACGCATGCGCGTGTGCCGCGGCGGGTCCATCCCTAAGAACGAGAGCACCAGCGTGAGATCGACGTTCAGCTCGCCGATCTCGAGCGAGATGCCGCCGCTGTTACAGAGCCGCTCGGTGTCCTTGAAACCCGCAACCACGTCGGCGTGCCGCGAGAGCGCCCAGAACCCGATCTCGGCGTTCTTGTAGACAGGCGCGTGCTCGCGCAGCGCGCGGTAAACGGGATAAGGGTTCTCATGGAACTCGTACGCGAACGGGTCGAAGTGAACTGCGTTGGCCATCGCCGCCTCTATCCGCGCCGCAAGTGCGGATGCACTTCGCGCTCGTACAGCGCGAGCATCTCGGAAGCGAAGCGCGGCTCGATGCCCGCGAGCAGCGGGTTCAGATAGAACACGCTGTTCGCGCCAAGGCCCTCCGCCATCGCGAGCGTCTGCTCGGGCGTCAGCACCTGATAAGCGCCGCTCTTGCGCACGCTCTCCTCGGTGATGTCGCCAGCGTAAGGGCCCGTCGGGCGTCCGTACGCCTCGATCGTCCAGGCGCTGTACGAACGCAGTTGGTGCAGCACATGCGGGAGCACGCGTTCCCAGTCTTTGGCGGGATCGCGCGAGACCCACAAAAAGATCGGGCCTTGCTTCGGGTAGGCGCCCGGATCGGGCTTGCCCAGCCTCAGGCACTCTTCGCGGTACGGCTTCCAGAGCCGTGCATCGAGCGGCGGGAACCAACCGTCGGCGATGTGCGCGGCGCGGCGCGCGGCGGCAGCCGATCCACCCCCTAACAGAATTGGCGGCGGCGGGTCCGGTACGGGCGTGATGTGCATGCGCCTACCTTGCCACGTGAAGGGCTCTCCCTTCCACGCGAGCCGCGCAAGCTGCACGAACTCGCCGATCGCGCGCCAGCGATCTTCGAGCTTGCGCCCGAACATCTCGAACTCGGGAGGGCGGTAGCCGCCGCCGATTCCGAATAGCAAGCGCCCGCCAGTTGCGAGCTGCGTGACCGCGGCGTCCTCGATCAGCTTCACCGGGTCGTAGAGCGGAACCAGCGCGACCGAGGTGCGCAGCTTGATGTGCTTCGAGCGTGCGCCCATCGCGGCTGCGAGCACGAGTGGCGAAGGGTTGTAGCCATCAGGCGATGCGTGGTGCTCACCGAGGCCGACGATGTCGAAGCCCAGCGCGTCGGCCCACGCCACCTGATCGAGCGCCGCCGCATACAACTCGCGCGCGGGAGCGCCGAAACTCGGCGCGCGCATGTCGTAGGAGATCACCAGCTCCACGGCCTACGCCTCGCGATCCTCGATCGTCGC
>JANNRF010000484.1:0-1896 GCA_031401135.1 Deltaproteobacteria bacterium | reverse complement strand
GCGCGCGGTCGCGTCGTTCGCAGCAGCCGCGGCGCGGTGGTGCGAGAGGCCCGGGCGCGCGGGCATCGCGGGCGGATGCGCAGCGGCAGGTTCGGACGCGCGCACCGAAGCGGCGGCCTCCGCGCGCGAAGCGGCAGCCGCCTGCGACGCGGCGGCTGGCATCGGCGCCGCCGCCATAACACTCGCCGTCGCGCCGACGCCGTCGTCGATCTCGATTAGCACCGCGCCCACCGGCACGATCGCGCCTTGCGGGAACCCGAGCCTGTGCACGACACCCGCGACTGGCGAGGGAATCTCGATGTTCGCCTTGTCGGTCATCAGCTCGACGAGCGTCTGATCCGCGACGACGCGCTCGCCCTCGCGCACCTTCCACTCGATCACTTCGGCCTCGACGACACCCTCGCCAATGTCCGGAAGTAGGAAGCGAAACATTTTGATTACTCCGCTCGCCTTCGGCTCGCTGCGCTCTTCGCCAGCCGCACCCTAATACGTGATCGTCTTCACGAGCGCGTGCAGAATGCGCTCCGCGTTCGGCAGATAGTGCTCTTCCAGCGTGTACGGGACGGGCGTGTCGAAGCCGCAGATGCGCGCGATCGGCGCCTGGAGATGCGCGAACGCCTTCTCCTGCACCGCCGCAATGAGCTCCGCGCCGAAGCCCGCGGTGTACGGCGCTTCGTGCGCAACCAGCATGCGTCCGGTGTGCTCGACCGAGCGCACCAGCGTGCGTACGTCGTAGGGCGCAATGCTGAGCAGGTCGATCAGCTCGACGTCGTAGCCCTCGCCCTCCGCGCGCGCAACCGCCTCGCGGCAAACGCCGAGCATCGCGCCCCACGCCACAAGCGTCGCATCCTCGCCTCTGCGCACCACGCGCGCGCGCTCGAGCGGCAGCGTGTAGTAATCAGTCGGGATCTCGTCTTTGGCAGAGCGGTAGATGCGCTTGGGCTCGAGGAAGATCACCGGGTCGTCGCACTCGAGCGCGGCCAATAACAAGCCCTTCGCCTCGTAGGGACCGGAAGGCGCCACCACGCGCAGCCCCGGCGTGTGCGCGAAGTACGCCTCGGGGCTCTGCGAGTGATAGTGCCCGCCGCGAATCCCCCCGCCGTAGGGCATGCGGATCAGCACGCGCGGTACGTATTGCCCCGCGCAGCGATAGCGGTACTTCGCGAGCTCGCTGACGATCTGGTCGAAGGCTGGGAACACGAAATCCGCGAACTGGATCTCGACGATCGGGCGCAGGCCGCCGAGCCCCATGCCGATCGCCATGCCGACGATGCCCGCTTCGGCGAGCGGCGTGTCGAACACGCGCTCGGCGCCGTACTTCTCCTGCAACCCCTGCGTCACGCGAAACACCCCGCCGAAGTGGCCGACATCTTCGCCGAGAATCACCGCGCGCTCGTCGCGCTCCATGTGCAAGTCCAGCGCTTGATTCAGCGCCTGGATCATGTTCATGGTTGCGGTTTCAGCCATCTCAAACTCCGGGACGTTCCGTAAGAAACTTAAGTTGTGGGCCCCCCAACAACTTAACTTTCTTACGGAACGTCCCCGAACTTCTCTCGGGGACGTTTCCTGTGCCACGCCAAATACTCGTCGCGCTGTTCGGCGAGCTGTGCGCCGGGCGTGGCGAGCACGTCTTCGAACAAGCTCTCCACAGGCGGCGGCGGGTGCTTCTCGCACTGGGCGAGGGTCTCGGTCACGCGCGCATCCCACGCGGCGCGCGCGGCTTCCTCGCGCGCGTCGTCCCACACCCCCCGCCACTTGCCGTGGCGCGCGAGCCGCGCGACGGGATCGAGGCGCTCCCACTCCGCGGTCTCCTCATCGGTGCGGTACGCGCTCGGATCGTCCGCGGTCGAGTGCGCGCCCACGCGATAAGTCATCGCCTCGATCAGCGTGGGGCCG
>JANNRF010000483.1:0-3314 GCA_031401135.1 Deltaproteobacteria bacterium | reverse complement strand
CAAGATCGCGATCATTACGGGCGCTGCGCGCGGCGCGGGCGCGGCGATTGCGCGGCGCTTCGTCACCGAGGGCGCGCGCGTGGTGCTCGGCGACCTTCGCCACGAGCAGGGCCGCGCGCTCGCCAAGGAACTTGGCGCGAGCGCGAGTTATTGCGAGCACGATGTCGCGAGCCGCGCGCAGTGGGACGCGGTGGTGGCGCACACACTCACCGCGCACAGCCGCATCGATGTGCTCGTGAACAACGCTGCGGTGCTGCACCTCGGCACGCTCGAGCACACGAGCGAGGAAGTGCTGCAGCGCGTGCTCGCGGTGAACCTCGCAGGCCCGTACTTGGGAACGCAGGCGGTGCTCGCTGCGATGAAGGCGCAGCGCAGCGGCTCGATCGTGAATGTGGCCTCGATCGACGGGTTGTTGGGGATGAACGGCGTCAGCGCTTATGCCGCCTCGAAGTGGGGCCTGCGCGGGCTCACGAAGAGCGCGGCCATGGAACTCGGGCGGGCGGGCATTCGCGTGAACTGCGTGTGCCCGGCGGGCGGCAATCCGGAGATGTACGGGCCTTGGGGCGCGCAGCTCGCCGGGCTCAGGGACGAGACGAGGGCCTACTCGGAGAACCGCGGAATTCCAGGGGAAGCGCCGCTCGACGCGATCGCCCAGGCGTGCGCGTTCCTGGCTTCGGACGCGAGCCTGCACGTGACGGGGGCGGATCTGCCCGTGGATGGCGGCGCGAGCGCGGGGAGATTCATTCCTGGGTTCAACTCGCTGTAGCCGACGCGGCGCTGGCGGGCGGCTCAGGCTTCGCGGCGAAACACCAGATCCGGCTCGGGCTGCGCGGGCGAACTCGCGGCGCGAGTGCCTGCGCGCGTGAAGCCGAGGCGTTCGAGCAGCGCGATCGAGGCTCTGTTGCGCGGGTCGACGTGCGCGATGAACGCGCGCGCGCCGAAGCTGTTACGGAGTTCAGTGAGCATCGCCGTGACCGCTTCGCTCGCGAAGCCATGTCCCTGAGCGGGCGGCAATAACACGTAGGCGATCTCGGTTTCGCCGGCGGTGCCCACGGTGGCCTGCACCGTGCCGACGTAGTCGCGCGGCTCGCGCGCGAACAGCGCCCAGTTGAGCCAGAGCTCGCTGCCATCCGGCGAGCGGCGCGCTTCGAGAAAGCGGTAGCGCTCGGCGAGCGCGGCCTCGCTCGTGGGCGGAGCCTCATCCATGAACGCGTAGAGCGCGGGAGCGCTTAGGCCCGCGAAGAGTTCCCGCGCGTGCAGTTCGAGCAGAGGCTCGAGGCGCAGGCGCGGCGTCTCGATCGCGGCAAGCGCGGGCGCGGGCTGGGGCGTTGTGCTCAAACTCGCCGCGCGCCCGCGAGATCGAAGAACGCGCGCAGCTTCGTGAAGCGCCCCGAGTCGTCGACCTCCACCACGTCGATCACGTCGATCTCGATCAGCCCGTCGTCGCGCGCGATCGTCGCCTTCATCGGCACCGCGGCTTCGCGCCCGGCCACGCACACTGCGCCCGTAATCACTACGCGCTCCGCGAGCTCGTTGCCGAGATAGAACGCGCGAACTGCGTCGATGCCGCGATGCACGGGCCCGCCGACGGGGATCTCGGCGGTCGCGTCCGGCGCATACAGCGCGACGATGCCAACCTTGTAGCCGGCAGTGATGCGCGCGGCGTAACGGTGGAGCATATCCACGATTTGTTGGGGACTCACGCGATTCTCCATGTTTTGGCGAACTCCGGCGGCGCGCAGAGAGGCAGGAGGGTCAGACCCCACTGCCTCTCTGGCTGGACGGATTCGAGCGCATCCGGACGCCCGAGCCTCCGGAGACGCGTGCTCAGCGCTGCAAGCCGGCGCTGCTCGGTCGCGCAGAGAGGCAAAGGGGTCTGACCCCGCTGCCTCTCTGCGCGTCGCTCGGGATCCCGCGCGTTCACGCGTAGACACCGTTCTCCGCCATCTCCTGCAGGCGCGTCTTCACCGTCCACTCGTAACGCAGCCACGGCGTCAGCCAGTCCGCGTCGTGCCACACCGGCAAGTCGGGAATCTCCCAACTCGGCGCGCGCCCCTGCGCGTCGTGCCACACGAAAATCATGCCGTTGCGCTCGCGCACCGGGAACGCCTCCGCGCGCGCCCCAGCCGGAATGCGCTTCGCGTAGGGAATCTCCGCGCACGCGCCCTGCCCGTCCCAACGCCAACAGTGGAACGGACACCGCAAAGTGTCGCCCACCACCGCGCCGGTCTCACCGCGAAACGCCACGAGTTCGCGCGCGAGGTACTGCATGCGCTTGACGGCGCCGCGCGCGAGATCCTCGGAGTACGCGAGCAGGAACCAGCCGTTAGGGATGCCGAAGGGGAAGCGGGGCAACTTGTTTACTCCGCTCGCCGCCTGGCGTCGCTTGCTTCTCAAAACATCGCCAGCGGATTCACGGGGCTCCCCGTTCCGCGCTCCACGCGCAGCGGCGCGATCGTCAGCAAAAACTCCCACCGCTTCTCCCGCGCACAGGCCGCCGTCAGCCGCGCGAGCTGGAGGTTGTCCAGGAGGTGCACGCCCATCGCGACCAGCGTGCATTGGTGCACGGGGATCGGCCAGCTCGGGATACCGAGGCCCGGGAGCGCGTCGGAGATGCCGTCGCTCCCTAACACGGCGATGTCGCGCTCGCGCAGCCACGGGATGCACTCGGCGTGCAGGCCCGCGATGCCCTCCACGTTTGCGGCCCACGGGCCGTGCTTCTCCTTGCGCGCGTCGCGACCCGTCGCGATGAGCAGCACGTCGCTGCTCTCCACGCGCACGCCTTGTGCTTTCTCCGCCGCCACGAGTTCCTCGGGTGCGATCGTGTCGCCGAGTTCGAGCCAGGGCACGCCGCGCAGGCGCGGGATGTCGAGCAGCACGCCGCGCGAGACGATGCCCTCCTTCGCGACGTGGATGCTGTTACGCAGCGCGCCGGTCGACTTCACGTCGCTGACGGGGAAGCCGTTGTACATCTGGCCGTTCACGGCGACGTGGCAGAGCGCGTCGATGTGCGAGACGGCCATGCCGTGAAACGCGACGCCCACGAAGTCCATGGTCGTCTCGAGGCCCGCGACGCCATGCGACTCCGGCCCGCACGAATCGCCGCCCACCACCATCATGTGCAGCGCGGGGTGCGGGTTCTCCGCTGACGGCGTCACGGGGAACTCGCGCGCGAGGCTCACGACCTCGCCCGTGCGCACGAGCTGCGCCGCGGCGCGCCGCTTCTCGGGGGTGATTAGGTTCAGCGCGCCCGCCTGATCCTGCGCGCCCCAGCGCCCCCAGCTTTTCACGGAATCGAAGATCTCGCGCATGCG
>JANNRF010000482.1:0-1537 GCA_031401135.1 Deltaproteobacteria bacterium | reverse complement strand
GGAGTCGCTGCCGACGACCGTCGAGTACGCGCGCAAGGAAGGCTGGCCCGAGGCGTACGCCGCGGGGCCCGTCGAGTTCCGCCGCGTGGGCCCGCTTCGGCCCGATCGCGCACGCGGAGAGTCGAGCGATCACGTCACGTGGCTGAAGCTGCGCGCGCCGCTGAAGCGCGACTCAGAGCTCGAACAGGCCGCGCTGATCTTCCTCGCGACCCTCTACGACCACTGGGAGTTCGAGCGCCGCATCGGCGAGCGCTTCGAGTACGCGAGCTTCGCGCTGCGCTCGCACTCCGTGTGGCTGCATCGCGCGGCGCGGCCCGACGGCTGGCTGTTGTTACGGGCCATCTCGCGCAGCGCGAACGGCGGCCGCGCGCTCGGCACGCGCGAGCTGTTCGCGCAGGGCGGCGCGCTGCTCGCGACGGTGGCGAGCGAAGCGCGCGTGGCGTCTGCGTGAGCGACGAGCTTCCCAGCGCGCTATGCGACGAGTTGCGCGGGGCCTGGCACCGCTACGTCGATCTGACCGCGCCGCTGCGGCCCGCGCTCCACGGGTACTGCAGGCGCCTCACCGGCAACTTGTGGGACGCCGAGGATCTCGTGCAGGAGACGCTGCTGCGCGCGTTCGCGACGCTCGGCAGCATCCACCACGAGATCGAGAATCCGCGCGCGTATTTGTTACGGGTCGCGTCGAATCTGTGGATCGACGGCGCGCGGCGGCGCGAAAGCGAGACGCGCGCGCTCGCGCAGCAGGATGTCTCCGCGCTGCGCGCTACAGAGACTGCGGCGCAGCTCGGAGACGCCGGCCGCGCCCTGCTCGAACGCCTCGCTCCCCAAGAACGCGCGGCGATCGTGCTGAAGGATGCGTTCGAGATGAGCCTCGAAGAGGTGGCGGAGACGCTGAACACGAGCGTCGGAGCGGTGAAGTCCGCGCTGCACCGCGGACGCGAGCGGTTGCGCGACGATTCGCCCGCGCCCGCACGGCGCCCGCGCGCTTCCGCAGAGTTGGTCGCGCGCTTCATCGCCGCCTACAACGCCGCCGACCTCGAAGCACTGTTGGCGTTGATGCAGGACGGCGGGCAAGTCGAAAACGTCGGCAGCGGGCTCGAGTTCGGGCGCAACAACTTCCGCACGCGCCAGAGTTGGTTCCACGCCGCGCTGCAAGGCCACCCCGAATGGCCCGCCGAGCTGCAGTACGAAGCGCCGCGCATGCAGGTTGCCGAGATCGCGGGGGAGCCCGTCGCGCTGGTCGTCACGCGCCGCGGGCGCGAGGCGCTGGAGCAGGTGATGCGCATCGACGAGCGTGATGGCCGGATCGCGCTACTGCGGGGCTACGCGTTCTGCCCCGAGACGATGCGCGCGATCGGCGACGAACTCGGGCTGCGCGTGCGCACGGGCTTGTACCGCTACCCGACTGAGGCCACCAGGGAAGAACTTCGAGCGTTGAGAGGGCGGTAAGCGCGGGCCGCTGCGCCGCGCGGCCTTGCAGGCTGCGAGTCACAACAGTTCCGAAATCGCCCCCACCACGCGATCGGGCTTTGCGGGT
>JANNRF010000481.1:0-7173 GCA_031401135.1 Deltaproteobacteria bacterium | reverse complement strand
CACCGCGTATGAAACCGGCAGCCAGGCGGCGGCGCTGCTGGCGATGGCACATCGCCCTGAACGCGCGCCTGAATCCCACGCCGCAGCGGATCAATCGACGGCGCGGCGGCCAAGAGCCCCTGCGTGTACGGATGCGCCGGCGCCGAGAAGATGCGTGCGGTGGCGCCGCGCTCGACGATCTGACCGAGGTACATCACCGCGACTTCGTCAGCGAGGTAACGCACCACGGACAGGTCGTGCGTGATGAACAAGTACGCGAGGCCGAGCTCGTCCTGTAGATCCCCCAACAAGTTGAGGATCTGCGCCTGGATCGAGACGTCGAGCGCGGAGACGGCTTCGTCGCAAATGATCAGCTGCGGTTCGACTGCCAGGGCGCGCGCGATGCCGATGCGCTGGCGCTGCCCACCTGAGAACTCGTGCGGGTAGCGCCACAAGTGATCCGGGTTCATCTGCACGCGCGTCAGCACCGCGGCCGCGCGCTCGGTGCGCTCGCTCTCGTTCGCACCAATGCCGAAGGACTGCATGCCCTCGGCTATCAGGTCGCGCACGCGCATGCGCGGGTCGAGCGAGGCCATCGGATCTTGGAACACGATCTGCAGCTTGCGCCGCAGCGGGCGCAGCTCGTCTTGCGAGAGCGTGCGCAGGTCCCTGCCCTCGAACCAGACGCTCCCGGCGCGCGCGGGCACGAGGCCGAGAATCGAGCGACCCACGGTGGTCTTGCCGCAGCCCGATTCGCCGACGAGTGCGAGCGTCTTGCCCGCATGGATCTCGAGATCGACGCCGTCGACGGCGCGCACCTGCCCAACCGTCTTGCGGAGGAGCCCTTTCTTGATCGCGAACCAGGTCGTCAGGCCCTCGACTTTCAGCAGCGGCGCCGCGTTCGTCATCGCGCGGCCTCCTGCTCGACCGCGAAGCATGCGGCCCAGTGCCCGCCGCCGAGCGCGGTCGGCGCCGGCACTTCAGCGCGGCAGCGCTCCATCACGCGCGGGCAGCGCGTCGAGAAGCGGCAGCCCGCGGGCCACTGATTAGGCGGAGGCACCACGCCGGGAATCTCGTGCAGGCGCTCGCCGGGCTTCGCGAGACCGGGCATCGATTTGAGCAGCCCCACCGTGTACGGGTGCCGCGGACGCGCAAGCACCTCCTCGCGTGCGCCCTGCTCGACGATGCGCCCCGCGTACATCACCGCCACGCGGTCAGCGAGTTCGTTCACGACGCCGAGGTCGTGGGTGATTAGGAGGATCGCCGCGCCCGTCTCGCGTTGCAGCTCGCGCATCAGCTCGAGCACCTGCGCTTGGATGGTCACGTCGAGCGCGGTGGTGGGCTCGTCCGCGATCAGCACCTGCGGCCGCGTCGAGAGCGCCATCGCGATCATCACGCGCTGCTTGAGCCCGCCCGACATCTGGTGCGGATACGCGTCGAAGCGCTCGGCGGCATCGGGGATGCGCACGTGCTCGAACAACTCGATCGTGCGTTTCTTCGCCTCGCGGTAGGAAATTTTCTCGTGCAGCCGGATCGCCTCGACGACTTGGTCGCCCACCCTGAGAACTGGCGAGAGGCTCGTCATCGGCTCCTGAAAGATCATGCCGATTTGCGCGCCGCGCAGCGCCCGCATCTCCGGCACGGACAGTTTCAGGATGTCGCGGCCTGCGAGCTGGATCGCGCCTTCGATCGCACCCGGCTTCGGCACGAGGCGCATCGAGGCGAGCGCCGTCATCGATTTGCCACAGCCCGATTCGCCGACGAGCGCGAGCACTTCGCCCTTCTCGATCGAGAACGAGATGTCATCGACGACGGGCAGCCGCTTGCCGTCGCTCGGGAACGTGACGCGCAGGTTCTCGATGGAAAGTGCGCTCACTCTCGCTCCCGAGCCGTGCGGGGATCGAGCACGTCGCGCATTGCGTCGCCGATGAAGTTCACCGCGAGCAGCAGCGAGAACACGGCGCTGCCCGCGGCCGCGATGTTCCACCAAATGATCGGCTCGCGAGAAAGCTCGTTGCGCGCCTGATCAATCATCTGGCCCCAGCTGCCGTCGACGCCAATCCCGAGATACGCGAGCACCGTTTCCGCGATCACCTGGCCCGAGAAGAGCAGCACGAACGAGATCACGATCAGGTGCAACAAGTTCGGCAGGATGTGGCGCGTGATGATGCGCAGCTCCGAGACGCCGAGCGCGCGCGCTGCCTGCACGTAATCGAGCTCGCGCAGCTTCAGCGTCTCGCCGCGCGAGACGCGGCACAAGGACACCCAACTCGTGATGCCGAGCGCGACGCACACCTGCAGCGTGCCGCGGTCGAGCGCCATGATGATCGCGATCAGCAGCAACAAGGATGGAATCGAGGAGAGCGTCGACATCACGAAGAACACGACATCGTCGATGCGGCCGCCGAAGTAGCCGGCCGTGACGCCGAGCAGGAGCGCCAGCGGAATCGCGATTGCGCTGGTCAAGCCGCCGATCAGCAGCGCGACGCGCGCCCCTTTCAGCGTGCGGTGCAGCACGTCGCGGCCGATGATGTCGGTGCCTAATGGATGGCCGGCCGGGTCGTTCAGCTGCTGCAGCGGGTCCTCGAACAACACCACGGCGCGCGGTGCGGAATAGCTCGCCTCGGCGACGCCTTGGAAGATGCGATCGATCGCGCTGCGCGCTTCGTGTTGCGCCAGCACGTCCTCGCCGGAGCGCTCGCCCCCGATCCACGCCACGGAATCGAGCAGCGCGACCGCGACCCAGAGCGCGAGCACCACGATCGGCACGGGCTGGCGGCGCCACACCTGCCCGAGCGCTTCGCGCCACAAGCGATCGCGGCGGATCGCGCGGCCCACGTACACGCCGAACGCGACGAGCAGGGCGACGACTGCATTCACGACGACGTGCGACTCCACCCGCCCTACTCCAGCCGCACGCGCGGATCGACCAACGCATACGAAAGGTCCGTGATGATCTGCGCAACCACGAACAAGATCGCCCCGATGAACACGATCACGCGCAGCGTCGCGAAATCGTTGTTGTTGATGGAATCGACCGTCAGCGAGCCGAGGCCGGGGATGCCAAAGAACGATTCGAGCAGAAGCGCGCCGGTGAACAGAAACGGGATCTGCAACACCACGCGCGTCAGCACGGGAATCAGGCTGTTGCGCAGCACGTGGCGCAGCATCACGCGCATCTCGCTCGCGCCCTTGGCGCGCGCGGTGCGCACATAATCGCGGCTGGTCTCCTCCACGAACACCGTGCGCAGGAATCGCACCTCGCCGCCGATACCGCTGATTACGCCTACCAGCACCGGCAGCGCCAGGAAGCGCGCGATCAACTCGAGGCTGCGGTCGTATCCCGAGAGCGGAAACCACGCGAGTGTCTTCGCGATCATGTACTGCGCGCCGATGATCACCATCACGACCGGCACGGACATCACGAGCACCGAGACCACGAGCCCGGCGCGATCGATGTAGGTGCCGCGGAAGACCGCCACGAACAACGCGACGAGAATCGCGATCGTGATCTCGAACAGGAACAGCGGCAGCGTGAGCGTGAGGCTCGGCACTGCTCCCTTCTGCATGCGTTCGACGATCGGCACGCCGTCGTAATCACTCGATCCGAAGTCGAAGCGCAGCATCGTCGCGTAGTGGTGGAACAGCAGGTTGTCGCTGCGGAACTCGCCCGCGTGAATCGGCCACATCGGGCGGTCGTAGCCGTGGTTGCTCTTCCACTGCTCGATCGCTTCCTGGCGCGCCTTCTCGCCGAGTGCGCGCCGCGCAATGTCGTCGGGCGTGGCGATCGCGAAGAACAACACGAACAACACGCCCAGCACGCCCAGCACGACAAGGCCGCCGTAGGCGAAGCGGCGCAGCACGTAGGCCAGCAATTATTGGCGCTCGCGGAAGAAGGTGCGCAGCGCCGGCAGCGCGCCCAGCACGAGCGCGAGCCCGAGCGCGTAGGCGGGCCAGCGCGTCGGCTGGTTCCACTCTGTGCGCCGCCGCGCCCGCAGCTCCGGGTCGACGTCGTAGTACTTGTTCATCGGCTGCGACATTCCGAACTGCTTCAGGTTGTGGAACCAGTCGTGCACCAACAGGAACTCGGCCTGGTGGTAGAGCTCGATATGCGGAGCCTCCGTTTCGAGGATGGCCAGCATCTCGCCGATGATCGCCGAGCGCTCGGCGTCGTTCTCCCGCACGCGCATCCGATCGAACAGCGCGTCGAAGCGCGCGTTGCAGAAGTTCGTCGAGTTCGGCCCACCGTTGGTCGAGCGGCGTTGCGCGCAGGTGCGCAGGAACAGGAAGTTCTCAGGATCCGGATAGTCCGCAGACCAGCCCCAGAAGTAGACCTGATAAGCGAGGCGCTGGATTTTGTTCTGGAACTCGTTGTAGGTCGTGACTACGAGCTCGACGTCGAGGCCGAGCTTCCGCCACGAGTTCACGAAGTACTCGTCGCGCAGCGTCTGCTGGGTGTTCGTGGCGTAGGTGTCGAACGTGAGTTTGAGCGGCTTGCCCGTGGCCGGATCGACGCCGTCTGGGTAACCGGCCTCGGCAAGCAGTTGGCGCGCGCGTGCGAGATCGGGGCCGAGGTGGGCGTTCTTGTACTTCTCGTCGTAGCCGAACAAGCCGGGGGGAATCATCGACTCGGCCACGATCCCGCGCCCGTTCAAGAAGATGTCGAGCCACTCCTGCCGGTCGACCGCGAGGCCCATCGCCTGCCGGAGCTTTCTCGAGCGCTCACCGTCAGGGTCGCCGACCGTCTTGTCTTCCATGTTGAAGCCCAGGTAGAACCACGAGGGCGACACGACCGTCGAGAGCCGCACGCCCTTCGCGGCCATTTCCGGCGAGACGCTGCTGTTCACGACCACCTGGTTGAAGCTCTCGCGAATGATCTCGGAGCGGTCGTAATAACCCTGTAAGAACTTGTAGAAGCCGGGAATGCTCTCCTTGTCGCGACGCAGCTCGATGCGATCGACGAACGGCAGGCGCTGGCCGACGTACTTCGGGTCGAGCAGACCCGCCTCCGCGTCGCCCGGCTCGCCTTCACTCGGGTAGAAAGCGGCCGGCGCCGTCACGGGATCGCTCGCGCGATGCCCCCACCAGTGCTCGTTCTGCACGAACACGAACTTGGCCTGCTTGTCGTATTCGGCGATACGAAATGGCCCAGTGCCGGGCACGTGATCCTTGAAGAGGTCTCGGCCTTCGAGCCCGTCGTAGTACTGCACAGCCTCCCACGCGACCGGCGACGTGAACTCGAGCGCGAACCAGTAGAGGATCTGCGGATACGGCTGCTCGAGTTCGATCTCGAGCTCGTAGGGCGTCGGCGTGCGCACGCCGGGCATCCCGCCGATCGCGTCGTACTGCTGCTTCACGGGCAGCGCCGCGAAGGCGGGCTCCGCTGCCCGCCGCTTTCCTAATGCTTCCATGAACTCGCCGAAACCGCGGATGTTCATGAACGAGTCGCGCACTTGAACTTCGAGCCGCGGATCTGCAAGGCGCTGGATCTGGAACGCGATGTCGTGGACGTTGGCTTCGCGCGTGCGCGCGCCGGGCCCGCCGCTCAGGGCGAAGCATTCGTCCTCGCCAAAGCCGACGCCGCGGCGCATGCGGAAGCGGTAGATCACACCGCCGCCAGGCTGCAGCTCCGCCTTCGGCACCTCGAGCGCCAGGCTCGGGATCAGCGTGAACGGCCGCTTCAGGTAGTGGTAATCGAGCAGCTTGTCGTTCACGAGCCCGGTGAGGCGATGCGCGACGACATCGTATGCCTCGGCGGGATCGAGCCGACGCGGCGCGTCCTGAAACACGCCGTAGATCACCTTTTCGCCAGGAACGTCGTCTGTGTACGGGCTGTTATTGCACGAGAGCGCGAGGCAGACAGCCTGCGCGGCGGCGGCGAAGCGACTCCTGCTCATGGGCGCGGCTCTCCAGTCGCCGAAGATACTCGCGGCTTTACGAGCCGAAACCATTTTGTGTCGAGCGCCGCGTTCAGCTCGACCTCGCGGTACTCGAGCAGCGCGCTGCCCTTCTGAAACGGGAAGGCGAGTTCAATGCGATGCGGGAACGCCGCCGCGCCTTCGCCGCGCAGATCGCCGAAGCGCGCGAGGACGATTTCCTCGCCGCCCGCGCCCGCCAGAACGCGCGCTTCCGTGAGCACGCCCGTTGCGTCGAACGTGACGCTGCGATCGGGCCAGGCGAGCCGCAGCTCACCAGCGGGCCCGGCTTCACCACGCGGCGTCTCTTCGGGCGCACTCGGCGCGGCTAGCAACAACCCGACGGCCTCGCTCGGCAGGAGCGGGATGCGCGCGATGCGCCACAGCACGCCCGCATCCACCGCGCCCGTCTCCGTCTTGCCGGTTTCCGCGCGGTAGACGTCGTACGCGACGCCGTCGCTCGCGAGCACCAGCGCGCGCTGGCCGAGTACGCCGATCACTTCGATGCGCAGCTTCGCTTCGCGCTCGACGAGCACGAGCTGCTTCGAGAACGATTCGCCCGCAGTGCCGGAGATCGAGACGCGGGCGGTCGCGCGTAGCGAGCGGCGCTCCGCTGTGAGCGTGCGCAGCGCGGCGAGGCGTTCGGGTACGCGCGCGTCCTCGGCTGCGAGCGGCGTCCACGCCGGCGCGGCGGGTGGCGGCGTCGCGCACCCAACAACTGCGGCGAGCGCCCCGAGCAGCGCGCTCACGCACAGCGTTCGCAGGCGCCGCGCAGCTCGCGTCATCGCGGCGCCAGCTCGCGGCGCAGGCGCTCGAGCTTCTGCTGCAACTCCGGCTGCTCGCCCGCGCGCGGCGTCTGCGCAACCGCCTGCTCGTACTTCTGCAGCGCGGTGCGCTTCTTGCCGAGCGCGGCGTACACGTCGCCTAAGTGCTCGGAGATCACCGGATCGCCGCCGGTGAGTTGCTCGGCGCGCTCCAGCTGCGCGCGTGCCTGAGCGAGCCAGCGCGCCGCCTCGCGCGAATCTGCCGCGGCGCGCGCGCGCATGAACAGCACCCAGCCGAGGCTATCGGTGATGAAGCCATCCTCGGGACGCTGCGCGAGCGCGCGTTCGATCAGGCTTTGCGATTCGTCGAGCCTTTCGCCGCGCTCGGCCCAGCTGTAGCCGATGAAGTTGAGCGCGCCCGGGTGGTTCGGCTCGAGCGCGAGTACGCGCTCCATCGCCGTGATTGCGGCTTCCGCTTCGCGCGCTTCGCCGCGCAGCACGCCGATGTTGTAGAG
>JANNRF010000480.1:0-15175 GCA_031401135.1 Deltaproteobacteria bacterium | reverse complement strand
TTCGCTTCGCCCTCGTGATGGTCCGCGAGAGCCGCCGAACCGCTGAGGAAAAGAGCCGCGGCCGCCGCGGCGAGAGCTGCTGTCTTGTTCACAGTGAGATCCTCCATGTGGCGCATCGAGGCGCCTGGTCGCGGTAACGCTGCACCGCGACCGTTGGTTTCATCGAACACCAGGCTAGATGCGCTGGCAGCGAGCAGGGTCACACTTCAGAGCATTGCCGCGCTACGGGTGGTCCCAGCCCGCGGGCCGGGCGGCGAGTTCAGCAACGCGGGCTTCGAGCACTTCTGGCGCGAGCAGCTGCTTGCGGGCGGCGAGGCGCTCGAAGGCTTCGAGCCAGCGCTCCCAGTAGCGGTAGCCGTCGCCGCTCGTGCCGTGCTCGCGCTCCCATGCGCCGATCGAGTCGATCAGCAGCGCCTGGAACTCGCTCCACGCGAAGGCGCCGCTTTCGTAGAGCGTCATGGTGAGGCCGAACACGCGGCTCTCCCACGGCTCCGCGAACTGGAGTTCGCCGTTCTTGCGGGGCGGCGAGAGCTGCCCCTCGAACGCAATCGGGTTCCCAGCGCTTGCGTCCTCACCCACGCGGCGCGCCAGCTTTCGCGACGCCGATCAGCGCGTCGCGCGTAACGAGCGCGCTGAGTTGCTGCTCGCTCGCGCGCTCGGCGCCCGCGGGCCGCTCGGGCAGCACCATGTATCGAAGCTCGGCGCTCGAATCCCAGACGCGCACTTCGTCGCTCGCGGGCAGCTCGAGCCCGAACTCCCGCAGCACCGCCCTCGGCTCGCGCACGACGCGCGCGCGGTAGGGCGGGCTCTTGTACCAGACCGGCGGCAGCCCTAACAACGACGACGGGTAGCAGGAGCAGAGCGTGCAGACGACCACGTTGTGCACGCCGGGCGTGTTCTCGACCACGACGATCGGCGCCTGCCGTCCGCCTGTCGGCAGATCGAGTTCCGCGATCGCCGCAGGCGCATCTGCGAGCAGACGCTGCTTGAATGCGGCATCGACCCACGCGCGCGCCACGACGCGCGCACCGTTCAGCGGCCCGATCTCCTGCTCATAGCGTGCGACGATCGCGTCGATCGCTTCGCTGCGCAGCAACCCGCGCTCGACCAGCAGCGATTCCAACGCCTCGGCGCGCAGCTTGTTACGGGCCAACGCAGGGTCGTCGGCGTGGTCGTGGCCGTCGTCGTGATCGTGGCCATGGTCGTCATCATCCTCGTCGGGGTCATGCGACATCGGGGCGCTCCGCGGGCTCGAGGTAGGGCTCGAACAGATCGACGTGGACGCACGCAGCCGGCTCGGCGGCTTCGCCCCAGAGTTCGCGCGCTTCGAAGCGCACCGTGTACAGATGTTGCGGCTGCTCGCCCTCGCCGTGCGCGTTCGTGTCGGGGTAGACGAACCCGCCGCGCACGCGCGCGACGACGCCGCGCCTCTCGCTCGCGTAGCCGGGCAACCGCGTGTGGCCGCTCAGCTTGCGCGCGCGAGCCCGCACGTGCGCACCCTCAGCGAAGCGCGGCGGCCGGGGCGCCGCGCGCTCGAAGCGCCTGTTCTCCGGAGGCGGCGGCGGCGGCGCGTAGCCGCGCGCGAGCACACCAGCCTCGGACAGGATCGTCTCGAGCGAAGTGAGCCAGCGCTCGTAGTAACTGGCGGCGAGATAGCGCACAGCGTCCATGCGCTCGACGCCGCGCCGGAACGTGTCGACGTTCACCCAGCCGCCGCCGAGGGCGACGTACACCATCCCGAGCACGCGGCCTTCCCACGCGGCGTGAAAGACGGGCTCGTCGCGCTCTACGGCGACGCGCCCGAAACCTGCACGGCCTCCGAGATCATGAACGTCCGGCACGCGGGCTCTTGTAGTCCTTCAGCGGCCCGCGTTCCAGCGCTTTCGCGGGCGCGCGCTCGCGCCTCGCGCGGATCGCGCGGAGCAAAGCCGCGGCTGCGCCGAGTGCGAGCCCCGCGCCGAACGTCACGGGTAGGAAGCTCCGCCACGGCACTTCGGGCGCTGCGATCACGCGGAAGCCCTTCACGCGTGTGCTGCGAACGTCGCCCACTTCGATCCAGATCTCGGAGAGCGGCCCCGTGGACGCGCTCAGCGGCACTTCGACTTCGATGCGCGAGCGTCACACTTCGAGCACGCGCGCCTCGCGCACGCCCCAATGGTCTTCGAAGAAAACTCGGGGCTCGGCTTCCTCGGGCATGCGTGCGTCGAGGTCGAGGCGAACGCGCGCGCCCGGCGGTGCACTGCGCGGAGCGACGCCCCAAAGGCGCGGCATGCGCACCGTCAGGATGGCGGGCCAGGTGTGGCGGCGGCCCGCCCAGGTGGTGTCGATGTAGACCGCATAATTACCGGGTGCGATGCGCGAGGGCGCGAGACAGCGCGCGCGGAAGCCGCCGTCGATCAGCGTGCACGGCGTTTCGCGCGCCGCGACGGTCACCGCCAGCGCATCGGCCGGAACCCTGAACTCGATCTCGAAGGGCTCGCCAGCGGGCACCTCCGCCGGCGTGATCTTCTCGAGCGCGAATGCCGCGGGCCCAGCGCAAGCGAGCGCGATTGCGAGCGCCAGTTCGCGCTTCCCCACCGGCGGACTCTCCTCTCTCGAGGCGGGCGCTGCGCGCCCGCGCCTAGCGTGTTGACTCCGCTCGCGTTCGCTCGCTGCGCGCGGCGGAGCGCCGCTCTCACTCAGCCAGGCACGCCTGCGAGCGTGTACTCCCGGCGCGAGCGCAACCACCCTAACACGTCTGACGTCGCGACCAGCTCCGCGAGTTCCAGAGCGCCGCTGGGCAACGCTTCGCCGCGCGCGAGCCGCGCCGCGAGCCAGGCGGGAGGCGCGGCGGGGATGTCGAGCCCGCGCTCGCTCGCCGCAAGCTCGATGCGCGCGAGTTCGCGACCCGCGTCGTCTTCGGCGATTAGGGCGACGAGGCCGTGCGGTGTGCCGAACGCGCGGAGCGCATTCGCGAACGGAACCAGCCCGCGAGCCAGCGCTGCCACGCTGCGCTCGGGCAAGCGTCTGAGAACCGGCGCGGCGAGCCTGAGAAGCGCCGTGAGCGCGGCGCGGTCGAAGCCGAAGAAGAAGCGCGCGGGAACGCGGCGCTCGGCGAGCGCAATGCTGCCGCCGGCGAAGGCCGCGGGATACGAGCCGAAGCGCAGCGTGTGGCCGCCCTGCGTGCGCAACACCCGCAGCTCGTCGAACCAGCGCGCACCGCCGGGCGCTTCGCGGCCGAGCGGCGCGAGCAGGCTCGCGAGCAGCGCCGCGCTCAGCGGATTGCGCGCGCCAACGCTCAGGTACGCGCTGATGCGCGCGATCTCAGCTGCGCGCGGCGAGCGCTCGAACGCGCGCGCTAGCACCCCGAGCGTGCCCGGCACGGTCGACGCGCCCGTGCACACGAAGACGCCTGCCGCGCGCGCGCCGTGCGCAACTGCCGCTTCGCGCACGCGCTCGGCAAACGCGATGTCGTCCGCGAGATCGCAGTAATGCGCGCGCGCCGCGATACACGCCGCGACCAGCGGCGTTGGGTCGTAGTGAAACGGACCAACGCAGTTCACGACGAGATCGCCCATCGCGAGCAGCCGCGCCACGCTCGCGCCGTCCGTAACATCCGCGCGCTGCATCGGTACGCCAGCCAGCCCACGCGCGCTGCGCGAAGCGCCGAGCACTTCCGCACCTTCGACCTGCGCAGCGAGCCGACACACTCGCGCACCCAGCTCGCCGCCCGCTCCGAGCACCAGCACGCGGACTGGGCGCGTCACTTCGGAGGGCCTGCCGCCGAAGCGGCGCCTACCACACGTTCTTGCTGCGCAGTTCCGGTGTCGCGAGATCGAGACGCTGCGCGAGCTTGTGCAAATGACACGTCGGCACCGCCGGAAACAGGTGGTGCTCGACGTGGAAGAACATGTCGTAACTGACGAACGACTTCGCCGAGTTGCGCAGTGTGCGCGCGATGAAATGCGACCGGTCGCAGTCGTGATGCACGGTCCAGACCGCGAAGAACGCCGAGAAGCACTGGCCGACCGTCATCGCGATCACGTGGTACTGGAGCCAGGCGTAGTCGAGCACGCCGAACGCCAGCACGACCATGCCGGCCATCGCCGCGAGCTCCGCATAGATCCAGTTCACGATGCGCGGCTTCGCGAGCGTCAGCGCCGCGTGGTGCAGTCGCACCGGAAACTGCGGCCCGGTAATTAGGGCCTTCCAGCCCGGCATGCGCGCGCTCATCGCCTCGACATCGTCGTCGTCCATGCAGTGGCGGTGGTGGCGCAGGTGGTTCCACTGCACCGCGTGCATCGCGCTCATCATCAGCGGCGAGAGCACGAACATCATCAGCTCGTGGCCGAGCGGGCGCACGCCGACCGCGTAATGGAAGGCGTTGTGCACCTGGCGCAGGCCGCACAAGAAGAACATGAACGAGCTGGCGAGCGCGGGCAGGAACCAGAACGCGCTGCTCCCGGTGGCGAGCCACGCGAACGTGCAGGACGCGACCAGCCAGGGCAGGTAGATCGCGACCTCGTAGGCCACTTCGAAGCGCGAGAGATCGCAGAGATCGCGCCACTCCACCTGTTCGAGGCGCGAGTCGCGGAGAATTTCGAGGGCCATCGAGCGTGCTCCAGCTGGCTGCGTGCTTGCCGCGGGCGGGAAGAAAGCAGCCGCGCGCTTGCGACGCCAGGCTCGGGGCTTCGGCGTGGGAGTTGCCGGTGCGTGGGAGTTCGCGCCCCAAATGCGAGCGCCACTTCTCCCGAGGTGCGGCCACTCCCTGGAAAGCCTGCATTCCGCCGGGCACGAGGATCCCATGCTTGCTCGCGCTGTCGCCGCTGCTGCCCTGTTTGCGCTCGCTTCCCCCGCGCTCGCCGTCCCTATCGATTCTGTGGGCGACAGCTTCACCGTCGAGTTCGACGGGAACGTCGAGGGCAACGATGTCGCCGGGCTCACCGCCTCTGCGACTTTCCTGGTGACCGAGTTCGACGCCGCCAGCGGGCGCGTCGTGCTTGCGATCGAGCTCTCGAACACCACTGATACGAGCCTCTGGAGTACCGCACGCGTTTCGGCGCTCGGCTTCGACGTGAGCGGCGACATCGAGACGGTGAGCACGAGCGGCCTGTTTCAGCATGCCGTCGTCGGAGGCCGTTTCCCGAACCAATTCGGTCCCGTAGACGTGTGCGTGATCGACAACCGCAACAACTGCTCGGGCGGAAGGAACGGCGGCGTGCAGATCGGCGAGAACGGCTCGATCACACTCGCGCTCAATTTTGCGGGTCCGATCTCGTCGGTCGATCTCTCGAACTTCGGGGTTCGCTACCAGAGCCTCACGGCACCTGATTTCGGCTGCGACGAAGCCTCGGGCACCGGCCACGGCGAAGTCGTGCCCGAGCCGCGCCTGCTCGGGCTGCTCGGCATCGCGGGCCTCGCGCTGCTGAGTACGCGGCGGCGCGCGGCGTAACAACGACGGCAGCGGAGCGCGCTCAGCGAGCGCCAGCCGCGTCCGGCTTAGTCGCCCACCACACCCAGGCGAACGCCACGAGCTGGAGCGGCAACCGGAAGTAGAGCGCGTTCTGCGTCATCTCCGGGAACTGATCGGGGTTCAGCGCCATGTGGATGTTCGCGGGATAGACCGCGACCAGCAGCGCGAGCAAACCCCAGCCTGCGAGCCGGCGCAGCTGCGGAATCAGGATTCCCACACCACCCGCGATCTCCGCGACACCGCTGATTTGCACCATCAGCAGCGGGTACGGCAGCCACGGCGGCACGATGCGCAGGAAGAACGCCTCGTTCGTGAAGTGCCCGACGCCGGCGTAGCTGAAGAACGCGGCGAGCAGGAAGAGCGAGACGCGCTTGGGCCACGAAGCGGGAAGCCACGGCATGAGAGTTCTCCCGCCGGCACTATGCCACGCCGCAAGCCGCGCGCCGCAAACGAAGCGCACAGCGAGGCGAAGCCGAGCGCGACCGCGAGCAAAGAACCTAAGTGGCCGGCGCGAGCGTGGCCGCGACGCTCGTGTAATCGACCGTGAGCCAGCGCTCGGGGCGGATGCGCACCAGCACATTCGGGTCGGCCTCGTAGCCATGCCAGGTGGCCGCGACGTAAGCGTCGCCGCCCCTCGCGCCTAGATAGCGGCGCGCGAGCACGCGCACTTGCTCGCGATCGCGCGCGGGCAGGGCGCTGGTGACGGGGCCCTCGACGCTCACGTACTGGTAGGGCGACGTCTCCGTCTGCGCGACCAGCGAGACGCGCACACCTACCTTCAACAGCTTGCCCTTGCGCGAGCCCGCGCCCGTAATCACCCAGAGTTCGCCGCCAGGCTCGTAGCCGTACCAGATCGGCGCGTTCAGCGGCCCGCGGTCGCCGTCGGGAATCGCGAGCACGCCGACGTGCAGGCCCGCGAGGAATGCTTCGCGCTGCTCGCGACTCATGGTCAGGGACATTGGCGTGGCTCCTTCGTGGTGCGCGCGATGGAGCGATAGCCGAATCCGCCCCGCGCGGCCGCGCGCGGCTTCGTCGCGCGTGAGACGCACGAACGGGCCCGTGCGCGGGGACCATGAGAACCCTTCACGCCCCCGCCGCTGCGCTCACCTCGACCGGAATGCCCGTCATGTGCGCCTGATTACTGAGGGGCTCGTAGCTTCCGGGCCCGCTCGGCAGCAGCGCGTTGGCGTTCACGCCGGGGTTCCTCTGCGCGACGCGCATGCCCGTCTTCGCGTGGCCCCAGCCGTGGGTCATCGAGACGACGCCGGGCATTAGGTCCGCATCGAGCGAGAGCGTCGCCTCGATCGCGCCGTGCGGGCTGCGGCACTCGACTCGCGCGCCGTCCGCGAGGCCGAGCCGCGCGGCGTCGGCGGGGTTCATGTGCAGCGGGTTTTCGAGCCGGCCCGGGCGCTTCATGCTCGGGACGTTGTGGTACCAGCTGTTATGCATCCAGGCGTCGCGGCGCGTGATCAGCTTCAGCTGGTCTGCGCGCTCGGCCTCGAGTTCGCAGCAGATCGTCTCGGCGCGCGTGAGCGCCTCCGTGAACAGCGCCGGGCAGCAATCCACTCTGTGATCGGGCGTCTGCAACCACTCTTCGTAGAAGCGGCCGACATCGAGATCGCCGAACACGATGCCGTGCGGCTCGGCGCGCAGCTCTTCCATCGAGTAGCCGCGACTTTTGAGCATGTGGCCGATGCGCCCGAACAGGTCGGGCTCGGGACCGGCGTCGAGCACGCTCTTGAAGCCTAATGCCTGTTCGAGGCGGCCGAGGATCCACCACTCGGGCTTGCGCTCGTCTCGCGGCTCGACCACCGCGTCCGTGTACTGCACGTAGGGCCGGTACTGCATGCCGAGGCCGGTGATGTTTATGTCGGGGCGCTCGAACATGTCGGTGGACGGCAGCAGGTAGTGCGCGATCTCGCCGGTGGCGCTCCGGTAGAGGTCGATCACCACGAGCAGGTCGAGCTGTTCGAGCGCTTTGCGGAGGTGCTCGCCGCCGCCGACGGAGAGCAGCGGATTGCCAGCAATTACGATCAGCGCGCGCACGCGCGGTTCGCCGGAGAGGATCTCGTCGGCGAGCAAGTTGCCCGGCAGCGAGCCGCGGATGCGCCGCATCTTCCCGTACTGCGAATCGAAGAAGACTTCGCGATCGGGCGCGACGCGGCCGGCTTTTGCGGCCGGGTAGAAGCCGAAGGAGTAGAGGCTGCCGCCGCGGCGATCGAGGTTGCCCGTAACAAACGAGAGCATCTGCACGAGCCAGTACGCGAGCGTGCCCTGGCGGCCCATGTTGAGGCCGGTGGAAGCGTGCACCGCCGCCGCGGGCGCCTCGGCGAACGCGCGCGCAATCGCGCGCAGCTCCTCGGCCGCGATGCCCGTGATGCGCGCCGCGCGCTCGGCCGGATACCGCCCCACGAACGCGCGCAGTTCCGCGACGTGCGCGCCGTGCTCGCGCAGCACCGCTTCGTCCGCGAGCCCCGCGACGAAGATCTCGTGAATCAGCGCGGCCAGGAAGTAGGTGTCGGTATCCGGCTTGATCCAGCTGACTTCGCCCGTGCCCGCTTCGGGCTTCTCGATGCGGCGCGGATTTATGTAACGCACCGTCGCGCCGCGCTTCACCGCGGCCTTGAGCTCGGCCACCGGATCCGCGATGCCGAGGAAACTCATGTGCGAGACGCGCGGGTTCTCGCCGATGATCAGCAGATAGTGCGTGTTCGCGATGTCCGGCACGGGATGCAGCGTCGACGTGCCGAAGACCGCCTCGGACGCCGCGAACTTGTTAGTGCAATCCTGCGTGCCCGAGCCGAACATGCGGCGTGTACCGAGCTGCCCGAAGAACGAGCCGAACGCGGGGCCGGCGAGCGTGTTGAAGCCCGATGGGTTGCCGATGTAGGCAGCGACCGCCTGCGGGCCGCTCTCGTCGATGATCGTGCGCAAGCGCTGCGCGATCTCGCTTGCGGCATCGTCCCAGCTGAACGGCGCGAAGGCCCCGTCGTCGCCGCGCTTCATTGGGCGCGCCAGGCGATCCGGATCGCGGTGAATCTCGAGCCCGGCGATGCCCTTGTTACAGGCGAAGCCCTGCGTGATCGGGTGCGCCTTATCAGGGGCGAGCGCCACGAGCTGGCCGTCCTCGACGCTCGCGACCAGCCCGCAGGCCGGTTCGCAGACGCGGCAGAACGTGATCTTCTTCTCGATCGGCATCGGGGTCTCCTGAGAAATCAGAGCGAGTAGACGAAGCGCAGCGCGACCGCGGCGCTGGCGGCGATCAGAACCAGCGCAGCGTAGGAGCGTGCGAATCGGCTTGCACCCGCGGAGCGGGAATCGGCGAGCCAGCTGATTGCGCCGAGCAGCGCGAACGCGGCCGCGATCCACGGCAGCGCGAAGAGCGGGCGCGCCGAAGCGGGCAAGCCGATCGTGAGCAGCAGCGGAGTCTCCTGTGCGACGCGCGCCACGATGGACGCGAGGCCGCCCCAGAACGCGAATGCGCTCGCCGCTGCGAGCCACGCGAGCGTGCGCGTGCGTGCGCCGGGCGGCAACGCGCTTCTGCGCAGCCGGCGCGTGAGTGCGGCGAGCGGCCAAGCCACGAGAGCCGAGGCAAGCACGAGAGCGAGCGCAGCGAATCCCGCCCGCGCTGGCGGCCGCGGCGCCGCGAACAGATCCTTCGCCCACCAGTACACGCCCGGGCTTCGCACGATCTCCGTGACGAAGCGGGGAGCTTCGATCAGCGCGGCGCAACGGCCGTCGAGCGGCGTGCTCGGGTCCTCAATGAAGCGCGCGACCAACTGCGCACCGCACTCACCTGAGAAGTGGGCACCGTGTCCCACGTACGGAAACAAGAACGTCTGCACGCGGCCGAGCGTCGACGCGGTGAGTTCGCCGTGCGCGGGCGGTGTGATGGGATCCCAGTCGCCTGCGAGCACAAGCGCCGGCACGTCGCTCGCCACCCCCTCGGCTTGGCTCGCGGGCGCGTGGCTCGCGGACCACTCCGCGCAAATCGCGTAGTCCGCCTCGAAGTAGGAGAGATCCCGCGCGAGGCCGCGGGCGTCGGCTACGAGCGCACGCGCGCGCGCCAGGCTCGCGAACGGACCGCGCTCATAACACTCGACCGCGAGGTTGCCGCCGCGCGCGATGCGCGTCGCCCGCGCGGTGATCGCATCCATTAGCGCGCGACCGAAGGCGGGGTTACGCGAGCGCAGCTCCGAGACGAACAGCGGCAACACCGCGAACTGCTCGCGCCCGTACAAGAGCTGGTGGAGCATGACGGCGGCGTCTTCGGCGTTCGTGGTGAACACGCCGTTCGGCACGAGCTGCGAGCGCTGCACGTCAAACGACTGCGGTTCGCGTGCGAGTTCCGCGAACAAGGCCTCGATCTCCGCGCGCAGATCGGGGTGCGCTGCGCTGCACGCCGCGTCATTCGCGCAGGCTGCGACGAGCTTCCCAATCGAGCGCACGAACGCGGCGGGCGTCGAATCCCAGCCCGGGCCGTTCGGGGGATACGCGGAATCGAGCACGATGCTGCGAACGTGCGCCGCGCCTGGGCTCCGTAACAATTCGAGACCGAGCCGCGTGCCGTAGGAGAGCGTGTAGAGGTTCCAACGCTCCGCACCGAGCGCGCCCCGCAGATCCTCGAGATCCGCCGCGCTCGCGAGGCTGTTGTAGGCGCCGAGGTCGAAGCCGCCCGCAATCAGCGCGTCGCGGCAACGCAAGCCCGCAGCGACGCGCGTTCGCGTCATCGCTTCGCCTGCGAGATCGGCGGCGATCGCCTGAAAGTCTTCGACTGCTAGGTCTGGGCAGAGTGCCGGCTGCGAAAGGCCCGCGCCGCGCTGGTCGAAGAGCACGAGATCGCGGTGCTCGCGCAGTGGGCTCGCGAGCCAGCGGTGTGCGCCGCGCAGCGCAGAGCCGCCGGGCCCGCCGTGCAGGTAGACCGTGGGATCTGGCAGCGCCGGTTGCGTGCGGCTCGGGAGAATCGCGACGGGAAGCCGCACGAAGCGGCCGTTCGCGACGCCGCGCGTCTCGGGCACCGTAATGACTCCGCAGCGCGCGCCAGCGGCCGCGAGTGCGCGCGGCTGCTCGATGCCAGCCGCGCACGGCCCGGGCTCGAAGCGCGGGGGCGTCTCGTCGTTCGCGTAGCTCGGTGCCGCGAGCGCAATCGCACAGGCGAGGACGTGCGCGCCTCGCCGCCCGTGTCTCAGCGCAGCGTCGCGAAGAACTTGCGCAGGTCCGCCGCCATTTCGTTCGGGCGCTCCAGCGCCGCAAAGTGCCCGCCGCTCTCGAACGTGGACCAGTGCGTGATGTTGTAGGCCTGCTCCGCCCACGCGCGCGGCGCGTTGTAGAGCTCCTTCGGGAAGACGGCGCAGCCCGTCGGCGTCGCGATCTTGCCGTCCATGATCGCGAGCTTCCCGCTCTTGCGTTGTTCGTAATAGAGCCGCGTCGAGGAGTTGATGGTGCCCGTGAACCAGTAGACGGAGATGTTTGTTAGGAGCTCGTCGCGCGTGAAGGCGCGCAGCACGTCGCCGTCCGGGCAATCGCCCCAGGCGCGGAACTTCTCGACGATCCAGCCCGCAAGCCCCGCCGGCGAATCCGTCAGCCCGTAGGCGAGCGTCTGCGGCTTCGTGCCTTGAATTGCCTGATAACCCGTGCCCGACGCGTTGAAGTCGTTCGAGTACGCGAGCCGCTTCTGCTCGGCCTCACTGAGCGCCTCGGGCTTCGCGTCGGGCGGCGGCGTCACGAGCAGCATGTTGAGGTGAATGCCGGCGCAGTGCTTCGGGTCGAGTCGCGCGACCCAGGGCGTGACGATCGCGCCCCAATCGCCGCCCTGCGCGCCGTACTTCACGTAGCCGAGCCGGTGCACGATCTCGATCTCGGCGCGCGCGATGCGCTCGGGATCCCAGCCGCGCGAGTGCGTCGGGCCGGAGAAGCCGTAGCCGGGCATCGACGGGCAGATCACGTGGAAGGCGTCCTCTGCGCGTCCGCCGTGCGCGGTCGGATCCGTCAGCAGCGGCAGGATCTTCTGGAACTCGACCACCGAGCCCGGCCAACCGTGAGTGATTAGGAGCGGAAACGCGTCGGCATGCTTCGACTTGGCGTGGATGAAGTGGAGCCGCTCGCCGTCGACATCCGTGCTGAACTGCGGCCAGCGGTTCAGCGCGGCTTCCTGCGCGCGCCAGTCGTAGGCGCTGCGCCAGTAATCACAGAGCGCGCGCAGTGCAGCGAGCTCGGTTCCGTAATCCCAGCCCGTGTCCGCAATCTGATCCGGCCAGCGCGTGCGTGCGAGGCGATCCTTCAGGTCTGCGAGCGCGGCGTCGGGAACTTCGATCTTGAACGGGCGAATCGCGGCTGCGTCGGACATGCGGGCCTCCGGCTCGCGTGAGAGTGTCGCGGGCGAGAGCTCGCTGCCACGACGCGGGGCGCAACGCGCCCCTAACACTTCAGCTGGTCCATCGGGCCGGCGAGTCGTTCGTGGTCAGCCCGCGAGCTTCGCGAACGCCGCGACCACTTCAGGCGGCGCCTGCACGAGCTCGATCAGCACGCCCTCGCCGCCAATCGGCGCCGCCTCGTTGCCCTTGGGATGGATGAAGCAAACGTCGAAACCGGCGGCGCCCTCGCGGATTCCGCCCGGCGTGAAGCGGACGCCCGCTTTTTCCAGCCAGCCGACGGCGGCCTCGAGGTCGTCGATCCAGAGGCCCACATGGTTCAGCGCGGGGTCGTGGACTCTCGGGCTTTTGGCCGGATCGAGGGGTTGCATCAGGTCGACCTCGACCTTCAGAGGGCCCGATCCCGCGACGGCAATATCCTCGTCTACGTTCTCGCGTTCACTACGGAATTCGCCCGTCTTGGTGAGCCCGAGCGTGTCGATCCAGAGCCTGCGGAGGCGCCCCTTGTCGAGGCCTCCGACGGCGATTTGCTGAACTCCGAGAACACGGAACGGGCGGGAATCGGGCACGAAGAAGCCTCCAGAAGGGTGCGTAGTGTGGGCTGAATCACAGGAAATGCGAGCAACCCCCGAGCCACGAGGGGCCACTACTGATATAGGATGCCCCCTCGTTGGGTGCCGAACCAATCTCAGGAGTCCGCATGCGGAAGATGTTGCTTGCTCTTTGCCTGTTACTCGCCGCGACCGCGTCGAACGCAGGTTCGATCCAGTCGGTCGATTCTGTCGGCGACGCATTCACGATCAATTTCGACGGGAGTTCGGGAACCACTTCGTCGATGCAGGGCCTGAGCGCCAGCGCCACGTTCACGGTGAACTCGTGGACGACCCGCAACGGCCGGACGACGGTCTCCTTCGACATCGTCATCGACAACACCTCGAACGCGCAGATCTGGCAGAGCGCAGTGATTACGGCAATTGGCTTCGACACCGATCCGAACGCGCTGAACGGCTTCTCGACGGGTGTGTTCACGAAGTTCGTAGCGGGCGGGAGCTTCCCGACCGGTGCTGGCTTCAACGTCGAGTACTGCGCGAGCGGCAACAGGAACAATTGCAACGGCCCGGGCAACACGCCGCTCAACGTGAACGATCCGAACGGCACCGCGACCGTGACGATGACGTTTGCCGGCAACATCTCGAACCTCGACTTCTCGAACTTCGGGATTCGCTGGCAGGCGCTCGACTCAGCGTCGCTGCGAATCGCTGGCGGTTCGGGCATCGGCGTCGAGAGGACGCCTCCCGTCACGCCGCCGATTCCGGAGCCGGCCGCAATGGCGGTGTTCGGCCTCGGTGCACTGATGGTCGGAGCGGCTCTGCGGAAGCGCGCTCGCCAGTAACAAGCGCCTTCGTTCCTCACTGACGGCCGGTCGCCTCGCGGCGCCGGCCGTCAGCATTTCGGGGGCCCGCGATCGCGGCCCCGTCGCAGCGGTCGCCCGCTCCTCCGATTCCCCCTAGCCTGCGCGGCCGCGATGCCCACCCCGCCCAAAGCCAGCGTGTACTTCCGCAGCCTCGGCTGCGCGAAGAACTTGCTCGACACCGAGGTGATGCTCGGCACGCTCGCGACGCGCGGTTACGCGATCGCGGAGCGCATCGAAGACGCAGACGTCGCGGTCGTGAACACCTGCTCGTTCATCGACAGCGCGCGCGAGGAATCGGTGCAGGCGATCCTCGAGGTCGCGGACTTGCGCGAGAGCGGGCAGTTGCGCGGGCTCATCGTCGCGGGCTGCATGCCGCAGCGTTACGGCGCTGCGCTCGCGAAGGAGCTGCCCGAGGTCGATGCGTTCGTCGGCACCGGCGCGTTCCACGAGATCGCCGACATCCTCGATGACGCGCTCGCCGGCCGCGGCCGCGGCGTCTACGTCGAGGCCGGCCGCACGCACCTCTACGACGACAGCGCACCGCGCATCCTCACCGGCGCCGGTCACTCGGCCTACGTGAAGATCGCCGAAGGCTGCGACCGCATTTGCTCGTTCTGCGCGATCCCCGGCATTCGCGGGCGCTTCCAGAGCCGCAAGCTCGAGAGCCTCGTCGCCGAGGTGAAGCAGCTCGCAGCGGTGGGCGTGCGCGAGCTGAACCTCGTGGCGCAGGATTCGACGAGCTGGGGCAAGGATCTGAAGCCCCGACGCACGCTGGCCGACGTGATTCGCGCCCTCGACGCGATCGACGCCGACGTGTGGATCCGCCAGCTCTACCTCTATCCGAGCGCAATCACGGACGACCTGATTGCCGCGATCGGCAGCGCGCGACACGTGCTGCCCTACGTCGATGTTCCGCTCCAGCACGCGAGCGACCGGCTGCTGGAAGCGATGCGGCGCGGCACCACAGCCGAGCGCCAACGCAAGCTCGTCGAGCGGCTGCGGGCGGGGATCCCCGGCCTCACGCTGCGGACGACCTTCATCGTCGGCTTCCCCGGCGAGACCGACGCGGATTTCGCGGAGCTGATGGAGTTCGTGCGCTGGGCGCGCTTCGATCGTGTGGGCGTGTTCCGCTACTCGGATGAAGAGGGCACCGCGGGCGTCGACCTGCCCGACAAGGTGCCGCGCAAGACCGCGCGCGAGCGCTACCGAGCGCTGGCCAAACTGCAGGCGGGCATCCTCGCGGAGAAGCTCGCCGCGCGCGTTGGCGAGGAAGACGTGGTGCTCGTGGATGCAGTGCTCGGGCGCGAGAAGGCGCAGGCGCGGCTTGCGAGCCAGGCGCCCGAGATCGACGGCGTGACGTTCGTGCGCGGTCGCCAGTTGCACGCGGGCGATCTCGTGCGCGTGCGCCTCACTGGCGTGAAGCAAGGCGTCGACCTCGAAGCCGACGCGCTCGAAGTGCTCCGCCCCGCGGCTCAGCGCGCTGCGGGCCCCGAGGTGGGTGCGGTCGCTGCGCGGTAACCGCGCGCGAGCAGGTAGCGCTCGGTCGTGCCTTTCCGGCTCGCCTTCGGCTTCAGCACTTTGGTCGCCTCGAACTGCTTGCGCACGCTCAGTTCGAACGCGTGCGCCTCCGGGCACTCGAGCAGCTTCACGAGCAGCGTGCCGCCGGGCGCAATCAGCTGCGGCACGGCAGCGCCGACCGCTTCGAGCAGCGCCTCCTCTCGCGCGCGATCAGTCGCGCGAATGCCGGTGAGCTTTGGCGAGGCGTCCGAGAGCACCACGTCGAAGCGCGCGCCGGATTTTTCGAGAAGCGCTGCAATAACAAGGGGTTGGCCGAGATCGCCGCTGAAGGCGAACACGTTCGCGAGCGAGAGCGGCGGATCGAGCGCCGCGATGTCGACGCCCACCACGCGGCCCTCGAGTCCTACGCGATCAGCCGCG
>JANNRF010000479.1:0-18368 GCA_031401135.1 Deltaproteobacteria bacterium | reverse complement strand
GCGTTCTTCCACTGGTCGATGCGCCAGCGCAGGCTCTTGACGTCTGGGCCCTTCGGGTCGAGGCCGCGGCGGCGCATGGCTTCGCGCACGAGCCCGAGCGAATCGTTTTCGTCGTAGACGACGAAGCCTCGCGAGCGGCCGAGCTGGCCGATCTCGCTGCGCAGGATGCGCACGCACGTCGCGTGAAATGTCGCGAGCCAGACGCCGGTGCCCTCGGGCCCGAGCAGCTTCGCGACGCGTTCGCGCATCTCGCCAGCGGCCTTGTTGGTGAACGTCACCGCCAGGATCGACTCGGGCGCGATCCCGCACGAACCAATTAGGTACGCGATGCGATGCGTGAGCACGCGCGTCTTGCCAGAGCCCGCGCCGGCGAGCACGAGCAGCGGGCCTTCGGTTGCGAGCACGGCTTCGCGCTGCTCGGGGTTCATGCCCGAGAGCAGTTCATCGACGTTCAAGCGCGGTCTCCGCGGAATAGAGCTGCGAGGTGAGGCGATCCGGCGCGCGCGGCCCGGAGCCCGCGCAAGCTAACGGGTGGCGCTGCCGCTCGCTGCGCTCGGCGCGCTCACCCACGCGTCATTTCTTCGCGAGCGCCCGCTACTCCACCGTCACACTCTTGGCGAGATTGCGCGGCTGATCCACATCCGTCCCCTTCAGCGTCGCGATGTGATACGCGAGCAGCTGAACCGGAATTGTCGCGAGCAGCGCGGTCAGGTGTTCGCCGAGTTCGGGGATGCGAATCACCGCGTCGGCCTTGTCGGCGATCAGCGCGTCGCCTTCGCTGGCGATCGCGATCACCTGGCCATCGCGCGCGCGCACCTGCTCGAGGTTCGAGATCATCTTCTCGTACACCGGGCTGCGGTTCGCGATCACCACCACGGGCATGTTCTGATCGATTAGGGCGATCGGGCCGTGCTTCATCTCGCCCGCTGCGTAGCCCTCCGCATGGATGTACGAGATCTCCTTCAGCTTGAGCGCGCCTTCGAGCGCAATCGGGAACATGATCCCGCGGCCGAGGAAGAGGAAGTTCGTGGCGCGGAAGTAGCGCTGCGCGATGGCGCGGATCGACGCGTCGAGCGCGAGCGTCTTCTCGACGATGCGCGGCAGGCTGCGCAGGTTCGCGAACGCCTGCTTCAACTCGTTCCCGCCGAGCGTCCCCCGCGAAATGCCGAGCTTCAGCGCGACCAGGTAGAGCGCGAGCACCTGCGCGGTGAAGCATTTGGTGGAGGCGACGCCGATCTCCGGGCCCGCGATCGTGTAGAGCACGTCGTGGCTCTCGCGCGCGATCGCCGAATCGCGGGTGTTGCAGACCGCGAGTACGCGCGCGCCGCGCTGCTTGCCTTCGCGCAGCGCCGCCAGCGTGTCCGCGGTTTCGCCCGACTGCGAAACCGGAATCAACAGTGTGTTCGAGCCGACGACGGGCTTGCGGTACCGGTACTCGCTCGCCAGATCGACCTCGCAGGGCAGGCCCGCGACTTGCTCGATCAAGTACTTGCCGACCATGCAGGCATAATGAGCGGTGCCGCAGGCCACCAGCGTCACGCGCTCGATGTTCTTCACGGCGGCGGGCGAGAGATCGATGCCGTCGAGATCGAGGTCGAGATCGTCGCCCTGCAGCCGCGTGCCGATCGTTTCGCGCAGCGCGCGCGGCTGCTCGAAAATCTCCTTCTGCATGAAGTGATCGAAGCCGCCCTTCTCCGCGCTGACCGGATCCCACTGGATCGTGCGCGGCGCGCGCTCGATCAGGTGGCCGTTCGCATCGACGAGCTGCACGCCGTCGCGCGAGAGCACCGCGAACTCGCCGTCGGCGAGGAACAGCATCTGGCGCGTGTGGGGCAGGATCGCGGGGATGTCGCTCGCGAGAAACGATTCGCCCTGGCCGAGGCCGAAGATCAGCGGGCTGCCGCCGTTCTTCGCGACCACGATGTGATCCGGAGAGCGCGTCGAGAACACCGCCAGCGCGTAGGAGCCGATCAGGCGCTTCGCGACCGCGCGCGTAGCTGTTAGGAGATCCGCGCCCTCGCTCACGAGCTGGTCGATCAAATGCGCGACTAGCTCGGTATCGGTCTCGGAGAGAATCGTGCGGCCCGCGGCTTCGAGTTCCACGCGAATCTCGCGGTAGTTCTCGACGATGCCGTTGTGGATGATCGCGACGCTGCCCGCGAGGTGCGGGTGCGCGTTCGGCACGCTCGGCTTGCCGTGAGTCGCCCAGCGCGTGTGGCCGAGGCCCACAGCGCCTGCGAGCGGATCGCCGCGCAACTCCGCGTCGAGGTTCGCGAGCTTGCCGACGGCGCGGCGAATCTGCAGCGCGCTGCCGTCCCACACCGCGACGCCCGCGGAGTCGTAGCCGCGGTATTCGAGGCGGCGCAGGCCGTCGAGCAGGACTTCCTGCACCGCGCGCGAGCGTCCGACGTACCCAACAATTCCGCACATCCTCGCCTCTCCTCTTCTCCGCTCTCTTCTACTTCTCGCCGCGCCTCGCCGACGGATCAGCCGCGACGCAAAGCGCCGCCGGCTGCATCCGCACCTCCACGCGACTGTTTCAGGTAGTTCGTGGCTTGCGCCGCTTCTTGCCCCAACCTTCGAGGTTCTTCTGGCGCCCCGTGCTCACCGCGATCGCGTCGGTCGGCACCGTCTTCGTGATCGTCGTGCCCGCCGCCACGTAGCTGTCGCTCTCGAGCGTGATCGGCGCGATCAGGTTCGCATTGCAGCCGATGCGCACGCGCTCGCCCACGGTGGTGCGGTGCTTCTTCTCCCAGTCGTAGTTCACGGTGATGGCGCCGCAGCCGAAGCTCGCGTCCTCGCCGACGTCGGCGTCGCCGATGTACGCGAGATGGTCGGCCTTCACGCCGCGCCCGAGCACGCTGTTCTTCACTTCGACGAAGTTGCCGATGCGCACGCCGCTCGCGAGCCGCGAGCCGGGCCGCAAGTGCGCGCTCGGGCCCACGACCACGTCGTCGTCGAGCACGCTCGACTCGATCACGCAGTGCGCCTTGATGTGCACGCCTTCGCCGATGCGCGTCGCGCCCGTAATCATCACGCCCGGATCGATCTGTGTGTCGCGCCCGATCTCGACGCCCGTATCGACATACACGTTGGCGGGATCGATGAACGTCACGCCGCGCGCCATGTGCGCCTCGACGTTGCGGCGGCGCTGCACCGCGGCGGCGCGCGCCAGCTCTGCGCGCGTGTTCACGCCGAGCGCTTCCTCCGCGTCATCCAGCTGGATCGCCTCGACCGCGAGCCCGCGCGAGCGCGCGATCGCGACCACGTCTGTTAGGTAGAGTTCGCCCTGGGCATTCTTCGGCGCGAGCGCGGCGACGGCGCTCGCGAGCAGCGCCGAATCGCACAGGTAAACGCCGGTGTTGCCTTCGCGAATCGTCAGCTCCGCGGGCGTCGCGTCGGTCTGCTCGACGATGCGCTCGACGCGGCCGTCCGCGCCGCGCACGACGAGGCCCGGCAGCGGCTCGGGAGAGGTGAGCATCACCAGCGCGGCGCTCGTTTCGGTTTTGCGCGCGCGCATGCGGGCAATGCTCTCTGGGCGCAGCAGCGGCGTGTCGCCGTAAAGCACGAGCACTTCGCCCGAGAAGTCGCCGAGCTTCGGCAACGCAACTTGCACCGCGTGGCCGGTGCCGCGCTGCTCGCTCTGGACGGCGAACTGCGCGCGCCCCGCGAAAGCGGCCTCGACCTGATCCGCGTCGCGCCCGATCACGACGACGAGCCTCTCGGCGCCGAGCTGCGCGGCGGCTGAGAGCGGGTACGCGAGCATCGGTTGGCCGCAGATCTCGTGCAGCACCTTGGTGCGCTTCGAGCGCATCCGCGTGCCCTTGCCCGCCGCCAGCACCAGAACCGCGAGCCGCGCGTTCTCGCTCATGCTTTCACATCCCTTGTGCGCGCCTCGATCCGATGCGCCGCGTACGGCTTCATCGGCTGGCGAATGCTCCAGAGTAGTGCCCTGGCTTGGCCGGTCCGTTGCACTTTTCTGCGAACCCGCGGGAATGTGATGCTTCCCGCGTGCCCAATCCCTCATTCATGGGGGTAAGCTGCGCGTGCCTTCGGAGTCGACAAGGGGTGGGGGCGACTGGGCGAGTTGCGAGTTGAAGGAAATACGAGCGGGCTCAAAGCCAGCCACGTGAAGCGGCTCGAGCGGCTGGGGCGGCGGAGCATCCCGGCCGATCGGCTGCTGACCCACGAACTGGCGCGTGAGCTCACCGAGCTCTCTCACGAGATCAGGCGTGTGGTGGGCGTGCTGCTCGACCGGCGCGGCTCGGTCACGCATGTGATGTGCGGCGGGAACCGTGGGCTCACCATGCCCGACTGGGGCCGGATGCGCGCCGGCCCGGGCCGCCTACGCGGATTGCGCTGCATTCACACGCACTTCCGCGATGCCGAGCCGCTCTCCCAGGACGACCTCACCGATCTCGCGAAGCTGCATCTGGACGCGATGGCAACCGTGGCGGTCGAAGACGGGGGCCTGCCCGGGCTGGTGCACATGGCGGCGCTGCGACCGGCCAACGGCGAGGGCGCCGGCATTCAGCACTTCCCGCCGAAGCTGGCCTCGCTGCTCGATCTCCCGTTCCTCGACTGGGTTGGCGGCCTCGAAGCCGAGCTCTCGCGCAGCACGAAGACGCGCGCGGTCGCGGGGATTGATCGCGCGGTGCTCGTGGTCGTGACCGCGGGCCGTAGCCGCGCCGAGAGCGACGCCTCGGCCGACGAACTGCGCGAACTCGCGCGCTCGGCGGACGTCGAGGTGGTCGACGTGCTGGTGCAAAACCGCCCGCAGCCGGATCCGCGCACCGTGCTGGGCTCGGGCAAGCTGCAAGATCTCGCGATCCGCTGCTTCCAATCCGACGTCGACCTGGTGATCTTCGACGACGACTTATCAGGCACCCAGGCGCGCAACCTGGTCGAGGCGCTCGATCTGCGCGTGATCGATCGCACGCAGCTGATCCTCGACATCTTCGCGCAGCGCGCGAGCAGCCGGGACGGCAAGCTGCAGGTGGAGCTTGCGCAGCTGAAGTACTCGCTGCCGCGGCTCGCCCAGAGCGACACCTCGCTCTCGCGGCTCGGCGCCGGTGTGGGCGGACGCGGCCCTGGCGAGACGAAGCTCGAGATGGATCGGCGGCGCGTGCGCGACCGCGTGACGCGGCTCGAGCGCGAGCTCGTACACATCGGCGAGCAGCGTGAGCAGCGGCGCGCGCGGCGCGGCCGGCGCGGCGCGCCGGTGCTCTCGATCGTGGGTTACACGAACGCGGGCAAGAGCACGCTGCTCCGCGCGTTGACGCGCACCGAGGTGCTCGTCGCGGACAAGATGTTCGCGACGCTCGATCCCGCTTCGCGGCGGCTGCGCTTCCCGCGCGATCGCGAAGTGATTGTTACGGACACCGTGGGCTTCATCCGCGATCTGCCGCCGGCCCTCGTCGCCGCGTTCCACGCAACGCTCGAAGAGCTGCGCGAGGCGGACGTGTTCCTGCACGTGGTGGATGCCTCGCAGGAAGGCATCGAGCAGCGCATGGCGGCGGTGCACAAAGTGCTCTCGAACATGGGGCTGCGCGAACGCCCCGAGATCCTCGTGTTCAACAAGATCGACGCGTTGCCGCCCGGCGAGGGCGCGCTTATCGCCGCGCAGTACGGCGGCGTCGCGGTGTCCGCAGCCCAGCAGATCGGTTTCGAGAGCGTGCTCGAGCGCGCGGAGTTCGAGTTGTTTGATTCCCAGGCCAACCCGGTCGTGCTCACCGACACGAGCTACGGCGAGCGCGAGAGGAGCTTCTCATGATTCGCACCCGAATCGCCGGCACCGGCATGTACGTGCCCGAGCGGCGCGTTACGAACAAAGATCTCGAAGTGCTGATGGACACCACGGACGAGTGGATCCGCCAGCGCTGCGGGATCGTCGAGCGGCGCTGGATCAGCGAGGGGCAAGTGCCCGCGGATCTCGCGGAGGCGGCGAGCCGGCAGGCGTTAGAGCGCGCGGGCCTCGAAGCCAGCGAGATCGACTGCATCGTGCTCGCGACGCTCTCCTCGCAGGCGGAGTTCCCCGGCACGTCGTTCTTTCTGCAAGAGCGATTAGGCGGGACGACGCCGTGCTTCGATCTGCGCGCCCAGTGCAGTGGCTTCCTCTACGGGCTCTCCGTCGCGCGCAGCTTCGTCGCCTCCGGGCAGTACCGGCGCGTGCTGCTGGTCGGCTGCGAGGTTCACTCGACGGGCATCGACATCTCGACCGAAGGCCGCGATGTCGCGGTGCTGTTCGGCGACGGCGCGGGCGCCGTGATCGTCGAGGCCAATAACGATCCAGACGACCCGTCGGACATTCTCGCGGTGAACCTTTTCGCGGAAGGCAAGTACGCGACGAAGCTCTGGATCGAAGCGCCGGGGTCGGGCCACATGCCGACCCGCATCACGCCAGAGTTGCTCGCGCGCAAGGCGCACTTCCCGACGATGGACGGCAAGTTCGTGTTCAAGCACGCCGTCACGCGCATGCCGCAAGTGTTAGGCGAGACGCTGGCGAGCGCGGGTGTGAAGGCCGAAGACGTCGACCTGTTCCTGTTCCATCAAGCCAACTTGCGCATCAACGAGTACGTCGCCAATGCCCTCCAACTGCCGCCCGCCAAGCTGCGCAACAACATCCAGCGCTACGGGAACTGCTCCGCGGCCGCGATCCCGATCCTGCTCGCCGAAGCGGAGCAGGAAGGCGCCCTTTCGCGCGGTCAACTCGTCTCGATGACGGGTTTCGGATCGGGCTTCAGCTGGGCGAGCGCCATCGTCCGCTGGTAGCCGGCCTCTGGCGCAGTGCGTCGAGATCAGCACATATGCCGCGACGCGTAACGCGTAAGTAACTGTATTTTCAGGGTAAATTATTTTCTTGACGCATTGACGCATCGTGTTAGTTTTCGCGCCGCGTGGGCCGAGAAGAACTTCGGCCACCCACCCAAAGAGGAGATCGCCATGGCGAAGGCACAGGCCCGGACGAACGTGATTGACGAGGCGCGAGCGCGCTTCGAGGACGTGATCGGCAACGTCGAGCGCGACTGGAAGCGCTTGCAGAAGAACGCCGACAAGCGCCGCAAGGACATCGAGACCCGCGTCGAGCGCCACGTGAGCAAGCTGCGCGCCCAGCTCGAGAAGAGCCCGCTGGTGGAGCGCGTCAAGGAGTTGCGCGACCAGGCCGAGGAGCGCAGCGAGCGCTTCCGCAGCGAGCTGCGCGAGAGCGCCGCAATGAAGCGCGTCGAGGAACTGCGCGAGCAGGCTGAAGAGCGCTTCGAGGGAGTGCTCGGGGACTTCGGCATCGCGACCGCTGCCGACATCGAGAAGCTCGAACGCCGCGTGAACGCGCTGGCGCGCGAGCTGAAGGCGAAGAAGCAGGCGAAGCCGGTCGTTACGGCCTAACCGCCCGCGTTCGCAATCACTGAAGGGCTCGGCAGCGCAAGCAGCCGAGCCCTTCGCATTTGCGGGCTACGTTGCGCGGCCTCGCGCCAGCGAGACACCGGAGAATCCCTAATGGCAAGCTTCAGCGGCGTGGACTTCTTGCGGCTCGACGAGCTGCTCTCGGACGAAGAGCGCCTCGCGCGTGACACGGTGCGCGCCTGGGTCTCCGCCGAGTTCCTGCCACGCGTGCAGGAGCACGTGCGCCGCGATGGCTCGTTCCCAATGGAGCTCGTTCCTCAGATCGCGGAGCTCGGCCTGTTCGGCGCGAACCTCTCGGGCTACGGCTGCGCGGGCATGAACAACGTCGCCTACGGGCTCGTGATGCAAGAGCTCGAGCGTGGCGATTCGGGCCTGCGCTCGTTCGCCTCGGTGCAGGGCTCGCTCTGCATGTACCCGATTCACGCATACGGCTCCGATGCGCAGAAGGATCGCTGGCTGCCGTCCATGGCGGCGGGCACCGCGATCGGCTGCTTCGGCCTAACAGAACCGGATTTCGGGAGCTACGCGCAGGGCATGCGCACGAAAGCCGAGCGCCGTGGCAAAAACTGGCTGCTGAATGGGACGAAGCGATGGATCACGAATGGCACGCTCGCGGATGTCGCTGTGGTCTGGGCGCGCAGCGAGGAAGGCGTGCGCGGCTTCCTCGTGCCAAAGGGCACGCCCGGCTTCGAGGCGCGCGACATCAAGGGCAAGTTCTCGCTGCGCACGTCCGTAACATCCGAGCTCTTCCTGAAGGACGTGGAACTCTCCGACGATGCGCGGCTGCCGCTGGCCGAAGGCATGAAGGGCCCTCTCTCGTGTCTCACCCAGGCGCGCTACGGCATCGCCTGGGGCGCGATCGGCGCCGCGATGGCGTGCTTCGAGGAGGTCGTCGCCTACACCAAGGAGCGTCTCGTACAGGGCGGCCCGCTCGCGGGCAAGCAGCTCACGCAGCAGAAGCTCGCGGAGATGCTCACCGAGATCACCAAAGCGCAGCTGCTGGCGCTGCGGCTCGGGCGCATCAAGGACGAGCACAAGCTCGAGCCGGTGATGGTCTCGATGGCGAAACGCAACAACGTGGATATTGCGCTGACGATTGCGCGCGTGGCGCGCGATCTGCTGGGGGCGAACGGCATCGTCGATGATTATCAGGCGATGCGGCACATGGTGAACTTAGAGACTGTGCGCACGTACGAAGGAACCCACGACGTGCACACTTTGATTCTCGGTGAGCACATCACGGGGATGCGGGCGTATTGAGCTTCTCTTCGACGTGGGATCGCGCACGGCAGATGCAGCGGACCGCGCTTTGCGCGGCCGCTGATCTGCTGTGAGTTGCGGGTGGGGGTGGAGCTGGCGCGCCTGAACGCAGAGCCCCGCCCCTAACGCTTCCTCAGCAACGCCAGCGCTCCGCTCACGCTGCCATGTGCCGTCGCGAGCGCGGTGCGCGCGCAGGCTTCCTCGACGCCCGCGCGCTCGCACACGATGCGCAGCGCGCGGCGCGCGAGCTTGCGCGAGGAGGGGACGAGATTCGTCATCTCGTTTCCCTCGACGCGGCCGAGCCGCACCATCACCGCGGTCGAGAGCGTGTGCAGAACCATCTTCTGGGCGAGCCCGCCCTTCATGCGCGTCGAGCCCGCAATCACTTCGGGCCCCACTTCGGGCGCGATCGAAACTTCAGCGGCCAGTGCGATCGGCGATGCGGGATCGCAGGTCAGCGCGATGCGCCGCGCGCCCACGCTGCGCGCTTCCTCGAGGCCGGCGAGTGCGAACAGCGTGCGCCCGCTCGCGGAGATCGCGAGCACTGCGTCGCCAGGCATTAGGTCGCGCGCGCGCAACGCCTCGCGCGCGGCGTCCGCGGAATCCTCCGCGCCCTCGGCCGCGCGCACCAGCGCCGCGTGTCCGCCCGCCATGATTCCCTCGACGCGCTCGGGCGGGAACCCGAACGTGGGATAGAGCTCCGCCGCGTCGATCGTCGCGAGCCGCCCGCTCGTGCCGGCGCCGATGTTGAACCAGCGCCCGCCGCCCTGGAGCACGAGCACCAGCAGATCCACGGCGCGCTCGATCTCGGGCAGCACGCGCGCGACCGCGTCAGGGACAGTGCGATCGGCCGCGTGAATCGCGGCGACGATCTCGCGCGTCGAGCGGCGATCGAGATCGCGCGTGTTCTCGCACACCGCTTCTGTGAGAAGTTCGTCACGCATCGCGCGCCTCATCGGCGAATCGGCGCGGCAAAGTAACCCCGAGGTCGCGGTTCGGACGGCGCGCCTCCGCAGGACTGTCTTCGAAGGCGCAATCCAGTATCAAGCTCGCGGCCATGAGCTTTCGCGCCTCCGAACAGACCCTCACCCGGCTCGAGTGGCCCGAACTCGTGCTGCGCCTCCGTGCCCAGCTGCGCACGCCGCGGGCGCACGCCGCGCTCGACGTGCTTGGCGCGGCTCTCTTTGCGCCAGATCTGAGCCGCGCGCGCGAGCAGCTCGGCGAGACGCGCGAGGCGAAGGCGATCCTCGATGCCGGCGACGTAACACCTGCCGCGGGCGCGCGCGACATCGACGCGCTGCTGCCGCGGCTCGCACGCGGCGGCGGGCTCGCAGGCATGGAGTTGCTCGATGTCGCGACCACGCTGCGCGCCTGCTCCGAGGCCGCGCGTTTCCTCGCGCGCCGCGCGGAAATCGCGCCGCGCCTCGCCGCAATCGCGAGCGCACTCGTCGATCACGCCGCGCTCGCCGCGCAGATCGAGCGCTCGCTCGATGCGGACGGCAGCGTCTCCGACGCGGCTTCGCCCGCGCTCGCCCACGCGCGCCGCGCCGCACGCGAACTCGGAGTCGCCGCGAAGGAGCGCATCGAGCGGTTCCTCGGCGACAGCAACGTCGCGAGCGCGCTGCAGGATTCCTTCGTCACGTTGCGCGGTGATCGCTACGTGCTGCCGGTGCGCTCGGACGCGCGCTCGCGCATCCCCGGCATCGTGCACGACGCGTCGGCCACGGGCACCACGCTGTTCGTCGAGCCCGAGGCCGTGGTCGAGCTCAACAACCGCAAGAAGCAGGCGGATCTCACCGTCGAGCGCGAGACGCGGCGCGTGCTCGCGGAACTCTCCGCGCAGGCTTCTGAGCACGCGCCCGAAATCGACGCGAACCTCGCCGTGCTGGCGCGGCTCGATCTCGCCTTCGCGCGCGCCGCGCTCGCGCTCGCGATGAACGCGAGCGAGCCCACGCTCGACGAGCGCGGCGTGTTTCACCTCGACTTGTTACGGCACCCGCTGCTGCCGGCGCACGAAGTCGTCCCGAACGACGTGCGGCTCGGCGAGAGCTTTCACGTGCTCGTGATCAGCGGCCCGAACGCGGGGGGCAAGACGATCGCGATGAAGGCGCTCGCGCTGGCAACGCTCTCGGCGCGCGCGGGCTTGTTCGTGCCCGCGGCGGATGGAGCGCGCATTGCCGCAGTCGACCACGTCGTCGCCTCGATCGGCGACGCGCAGGATCTGCACGAGAACCTCTCGACGTTTTCCGCGCACATCGCGCAGCTCGCGCGAATCGTCGCCGAGGCGGACGAGCACACGCTCGCGGTGCTCGACGAAGTCGGCGTCGGCACCGACCCGAGCGAGGGCGCGGCGCTGGCGCAGGCCTGCCTCGAAGCGCTCGCCGCTTCGGGCGCGCGCGTGATCGCGACCACGCACTACAACCTGCTCAAGGAACTCGCCGACGTAGACCCGCGCTTCGAGAACGCCAGCGTCGAGTTCGACCCACAGACGCTGGCGCCGACGTATCGCCTGCAATTAGGGATGGCGGGCGCGTCCTCCGCCACCGCGGTCGCGGCGCGCATGGGCATGCCGGCGCGCGTGATCGAGCGCGCGCGCACGCTGCTCGATCGCGAAGATCGCCGTCTCGATCAACTGCTCGCGGAGTTGCAGGCCAGCCGCGCCGCGCTCGATAGGGAGCGGCGCGAGGCGACGCAGCTGCGTGAAGAGAGCGAGGCCACGCGCGACGCGTATCGCGAGAAGCTCGAGAAGTTCCAGGCGCGCCGCGACAAGCTGATCGTCGAGATGCGCGGCGAACTCGACACTGCGTTCCGGAGCGCGCACGGCGAGATCGCGGCGGTGATTCGCGAACTCCAGAAGAAGGGCAGCGCGCAGGAAGCGGCGAAAGCGCGCGAAAAATTGGTCGTACTCGAGCGCGAAGCGAAGAGCGCCGAGAGCGCGGAACGCGCGCGGCTGCCGCAGGCGCCGACGGGCCCAGGCATCGACTGGCATCGCGTGAAGCCGGGCGACGCAGTGCGCGTCGACGGCGGCGCCACCGGCACGCTCGTCGCATTGCCCGATCGCCAGGGCCGCGCGCTCGTGCAGCTCGGCGGCGCGCGCCTCGCGATCGACGCGGAGCGCCTGCGCATAGTCGCCGGGCCCGCCGGAACCCAACAAGCGCGCGGCTTCGTGCGCGTCGACATGTTGCCCGAGAACGTGAGCGCGCGGCGCGTCGACTTGCGCGGCATGCGCGTCGACGAGGCGCTCGAAGCCATGGAACGCGCGCTCGACGACGCGGCGCGCGCGGGCAGCGAAGCGCTGGAAATAATTCACGGCCTCGGCACCGGCGCGCTGCAGACCGCGGTACGCGAGCACTTGCGCCGCCTGCCGCACGTCGCGCGCTTCACGCCCGGCGAAGGCCGCGGAGGCGAGGGCGTGACGCTCGCTTATCTCGCCTAATCGATCCTCTACGAAGCGCGCGCGGCTCCCGCGCTCACGCCGAAATCTGCGAGCAGCTGCTCCGCTGCGCGCAGGCCCGACGCCGCGGCGCCTTCGAGCGTCGGCGCGTTCAGGTAGTCGCCCGCGAAGTACAGGCGCCGCCTGCGCGCCCGCCGGTCCGCCTGCACGCGCGCGAAGCTCGCGATGGCTCGGTAGCGGCCGACGTCGAAGCGCGGGCGCGCCCACTCGAAGCGCGCGATTTCGAGCGGCCGCGCGGTCCGCGCTGCGCCCGGGCGCACGCGCTCGAGCGCGGCGCCGAGCGAGCGCGCGATCGCGTCGTCCGGCGCGTCGAGGTGCGCGTGGCTGAAGACTGGCGTCGCGACGAGCTGCACCAGCGTCTGGCCCACGGGCGCGAAGCCGCCTTCGGCGCCCGGCTCGAACGCAACACTCGCGACGGGCAGACCCGCGACGCGCGGCACGCGCAGCCAGACCGAGTGCTGCGTGAGCGCGCCCTCGCACGCGAAGCTGGCAACGACCGCGGCTTCGGCCGTGCTCGCGGCAAGGAAGTCCGCCTCGGGGCGCGTCAGCAATTCGCCCGCAGCGCGCAGGGCATCGCGCGGCGGGATCGCGAACACCACCGCGTCTGCCTCGACGCGCGCCCCGTTCGCGAGCGCGAGTTCGTAGCCCGCGCTCGCAGCACGAACTCCGCGCACGTCGCCCGCAACGAGCCGCGCACCGCGCGCCAGCTCCGCGCCGAACGCGGCAACAGTGGTGCGCAGGCGCCCGAGCCCGAGTTCGCCGCGGCCCGTGTGATGACGCAGCAATGCGACCCGGCTGGTGTTCGCGCAATCGAGGCCGAGGTCGGCGCCGACGAGCGGCGCGGCCCAGCGCGCGAGTGCGCCCGCGCCGAAGTAGAGGCGCACAAAATCCGCGACGCTGCGGTCGTCGAGGCGCGCGGCGTGCTCGGGGTGGTCCGCGCCCAGCAGCGATTCGAAGCGGCGCCGCCAACGCTCGAGGCGCAGCATGCGCAGCCCGTCGCGCAGCGGCATGCCAGGGAGCGCGCGCAGCCCGCGCCAGTCCGTCGCGTCGATCGCGCGCAGCTCGCCTTCGTGAAGCTGCGCCGGTGCGGTCGGGCGCAGGAATGGCAGCGCGTGCGCCGACTCGAGACTGTGCGCGAGCGCGTGCAGCGAGCGGTCCCGCGCGCCGAGCAGAAGCGGCGCGGCCTCGATGCGAAACCCGTCGCGCACGCGTTCCTGCGCGCGGCCGCCGCCCGCTGCGCGTTCCACGAACACGACATCGAGGCCCGCGGCCAGCAGCCGATGCGCAGCCGCCATTCCCGCCATGCCAGCGCCGACGACTGCGATGCGGGTGGGGGACACAGGCGCCTTTCAGCCGCGGCGATCGCCAGCGGAAGCCGCGCTGTTTAGCGAAACCCGCGAGACCTCGAACGAAGGACACGCAGCCTGCGTAGCCGCTTCGAAATGACGACCACCAGCTTCCCGCTTCCGCTGTTCCCCACTCGAACCCGCGCCAAGACGTGCCCGGCCGCTGCGATACCGTCGCGCACCGTGGCCTCCGATGAAGAGCTGATGGCCCGGCTCCAGGCGGGGGACGAGCGCGCGCTCGAGGCCCTGATGCAGCGTTATCAGGGCCCGCTCTACGGCTTCCTCGCGCGCCGCGTCGGCAGCCATGCGGACGACGTCTTCCAAGAAACCTGGATCCGCGTCGTGCGCGCCCGCGAGAGCTTCGACATCGAGCGCCGCTTCGCCGCGTGGGTCTATCAGATCGCGAACAACCTGTGCCGCGACCGCTATCGCCGCAACGACTCGATGCGGCGCGCGATCGATTCGTTCCAGATCGAGGACGAAACGCTGCGCGTGACACCGGACGCGCTCGCGCTGCCCGAGCCCGATCGCATGCGCGAGCGCGTGCTCGCACTGCCCGATCGGCTGCGCGAGGTTCTGGTGCTCCGGTATTACGAGGATCTCGGCGAAGAGGAGATGTCGCGCGTGCTCGGGATTCCGCGCGGCACGATCAAGAGCCGGCTGCACGCCGCGGTGAAGGCACTGCGCGAGGGCATGGCGCGCGAGAGCGAGGAGCAGTCGTGAGTGATTCACGCGACGACGAGACGCTGCGCGAACTGCGCGGGCTTTCGCGCGAACTCGACGCGTTCCGCGCGCCGTCGCCGCCGCGCGCGCTGCTCGAGGCGACGCTCGCGCGCGCGAAGCGCGAGCTGCGCGCGCAGATCGCGGCACGCACCATGCCGGTGGGCTTCCGCCGCGAACTCGCGAAAACCCTAATCGTCGCGCTCCCGCCGCTCTGCATCGTGCTCGCCTGGAACGCGTACTTCCTGCCGCGCCTCGCGGGCTATCTAGAAAGCTGGCTGCCCGCTCCGGCCGCCGCGGGCATCGCTTTCGCCTACGCGGTCGGCGCTTTCGCCTGGCTCGCGCTCACCGCTGGCAGCCTGCCGATCGTCGCCCATCAGCGCGCGCGCCTGCGCGCCCGCGAGGCCTAATCATGTCGACCACGAAGATCTGCCCGTATTGCGCCGAAGAGGTCCGCGCCGAAGCCGTCAAGTGCAAGCACTGCGGTTCGTACCTCGGCGGCCGCACGCGCACGCCCGTCGGCGACTGGGTGCGCTCGGACCGTGAGCGCATGATCGCGGGTGTGTGCGGCGGGCTCGCGGTGCTGTTCGGGCTGCCCACCGCGGTGGTGCGCCTCGCCTTCGTGCTCGGCACGTTCCTCTCGAGCGGCTTCGCCATCGTGATCTACATCGTGCTGTGGGTAGTGATGCCACTCGACGGCGAAGCGCGCCGGCGGTTGCCGCGCGACCGCGAAGACCCAAGCAAGCGCCACGACCCGGAGATCGAACGCGAACTCGGAGAGTAGTTAGGCGATCAGGCGTCCGAGCCCGCTCACTACATCGTGCAGCGTCTCGAACGCCTCGAACGCGACGCCCTGCTTCGCGAGTTCCTCCGCGAGCGAGTCCTTCGCGAACACCACGTCCGCCGCGCGCGCGCCGCATAGGTCCGAGACGCGGCCGTTGCCGATGTGCACGACGCGCGCGTTCGGGTGCAGCGCCCGGAAATCTCGGATGCGCGCGGCCTTGCACACTCCGGTCTTGCACGAGCAGCGCGCGTCCGGGTAACGCGCCGCGATGCGCCAGCGGCCGTTTTCGTACCAGAGCCGATTCGAATCGTGGGCGAAACGCACGCCGTGGATGCGCTGCAAGCGCTCGAGGTTGTAGTCGAAGCCGTCCGAGAGGATGCGGAACGGGATGCCGCGCTCCTCGCACCACGCGATCAGAGCGCGGCCACCGGGGTCGATCTCGATCGTCTTCAGGAACTCCGCGAGTTCGCTCTCGGGCAGCGGCAGGCCGTCGAGCAGCTCGAGGTTGTACGCCCACGCGTCGAGCTCGCCGCGCTCGAGGCGTTTCCATAATGCCTTACGCCGATCGGCCGCGTGGGTGCGCGCGATCGTCGAGCCGACGTCTTGCTTCGCGAACGTGCCGTCGTAGTCGCAGAAGACTGCGAGCCGCACGTCGCGCGCAACGCGCAGCGCGAGGCTCGCGTGGGGCGCGAGCTGCGCGCGCAGGAGCGCGTCGTCGCGCGGCTCGGGCTCGCTGCTGCCGAGCAGCGCGAACGGAGGCAGCGGGCCGCGTGCAGCGAGTTCGCGCGAGCAATCGCGCGAGTACAGCGCCGGCTCCTGCGCTGAGTTCAGCGCGACGATGAGCGTCGAAGCTGGCGTGTGGCTCACGAGGCCGTGGGGTCCGCCCGGCGCGAACAGATCGAGCGCGCGTGCGCTGCCCTCCGCGCCGGCCGCGTCCACTTCGCGCGCCAGCAGCAGCGATTCCTGAAGCAACGTGAGATCGCCCGGCGCGAGCGCGGCCACGTCGTCCGAGACAATCGCCATGCCGCCGCTGGCGGCGATGCCCGCTGCGAGCGAACGAATCTCGGCGAGCGACAGCTCAGTCGCGCGGCTGCGAACCATTAGGCAGTCCGGGTCGTTGAGCCAGAGCCGGCGATGCATGAACGCGCGCGCGAAAGTATTTCGCAGCGAGTTCGCCGCGGAGGCGGCCGTGTCCTCGATGCCGGGAATGCGCGGTTCCGGCCGCGGCGCCCAGTGCGGCGCGGTGTCGGGGCCAATGCGCATGCCATCGACGAACCCGACCGACGCGCCGAGCGGCGCGCCGCAGCCGAGCACGAACGCGCTCTTGCCCGTTCCCTCGCGGATCGCGGCGAGGCCGCGCTGCAAGCGCGCAGCGCGCGTCAGGCTCGGATCCGCGGCATCGGCCTGCATTGCGGCGCTGTAGAGGAAATCGATCTTGAAGTAGCTGAAGCCGAGTTCGGCGAGCGCGGCGAAGGTGTTGCGAAGATGGCGCTGTACGGCGGGCTGCGAGGGGTCGAGCACATACACGCGTCGATCCTGCGCCCACTGGGCGTGCAGCAAGCCGAGGAACGGCTCCGCGCCGCGGCGCAGCAGCCAGTCGCCGTTTGCGCGGAAGACTTCGCTCTCGGCCACCACGTTGAAGGGCGCGGTCCAAATCCCAGGCTGGAAGCCGGCGCTGCGGATGTCTGCGGCGAGCGGGCCGAGCCCGCGCGGGAAACGCTCGTTCGTTTCGAGCCAGTCGCCGGTCGCGCGCTGAAAGCCGTCGTCGAGTTGCACGACGTCGATCGGCAGTGAGGCACGCATGCGCGCGAGCGAGTCGAGGCTGCGCAGCACGTCGGCCTCGGAGACCGCGGCGAAGAACTGGTACCAGCTGCACCAGCCGGCTTGGAATGCACTCGTCGTGCGCGCGCCCGCCCCCGCGCCGAGTTCGCTGGCGAAACTCTCCAGCAGTGCGTCGCCCGAATCGCCGAGCGCAAACACAAAACGCTCGGCTTCGATGCGCGCGCCGCTCGCGACTGGAACTTCGAGCTGCGCCTCGACTTCGAGGCGCACGGCCTCGGGCTCGCGCCGCAGGAATACGAGCCCCGTCGCGCGCCCGGCTTCGACGAGGCCTGCGAGGCACGCGCCGCCGGCTGCGCTGACTGCTGCCGTTAACAGATCCGATTCGTGCCAACCCGCGCGATCCGGCGGAGGCTGGCCGATGCCGTGAAACATTCCGCGCAGCCAGGCGCCAGACGGAAAAGGCGCTGCGCCCTCGGCGTCGAGCGCGCGCGAGCCGCAGGCAGACCACGACTGCCAGCCGTGCCGGAGAAATCGCACGCCGCTCGCGCCCTCTGGCGGCCGCCAGCGCACGCCGAGCACGATCGATTCGAGGTAAAGGGGCTGCTCGCTGCGGTTGCGCAGTGAGACGTCGAATACCGCGCGATCGCCATCGAGATCCGCGGCTACCGATACTTCGAACGGCCCAATGCGCTGCGTGCCCGCGGTAAGCGCCGCTTCCGCGAACGCGATCGGTCCGAGCACGCCGTCGCCGCTACGGTGCGGCGGCACGTCCGCCGAGTAGCGCAGCGCGAGGCGCACCGGCTCGATGCGTCCGGCGCGCTCGTGGCGCGCAAGCGACGGGAGTGACATGGCGGCGCACTATACCGGCGACGCGCGAGTTCTCAGGTCGCAGCTGCGCATTCTCGACGGCGCGACCGGCACCGAGCTCGAGCGCTGGGGTGTTTCGTGCGCGCTGCCGCTCTGGTCGACGCACGCGCTGCTGCATGCGCCGGAAGTTTTGCGCGAGATACGTCGCGATTACGCGGCCGCGGGTGCGCACGCGCTTACTGCGAACACGTTTCGCACGCAAGCGCGTGTGCTCGCGCGCGCTGGCCTCGCTTCTCGCGCTGCAGAACTGTGCGAACTCGCGGTACGGCTCGCGCGCGAAGGAGCGCACGCGGCGGGCGCAGAGCACACGCTCGTGTTCGGCTCCGCGCCGACGCTCGAGGAGTGCTACTCGCCCGAGCGCGTGCCTGATGACGCGACGCTCGCGCGAGAACACGCCGCGCACGCGAAGAACCTCGTGCGTGCGGGCGTGGATGGGCTGCTGATCGAGACGATGAACACGGCGCGCGAAGCCGAAGCTGCACTGCGCGCGGCGCGCGAAGCCGGCGCGAACGCGCTCGTGAGCTTCGTGTGCGGAAGCGAAGCGCGGCTGCTCTCGGGCGAACCCCTCGCTGAGGCGATCGAGCGCGTGCGCGCGCTCGCGCCGCTCGCGGTTGGTGTGAACTGCGCGCCGTGGGCCCAACTCGCGCCATGCCTAACAGTACTTCGCGCCGCCGCGCTGCCGTTTTTCGCGTACGCAAACCTCGGCGCGCCCGCGCCGGATGGCAGCTTCATCGCGAGTCGTGATCTCGCGCCT
>JANNRF010000478.1:0-2098 GCA_031401135.1 Deltaproteobacteria bacterium | reverse complement strand
CGGAACGTCTCGATGGGATACAGGTTCAGCCAATCTCCATAATCGAACGCTTCGCGGCGGCCGTAGGCCATTGCGTGTAGCGCCGGCGGTTTGTAGCCGAGCACGCGCCCGTAGAGCGCGATGTCCTGACTGCGGCCGGTGACGTTCAGCGGGTCGAGCTGCAGCGCGTGCATCGTACGCAGCGCCGCGCTCACGCCAGCAGCGCCCGCGAAGCGCCGCCCCGGCCAAAGGCCCTGGAGCCCGAGCACGGCGCGGCGGTGGGTCTCGCGCGAGAGCGTGAGCGGGTGTGAGGGCGCGGCGCTCACGCGAACTCGAGGACTCCGAAGTAACTGGGGAGATGAAACTCCGCGGGATCCGCGAACGTCGGCGACCACGCGCTGTACTCGCCGCCGTTCGCTTGATCGATGCGGTAGAAGTTCGCGCGCCAACGCGCGCCGGGGCGCGGCGGCGCGGCGCCGAGCGCGGCGAACGGAATCGCCCACTCGACTGCCCAGCCCTCGTCGACGTCGTCGCGCACGTCGAGCGTGCCGCGCACGCGGATCGCGCGCTCCCAGCCCGCGCATACCCAGTCGAGGTCGCTGCGCATCGTCGCGCGCTGGCCATCCGGGTTGTCGATGACGCCTTCCCAATAAGCGCCGCGCGGGCTCGATTCGAGTTCGAAGTAGCGGCGCGGGTCGCCGCTCGGCGCCAGGAACGCCTCGACCACCTCCTCGTCATAGATGCGTTCGTTGCGCCCGCGGAACGTGCCCCAGACATCGCGGTCCACGCAGTCGAACGCGATGTAGAGGCGCTCGCCGTCGTAGCACACGCGCAGCGCGGTGGGCTGCACGAGGGGCGCACCGCTTGCGGCGTCGCGACCGTGCGATGCCACGAGCCCAACGGGCCGGAGCGACTTCCACGGGGACTTGTTGAGGTCGCCGTCGATCGGGACTCTCTCGCGAATGCGCGGGACGACGAGCACGGGCAGCTGCGGCATGCGACCTCGCGAAGTGCGCGCATGAGTAGCGCCGACGACGCGGCGTTGCTGCGCGAAGTCGCCGCCGCATTCGAGTTGCCGGGCCGCTGGCTGCGCTCGACGCCGTTCGGCAGCGGTCACATCAACACCACGCTGCTCGCGGAGTTCGAGACGCCCCATGGCGCCGTGCGCTTCGTGCAGCAGCGCATCAATCGCGCGGTGTTCCGCGAGCCCGCACAGGTGATGGATAATTTCGCGCGCGTGGTGGCGCATCAGCGGCGCGCGCTCGAACGCGAGGGCGCGCGCGACCTCGCGCGGCGCGTGCTCACGCTGGTGCCCGCGCGCAGTGGCGCCGATTTTTTCGTGGATTCTCGCGGCGAGACGTGGCGCACGGTTCCGCTGATCGAAGGCGCGCGCAGCCTAGACGTTGCGCGCGGACCCGAGGACGCGCGCGCGGCAGCCCTTGCGTTCGGACGCTTCCTCGCGCAGCTCGCGGATCTGCCGCCGCCGCGCCTCCACGACACGATTCCGCGCTTCCACGATGCGCGGCTGCGCTTCGAGCAGCTCGAGCAGGCAGCGCGCGCCGATGCGACGGGCCGGCTCGCGACCTGCCGCAGCGAGGTCGAGTTCGCGCTGGCGCGCGAGCCGATCGTCGCGCGCTTCGAGGCCTTGAAGCGCAGCGGCGCGCTGCCCGAACGGGTCGCGCACAACGACACCAAGCTGAACAACGTGCTGCTCGACGACGCCAGCGGCGAGGGCTTGTGCGTGATCGACCTCGACACCGTAATGCCTGGCAGCGCGCTCACGGACTTCGGCGATCTCGCGCGCAGCGCCGCCACGCGCGCTGCCGAAGACGAACGCGATCTCGCCCGCGTGCGCGTCGAGCCCGAGCTGTTCGCAGCGCTCGCAGACGGCTTCGTGCGCGGCGCCGACGCGAGCCTCGGCGCCGAGGAGCGGGCAGCCCTCCCCTTCGGCGCGCTCCTAATGACTCTCGTGATCGGTCTGCGCTTCCTCGCCGATCACCTCTGCGGGGACAAGTACTTCCGCGTGCAGCGCGAACACCAAAATCTCGATCGCGCGCGAATGCAGTTCGCGCTTGTTGCGGATTACGAGCGGGAGCGGGAGCAGTTGAGCGAAGCGGTT
>JANNRF010000477.1:0-2489 GCA_031401135.1 Deltaproteobacteria bacterium | reverse complement strand
GCGAGCCACCTGTTATGGGAGCGCGCGCCCGCCCACTGCAGCTCCGGCACCACGTTCTCGGTGGGCAACCCGAGTGCCGCGCCGAACGGCGGCGAATTCATCTCGGTGATGCCATCGGGGAAGATCACTTCGCCCGCGATGCCGTCGCCGTCGAGCACCTCCACGCGCGCGTCGTGGTCCCACGCGCCGCTGAGCGGGCGATCGCGGCCGCGCCGCCACTCGGCGTTGATGTCGGCGACGAGAAACTGCTTCTCCGCCGCACGCGTCATCTGGATCTGGATCGGCAGCGCTTGATCGAAGGCCGCCCGGTATTTCGGATCGAGGTAGTCGCGGTACTTCTCAGGCGGTAGGCCTGCGTGGCAATCGCTCGAAATCACCAAGAAGCGATCGGACGCCGCGTTCTGAGTTGCCATGCGTCGCTCCTCACGCCACCGGCTGCGAGTAGAACTGGCGCGCCCACTTCCGGAACTCCGCGAGGTAAGTGTCGGCTTCGCACAACACCGGCCGCGCGCGGTGCACCTTGTTCGTCCAGATCGGAATGTCTTGCTGCACGCCTTGCGTGAGGCCCGTCATGAACTCCTCGCCGAAGAAGTCGACGATGTTCTTGGTGGCGGTGAGCAGCCAGCGCGAGTGGACGCGCTTCTCGTCGATCGGCGTGGTCGACGAGTACATCAAGAGGCCCGCGCCGGGGATGCCCTCGGTGCGCACGGCTGTTAGGCCGAGCCCCCACGAATCGCGCACGAGCTTGCTCTTCTCGAGGTACGCGGCCCAGGCGCCCTGCGCGACAAAATCGCTCACGATGCGGTAGTGGCGGCCGTCGGCCGAGTACTCGATCGAGGAAGGCGGCGTCTCCAGCGAGCGGTGCACGAACTGGAAGTGCACCGGGTCGTTGTTGTTCTCGTGGGTGTCCTGCACATGGGCGGGCAACACCAACTCGAACGTGCGCGGCTCGGACCAGTCGGCGTGCCCGATCTCAGGCATTAGGGGCATCTGCCACTCCGGCGGCTTCTGCTCGGCGTGGTACCAAGCGAAGATCATCCCATTGCGTTCGAGCACCTCCCAGGCGCGCACGCGCGCTTTCGCCGGAATGCGCTCGCAGTACGGGATCGTCGTGCACGCGCCGCTCTGGCCGTCGTACTGCCAGCCGTGGAACGGGCAGCGAATCGTCTCGCCCATCACGCGTCCGCCGTGGCCGAGATGCGCTCCGAGGTGCGGGCAGAATGCGTCCACCACGCGCGCTTGGCCTGTGCGAGTGCGAAACAGCACCAGCTCCTCGCCGAAATACTGGACGGGCTTCACGTCGCCCTCGCCGAGCTCCTTGCTCCAGGCGAGCGCGAACCAGCCATTCGGCAGGGGCAGCTTGTCGTCTTCTTGCACTCGCAGAGCCATCGCTCACTCCTCGGGTCTTGGGGCAAGCGCGTCCGCGAGGAAGCGCGCCGCCGCGTCTGCGTGCTCGCGAATCGGGTGGTCATCGAGATTCGCGTAATCGAAGATCAGCACGTAATAAGCGCCGAGAATCATCTGCGTGAGCGTCTCGGGCGCGTGGCGGCGCGTGAGTTCGCCGGCCGCGAGCCCCTCGCGCACGATCTCACCGAACGCCGCATGCAGGCGCCGCGCGTGCTCGGACTTCTCAGGCAGGCTGTGCACCGTGTGCACGAGCTCCGTCACCAGCTCGCGGTGCATCGCGCCGCCCTGCTCGATGCGCGCCGCAGTTTGCGCGAAGAAGCGCGCGAGGCGCGCCGCGGTGGTGTGCTCCGCTTTGCGCGCACTCTCGACTTCCACGAGCAGCTCGTCGAGCGCGTAGGCGGCAATCTCGCGCAGCAAATCCTGCTTCGAGGCGAAGTAATTAAAGAAGGTCTTCTGCGCGACGTCCGCGCGCTCGCAGATGTCCGCGACCTTGGCCGCCGCGAAGCCGTGCTCGCTGAACAGCGCGGTCGCGGCCTCGAGGATGCGCCCGCGCAGCGCGAGCTTTTTGCGCTCGCGGCGGGAGGTGTCAGGCGGGGCGGAGGCAGCCATCGGATTGGGACTCTAAAGCCAATTTACAGTCGAGTGCAAGAAGTCATTCTCGTGTACGGGAAGAAGATGAGCTTGCGGCCTCCGGATGCCCCGAGGGGCTCCGCAGTCGCGTGAGCCCGGATTCTGCCTCTGACTCCCGCCTTTCCGCGCTACCCGCGCACGCCGCCGGGACACACCTCTGCCTGATGCTGCGCCCTATCTCTCTAGCGCTCACTTTGCTGACCGGCTTTAGCGGCCTGGTCTACGAGGTCGCGTGGCAGAAATACCTCGCCACGCTGCTCGGTTCCCACAGCGAGGCCACCGCCGCGGTGCTCGCGCTCTTCCTCGGCGGTCTCTCGATCGGCTACTCGCTCTTCGGTGTCGTGACCCGTCGCGTCGTCCAGCGCGCCGAGGCGCGCGGCGAAGCGCCCCGCTTGCTGATGCTCTACGGCGCGATCGAAGCCGGCATCGGCCTCAGCGCGTGGCTCTTCCCG
>JANNRF010000476.1:0-1861 GCA_031401135.1 Deltaproteobacteria bacterium | reverse complement strand
GTTACGGCGCCAGGCGTTCGGGCCCTCGATATGTCGGTCGAGGCAGTTGTAGGAGACGTTGGTCTTGGCGCCGACGAACCACTTCGCAAAAGGCGGCTTCCAGTCGAGCACTTTCTTCCAGGGCGAGAACCAGCTGACGTGCTCTTTCGCCATCTGCGCCCAGAACTTCTCAGGCTTCTCGCCGAGCTTGCGGTACTCGGCCACCTGGCGCGGCGACCAGTTCGCCTGCTTCACGAACTCGGGGCGCGGCTTGAAGACGCGCTTCTCTTTCAGCAGGGACTCGATGTCGGCCACGGTCTGTCTCTCTCCACTCGCCAGCGGTTAGGCCGCGTCGCGCACCCAGGCTTCGACGTCGGCGGGATGCTTGGGAATTAGGGGCGCCGTCAGATTCTCGTGGCCGTTCGCGGTGATCACGATGTCGTCTTCGATGCGCACGCCAATCCCGCGGAACTGCGCAGGCGCTTTGTCGTCGTCAGCCGCGACGTAGAGCCCCGGCTCGACCGTGAAGCACATCCCCGGCGCTAGCGGGCGCGGCTTGCCGCCCACCGTGTAGGGGCCGACGTCGTGCACATCGAGGCCGAGCCAGTGCGAGGTGCCGTGCATGTAGTAGCGGCGGAAGGCATCCGTCTTGATCAGGTCGTCGACGTTCCCTGACAACAATCCCAGCGAAACCATGCCTTCGGTCAGCTTGCGCACCGAGGCATTATGAACTTCAGGCAGCGTCGCACCCGGCTTCGAGGCTTCGAGCGAGGCGAGCTGTGCGGCGAGCACGACCTCATAGATCGCGCGCTGCGGGCCGCTGAAGGCGCCGCCCACGGGATACGTGCGCGTCACATCGGACGCGTAGCCGTCGAGCTCGCAGGCAGCGTCGATCAGCACGAGCTCCGCGCCGCGAAGCTTCTGATCGTTCGCGACGTAGTGCAGGATCGTCGCGTTCTTGCCGCCGCCGACGATGCTGTTGTACGCGACGCCCGCCGAGCCGCGGCGCCGGAACGCGTACTCGAGCGCGGCCTGCAACTCGTACTCGAAGCGCCCCGCGTGCGCGATGCGCGCGGCCTCGCGATGCCCCTCGGCCGTAATCGCCGAGGCGCGGCGCAGGCTCTCGACCTCGCTCGGCTCCTTGATCAGCCGCATCTCGTGGAGAATCGAGCGCGGATCGACGACCTGAGAAGCGGGGATCAGCCCCTGGCGCGAGCGCTTGCGCAGCGATTCGAAGATCTCCGCGATCTTCGCGTCGAGCCGCGGGTCGCGGCCGAGCATGTGGAAGACGCGCTCGGCGTGCTCGAGCAGACGCGGCAATTCGGCGTCGAGCGCCTCGATCGGGTGCGCCTCGTTCGCGCCATAATCGCTCTTCGCGCCGTCGACGCCCGGCCGGTAGCCGTTCCACAGTTCGCGCTCGCGGTCGCGCGCTTCGACGAACAGCGTGTAGGCCGGCCCGCCATCGGTGCGCAGCACCGCCGTTGCGTGCGGGTGATCGAAACCCGTTAGGTAGTGAAAATCGCTGTCCTGCCGGAACGCGAAATCGGTGTCGTTCGAGCGCGCGACGAGCCGCGCGCCTTGCAGCAGCGCCACCGCACCAGGGCCCATCGAATCGAGGAAACGCTTGCGTCTGTCCGCGTACATGGCGGGCAACGTAACGCAGCCAAAACGCGGCCTTGCGCTATTTCGGCGCTCTCGCGCAGATCACCTCGACTCCGCCGCAATGCGTGGCGCAGAGATCGCGCCCGCGCTGCACGGCGCTGTAGTAGAGGCCGTCTTCGCGCCGCGGGAAGTTCAGGTCTCGCACCTCGCGATCCGGCGAGATGACGTGCACGCGGCCGCTCCAGCGCGTGACGATCGCGCTGCCGTCCGGTGCGAGCTT
>JANNRF010000475.1:0-30105 GCA_031401135.1 Deltaproteobacteria bacterium | reverse complement strand
CCGAGCATTACGCAGAGCCGGTGATCGCCGTCGTCGACGGGCCGGCCGCGCACCGGCTGGATCGTATCGAGGACTTTGCGGACCCAAGACGACTCGCGCACGCCCATGTGCACATCTCGCAGCGCCGCATCGTCGGGACCGCCAGCCTTGCCGAGGCCGATCTGCGCAACGCCGACGATGTTCTCCTCGCGCACCGCGAACAGCGCGACGCGGGAGAAACTCTGCGCCGCGAACGCGAGCACATTCGGCAGCACGTCGCCCTGGCGCGCGCGCTCGCGCAGGCGGGCACTCGCCTCGCGCAGGCGCGAGACGTCGGCTTCGGGCACGCGCGGAGCGGGCGCGAGCTTCGCGGCTGGCAGCGAGGCAATGCCGGGCGGGCTTGCATCCAGCACACGCGCGAGCAGCTCGCGCAACGCGGCCGCAGCTGCGAGGCGCTCCGGGCTGCGCCGCTGATCCGCCAGCGCGCCGTCCTTGGGCCGTTCGGCGAAAGCGTTCGGTGCGGCCCCGCTGCGCCGACGAGTGGGCGGACGCGAGCCGGCGGAGCAGAGCACCACGATCGGGAGGCGCGGCGCTTGGCGTCGCAGGCGCGCAGCGACGTCGAACACGTCGCGCGCGCCCGACACCGGGTCTGGCGGCGTGTCTGCCCCTAACAACACGAGCGGCAACTCGTGGCGCAGCAGGTACTGCCGGATGCGCTGGATGCCAAGCTCGGTGTGCTGGAACGTGTGTACCCGCGAATGCCCGGTGAGCGCGGCCTTCGCCCACTCCAGCACGGCCAGGGAGGGATCGACCACGATCACCGCGCTCGGCTGGGAAAACACCGAAGCTTGGGGCTCCCGGCTCGGGAGCGACTCGGCGGGCGCAGGCTGAACGAGCGTCGCCGCTTCCTCGAAGATTGCTTGCGCAAGGGCGACCGCGGCTTCGTCCTCCGCGTCGGCCGGCGCGGGCGTGGCTTCGAGGACCTCTGCATCCGCAACAAACGGCGCCGCCTCGGCTGCGCTTTGCGTAGGAGCGACACTCGGCGTGGCCGAATCGAAACTGTCGGCTTCGAGCACGCCTTCGGGCTCGGCGAGTTCGTCGGTGTGCTCGTCATCCTCTCGCGCGCTCTCGAGGGCGAGGAACTGCGGGCTCAGCCCCTTGGCGAGGGCGAGTTCGTCATCGCCGGTGGCGCCTTCTCGCACTTCAAAGTTGAACTCGCCGGTTCGCCAGCGGAACATCTGCAGCACGGCGTCCGTGATCGCCTGAGCGCGGAGTTCGTCGAGGGCCTCGCTGTCGAGGAGTCCGCGCTGCGTGAGCCACGTCGCGAGGGGCACGCCCTGCTTGCGCGCCTCGCGAGCCGCCTCGCCGAGCGCCTCGGCGGGGACCGCAGCGCGCCGGGAGATCAGTTCGCGCAGATCCTGCGGGAGGTCGCGCGTGGTCGCCGCGCGCACGAGGCCGCGCTCGAACACGATCTGGCCGTCGCCGGACTCGCTGCGCAGCGCCAGCAAGCCCGACTTCCCTGATAACTGCACGATCTGGAGAATGTCCCCAAGCCCCAGATCTTCCAGGCTTCCGACCAGGCTCATCGCGAGCGGCTCCCGTACGGCGCAGCCAGCCCGTGCTGGGCCAACGCCGCAGGTGGCATCGGCCGCTTGCGCGTCGAACTGAACGCCGGCGCTGGATGAGCCCGGGAAAAACCTGGCGCCGTCTCAGACCGGGCTGGCGGAGGGGCTCACCCGCAGCGCTGTCTCCGCGGCAGTGCGGGAAGCGAGCGTGCCCGGCGGTTCTTCTTGCGGAGCCCGATCGACGCGCAACACGACGCCGCCCGGGTAGCTACGCGGGGCCGCAGCGAGGGCGTTCTCGGCACGATTCATGTCGGCCGGAGCGAGCACGAGGCGCAAACGCAGAGGCGCAGGATGTTCCGCGAGCGCCGCTGCCACGCCCGCAACCAGAGCCGCGATCGTGCGATCGAGCGCCAGCCGCGAGACGCGCTCCGTCGGGACCGCTACCGCGAGCGTGCCGATGCGCAGCTCGGCGCAGCGTACGGCGACATCTGCGGCCCAGGCGCGCGCGCCGTGTTCGCCAAACGAGGCCGGATCTCCAGCGCCGCCGAGCAGCACCCAGGCCGCCCGCAAGCGCCCGAGTGACGGCACCAGCAGCGCGTTACCGGGCTCGGCGCAGGCGGGATCGCGCGAGGCGGCGCGCGCCGCGAGGCCGCACAGGCGCCAATCGAGCCAAGCTGCGGGGCCGCGCATCGGCAGACCCGTCGCGAACAGCGGCGCAGCAATTAGGTCGCTCGGCACGCGATGCAGTGCGCGCTGATCGAGGTCGACGGGGAGCACCACGTTCATCGCGGCGCCTCGCCGGCCGCCGCGCGCGCGAGCGCGTCGAGCACACCATTCACGAAGCGCGGCGAGGCGTCGTCTCCGAAGCGGCGCGCGAGCTCGACGGCTTCGTCGATCACGACCTCGCGCGGCGTGCCGGCGAACACGATCTCCCAGGCCGCGAGCCGCAGCACGTTGCGATCGACCGCCGCCATCCGCTCGATCCGCCAGCGATGCGCGACTTCCGTAATGCGTCGATCGATCTCGGTGCGCTCCGTGGCGACGCCTACGACGAGTTCCTTGGCGAAGGTGCGCGCGCCGCTCGGCAACTCGAAGTGTTCCGCCAGCGCGTCCAGCGAGGCCTCGGCGCGCGCGACATCGAGTTCGCCGCCGATGTCGGCGGCGTAGAGCGCCTGCAGCGCGGCTTCGCGCGAGCGGTGACGCGGCGCCGAGCGCGATTCCTTCATCGCGCCTCCGGCGGCTTCTCGAGCGCGCGCACGAGCCGCGCCATCTCGATCGCGGCGAGCGCGGCCTCGGCGCCCTTGTTGCCTTCGCTACCGCCAGCGCGCGCCAGCGCCGAGTCGAGATCGTCCGTAGTGAGCACGCCGAACGCGACCGGCACGCCGGTATCGCGCATGACGGCGCCGACGCCGTCCGTCACGCCGCGGCAGACGTACTCGAAATGCGGCGTGCCGCCGCGAATCACCGCGCCGAGCGTAATCACTGCGTCGTAACGGCCGCTCGCTGCGAGCTTGCGCGCGGCGAGCGGGAGCTCGAATGCGCCGGGCACCCAAGCCACGTCGATCTCAGCGTCGCTGGCGCCACGCGCCACGAGTTCCTCGCAGCACGCCGTCAGCAAGCTCGACGAGATCGGGTGGTTGAAGCGGCCGACGACCACCGCGAAGCGGAGCCCGGCTGCATCGCGACTGCTCGGATAAGTGCGCACGCGGAATCACGCCTTAGGTCGGAGACGAGCGTGAACGTACAGATCCGAACCGAGTCGCCGCATGTCCGCGATCACGAAAGCGGGCTGATCCGCGAGTCGCTTTACGCCGAGCGCGGCGACGGCAGCTCGGGCGTCGCCACCGAGCAGGCTTGGCGACGCGAACCAATGCAACTCATCGACGAGCCCGGCGCGCAGCAGTGCAGCCGCAAGCCCTCCGCCGCCTTCGACGAGGAGTTGCGTGAGACCTGCGCGCGCGAGCTGCTCGAGAGCGCGCGCGAGATCGAGGTGTGCGCCGCGGCGCGGCGCCTCGATCACGCGCGCGCCGTGCGCCGTGCGTGCCGCGAGCGCGCGCACTGAGTGACCGCGCGCGGTGAGCAGCCAGGTGCGCGCGGCGTGCGCGTCGCGATACAGCGCGAGGCGCGCCGGCGCCGCGAGCGCGGCGTCCACCACGACGCGCACGGGCGCGCGCACGAGCGCGCCGCCGGCTGCGCGCACCGTGAGCGCGGGATCGTCGGCCAGCGCGGTGCCGGAGCCGATCATCACGGCGTCCGCGGCATCGCGCAGGCGGTGCGCGAACGCACGCGCCTCCGGGCTCGTGATCCAGCGCGATTCGCCGCGCGCGGTGGCGATGCGGCCGTCGAGCGTGACGGCGAGTTTCAGCGCGACCCAGGGCCGGCCGCGTTCGTGCACCGAGCAGAAGCCGCGGTGCTGATCCGCGCATTCCGCGGCGCACACGTTCGTTTCGACGGCGATGCCGGCGCGGCGCAGCGCGCGAATGCCGCGGCCCGAGACGAGCGGATGCGGATCGCGCTGCCCGATCCAAACGCGCGCGATGCCCGCAGCGCGAATCGCGTCGGTGCACGGCGGCGTGCGGCCGTGGTGCCCGCACGGCTCGAGCGTGACCGCGAGCGTCGCGCCCACGAGCGCGCGTGCGCCGTGTTTGCGCGCGGCATCGCGCAGTGCGCGCACCTCGGCGTGCGCGGCGCCAGGCGGCTGCGTCTCGCCCGCGCCGAGCACGCGCTCGCCTCGCAGCACGACGGCCCCGACCGCGGGGTTCGGGAACGTGCGGCCCGAAGCGCGGCGCGCTCGCGCGAGCGCGAGCTGCATGGCCTCGGCGGGGCGCATCGCTTCCCTAAGAAGTCGCGCCGGACGAGCCGGGTTCGTCGTCGCGCGCTGCGTGGGTTGCGAAGAACGCCTCGTAATCGGCGGCGCTCTTCCAGTCGTGGAACACCGAGGCAAAGCGCGCGGCTGCCAGCGCGTCGAGCGCGGAGAGTTCTTCGAGCGCGAGCTCACCGACCACGCGCGTCGACACCTCGGCGTCGCCTCGCTCGGTGAGCCGCCGCTCGACGCGATCTACCAGGTTCTGGATCGCGTTCTCCGAGATCGGCCGCTTCACGCAGGCTTTCTGGATCGAGTGCTCGAGCTTGGCGCGGCTGTATTCCTCGCGGCGCTTGTCGTGCTTGATGATCTTGGGCACCAACTCTTCGACGCGCTCACGCGTGGTGAAGCGCCGCCCGCACTCGTCGCACTCGCGCCGCCGGCGGATCTCCTGGCCCTCGCGCGTGAGCCGAGAGTCGATCACGCGATTCGACGGGTCGTTGCAGTACGGACACTGCACGCAGCGCCCCTAATTCTCGCGCTGCCAGCGGCCCGGGTAGAGCGGGAAGCGCGAGCAGAGCGTGCGCACCTCGCCCCGCACCACGGCCGCCAGAGCCGCATCCGCCGGGCGCTCGAGCACGCGCGCAATCAGCACCGCGATCTCGCGCATCTCGTCCTCGCGCATGCCGCGCGTGGTGAGCGCGGGCGTGCCGAAGCGCAGGCCCGAAGTGACGAACGGCGTGCGCGGATCGAACGGCACCATGTTCTTGTTGGCCGTAATGCCTGCGCGATCGAGCGCCTCCTGCGCTTTCTTGCCGCTGAGATCGCGGCCGACGAGCGAGAGCAGGAACAAGTGATTATCGGTGCCGCCCGAGACGATGCGGAAGCCCAGCTCGGTGAGTGTCGCAGAGAGAGCGCGCGCGTTCGCGATGATCTGCGCGCTGTACTCGCGAAAACCCGGCGCCAGCGCCTCGCGGAAAGCGACCGCCTTCGCGGCGATCGCGTGCATGAGCGGGCCGCCCTGCCCGCCCGGGAACACCGCGCTGTCGACTGCTCTCGCGAACTCTTGATCGCACAGGATCATGCCGCCGCGCGGCCCGCGCAGCGTCTTGTGCGTGGTGGTGCCGATCAGCTGCGCCTTGCCCACAGGGCTCGGGTGGTGACCCGTAACAATCAGGCCCGCGATGTGCGCGATGTCCGCGAACAGGAGCGCGCCGGTTTCGTCTGCGATTTCGCGGAAGCGCGCGAAGTCGATCACGCGCGAATACGCGGTCGCGCCGCATTGGATCAACTTGGGGCGATGCTCGCGCGCGAGTTCGCGCAACTGGTCGTAATCGATCCGCTCGTCGCTCTGGCGCACGCCGTAGGGGACGATCTTGTAGAGCTTGCCCGAGAAGTTCGCGGGGCTGCCGTGGGTGAGGTGGCCGCCGTGGTCGAGGTTCATGGCGAGGATCGTGTCGCCGGGATTGAGGACTGCGCGGTAGATGCACTCGTTCGCCTGCGAGCCCGAGTGTGGCTGCACGTTCACGTGGTCGCAGCCGAACAGCTGCTTGGCGCGCTCAATGGCGAGGTCCTCCGCCTCGTCGAGCACTTCGCAGCCGCCGTAATAACGCTTGCCCGAGTAGCCCTCGGCGTACTTGTTGGTGGCGACCGAGCCGAGCGCCTCGAGCACCGCCTCGGAGACGAAATTCTCCGACGCGATCAGTTCGAGCCCTTCGGCCTGGCGGCGCGCCTCGCGGCGCAGGATCTCCGCGACGATCGGGTCCGCAGCTGCGAGCGCACCGTCGTACGTGGTGGTGAGCGAGTCGATCGCCGCGACGCGCGAGGCGTGGCGCCCGCCCTCGAACGGCGTCGCGAGCCATGTCTGCACGATCTGCCAGGCGGTGTCGGGATCGGTTTTGTCGCCGGCGAGCGCGAGCACGTTGGCGTCGTTGTGCTGGCGCGCGACGGCCGCTGTCTCGACGTCGTGCACCAGCGCCGCGCGCACGCGCGGGAAGCGATTCGCCGTGTACATCACACCCAGCCCGCTGCCGCAGATCACGATGCCGCGCGCCGCTTCGCCGTTCGAGACGGCGCGCGCCGCGGGCGCCGCGAACTCGGGATAGTTCACCGACTCGGGGCCGTGGGGACCATAATCACTCACGGCATAGCCAGCCGCTTCGAGCTTCGCGCGCAACGCTTGCTTCAGCGGATAACCGCGGTGATCGCTGCCCATGGCGATGGAGTCGGCCATCGTTCTCTCTCCTTCGCTCGGCTGCGCCTCGCTGCGCGCCTCCGGCTTGCTGCTCTTCACGGCGCGTTCGGCGCTCACGAGTCCGCACTCCCAAAAACCAATGCCGCGTTCACTCCGCCGAAACCGAACGAGTTGCTCAGCACCACGCGCGCCCGCGTGCTGCGGGCTTTGTTCGCGACGTGATCGAGCGTAAACGAAGGGTCCGGCCGGTCCAGATTCAAAGTCGGCGGCAGCATACCCGTCTCGAGCGCGCGCACCGAGAGCAGCGCTTCGAGGGCGCCGGCAGCGCCGAGCAAATGGCCCGTCGCGCCCTTCGTCGAGGAGACCGCGAGGCGATCGGTGTGCGCACCAAACACTTCGCGGATCGCCTGCGCCTCGGCGAGATCGCCAGCGGGCGTGCTGGTGGCGTGCGCGTTCACGTAGTCCACGTCGCTCGGCGCAAGCCCAGCGCTCGCGAGCGCGGCCTGCATGCAGCGTCTCGCGCCACCCGAAGCTGGATCGGGCGCGACCATTTCCGCAGCGTCGGATGACGCGCCGTAGCCGAGCAGCTTCGCGCGCACGCGCGCACCGCGAGCGCGCGCATGATCGGCGCGCTCGAGCACGAGCAGCGCGGCGCCTTCGCCCAGCACGAAGCCGTCGCGGTCCGCGTCGAAGGGCCGGCTCGCGCGCGCCGGTTCGTCGTTGCGGCGGGAGAGCGCCTGCATGTTGCTGAAGCCCGCGATCACGAGATCGACGATCGCAGCCTCGGTGCCGCCCACCAGCATCGCGTCGGCCTCACCGCTGCGCAGCAGACGCAGCGATTCCCCGATCGCGTGCGCGCCGCTCGCGCAGGCAGTGACGTGGCACAAGTTCGGGCCGCGCAGGCCGTGCTGAATCGCGACGACGCCAGCGGGCATGTTTGCGAGCGTCATCGGAATGAAGAACGGCGAGACGCGCCGCGGGCCGTGTTCGACGTAGGCGCGGTCGTTCTGCACGAGCGTGTGAATGCCGCCGATGCCCGTGCCGATCGCGACCCCGATGCGATCGCGATCAACCGCGCTGCCGATCGCGCCGAGCAGCTGCGCGTCGGCGAGCGCTTCGCGCGCCGCGGCGAGGGCGAGCAGAATGCCGCGATCCATGCGCCGCAGTTCTTTGTGTTCGAGCGGGCCGGGGTCCAGTTCCCCGGTGACTTGCCCGGCGATGCGCACCGCGAGTCGCGCGTCGTATTCGTCCGGAAGGCGCGTGATGCCGCATTGCCCGGCGACGATCGCGCTCCAGGTCGCCGCAGCGCTGGTGCCGAGCGGCGAGACGCAGCCGAGCCCGGTCACGACGATCTCTCGCGGAACCGAGGCCACTGTTCGACTCCGCTCGCCTGCGGCTCGCTGCGCGCTCGCGCTTGCTAGGCCTCGAGGCGTTCTTTCAAGTACTCGACCGCGGAGCCGATCGTCTGCAAGCGGTCCGCATGCTCGTCGGGAATTTCGATGTCGAACTCTTCTTCCATCGCCATCACGAGTTCGACGATGTCGAGCGAATCTGCACCGAGGTCGTCGATGAACGACGCTTCGGGAACGACTTCTTCCGGAGTCACGCCGAGCTGCTCGACAATGATCGCTTCGACTCGCTTCGCCAGAGCGGCGTCCGCCATTTTCGTCTCCCTCGAAAGTCCGATCGCTCCGAACCCTACGCCGCTACGCCCGCCGCCACCACGGTTTCGACATCTTCGCGGGTGCTTACGTTCGCGCGCGCGATTCCGCGCTCGATGCGCGCAACTAGGCCCGTCAGCACCGAGCCCGGGCCGATCTCGAGCACGCGCGTGACGCCGAGCGCCGCGAGCTGCTTCACCGACTCGATGAAGCGAACCGGCGCGGTGACTTGCTGTTCGAGCAGCGCCGCGATGCGATCTCCGCGCGAGTTCGGCGCCGCCTCGACATTCGTGATCACCGGGACGCGCGGGTCGCGAAAGCGCACGCGCGCGAGTTCCTGCGCGAGCCGCTCCGCGGCGGGGCGCATCAGCGCGCAGTGGAACGGTGCGGAAACCGGCAGCGACACCGCGCGCTTCGCGCCGCGCTCCTTCGCGAGCGCGATCGCGTGCTCGACCGCAACCGCGTCGCCAGCGATTACGGTTTGCTGCGGCGAGTTGTAGTTGGCGGGCGAAACGACGGCGCCCGTGGCTTCGCTCGCCGCGCGGCAGGCGGCAGCTACGGCCTCGGGCTCGAGGCCCATCAGCGCCGCCATCGCACCTTTGCCGGCGGGCACCGCGTCCTGCATGAAACGCCCGCGCGCATTCACCAGCGTGACTGCGTCCTCGAACGCGATCGCATCCGCAGCCACGAGCGCGGAGTACTCGCCGAGGCTGTGCCCCAGCACAAAGCTCGGCGCGAGGCGAAGGCGCTCTTCGATTGCGCGCAGCAGCGCGATGCTCGTTGTGAGAATCGCGGGCTGCTGGATTTCGGTTCGGCGCAGCTCATCTTCGGGTCCCGCGAAGCACAGCTTCGAGAGCGGGAAGCCGAGCGCGCGATCCGCGGCCTCGAACGTCGCCCGGGCTGCGGGCGACGCATCGAACACGTCGCGGCCCATGCCGACCGTCTGCGAACCCTGGCCCGGAAAGAGCAGCGCGAGCAACGCGCTCAGGCCTCGGCGGTCTTCAGCTTGGCCTCGGCGAGTGTCTGCCGGCCGGCGTACATGCCGCAGTTGCGGCAGACGCGATGCGGCGCGCGCGCCTCGCCGCATTGCGGACAGGCGGCGCTACCCGGGGCAGTCAGGAAGTGATGGCTGCGGCGCTTGTTCTTGCGCGACTTGGAAACCTTGCGCTTGGGTACGGCGGACATGCTTCTCTCCGGTTGAACGTGTGCTTGGGCGTGACGCGATTAAGGCGGGGCGCCCTTCTTGAGCTTGCTTAGAACGGCGAACGGGGATTCGGGGCGATTCTCGGCACAGTTGCACGACTCGACGTTGCGATCGACACCGCAATGCGGGCACAAACCCTTGCAGCTTTCCCGGCAGACGGGCTGCAGCGGCAACGCGAGCGAGATGACCTCCCCAACGAAACGATCGAGCAAAATTTCGTGCCCGCGGAACCACCCCATCTCCGGCTCGTCGCTCAAGTACAGCCCATCGCTGGAGAGAGCCGCGGCGCCCTCGGGATCGGCAGGAACTCTTGCGCCGGCGGGCTCTAAAATGAGGCGGAACGGCTCGCGGACCGGCGCACGATAGCGGGCGAGGCATCGGCTGCACGCGACTTCGACCTCGCCGCGCACACTGCCTTCGAGCAGCACGTCGAGCGCGGCGCGGTAGGCGCGGCCCTCGATTTCGAGCGGGTCGGTCAGCTCGTCCGCGGCCCGGTCCGTGCGCTCGAAACGTTGCCGGAACCACTGCGGCGTCGCCGAGAAATGGAACGTTGCCGGGGTTTCGGTCAGGGATTCGAGGTCGATCTTCACGGGGAACCTGCGCGAGGTGGGGGCGAATAGCGGAGGGCGCACTCGCCTGCCATCGCTCGGCTTGAGGATCGAAAGCCCTCGCCTATGTTGCGCCCCCTGCTCCCCGGTCGTCTAACGGTAGGACCACAGACTCTGACTCTGTTTGTCGAGGTTCAAATCCTCGCCGGGGATCCAGTTCAAATCTCTCGTGGGCTTCGCTCGGCTCTGGTTTGAGCGATGAGTGGCACTACGAGCCGCCCGCCTCGCTGCGCGCGATCTGAGCGAACTGCGTTCGCTCGGATCGCTTGCTGCCACGGGTGACAGCGCGGTTTGCGGGGAGTTATTTCCGCGCTCGTTGCGGTTTCAGGCGGGCTTGGTTGCGGTCCTCACGCGGGCTTGGTTGCTGTCACGACCCAGATCGCGGAGCCCAGTTCGACGCGGCCGTTTTTTTCGTGCGGGGCGATCGCGTCGCGGATTGCGGCCTTGGCCTTCTCTTTCAGCGATTCGCTGCCGCCGGCTTCGCGGACGGCTCGGCTGGCGGGGCCCATTTCGGTGAGGAAGGCGGCGGCTTCGTCGACGCCGCCGAAGGCCATCGGGAGTTGTTCGCTGCGGAAGGCGATCTCGCGGAGGCCGGCGCCGCCGAGGATTCGCTTCACGTGCTCGGTGTCGCCGAACGCGAACGGGCCTGGGGCGCCTGGCGGCGGGGGTGCGGGCAGCGGCAGCACGCTCGCGAGCGCGCTCATCGGTAGGGCGACCCAGGGGTTTGCGGCGACTGGCTGCCAGCACGCGAACACGAGGCGGCCGCCGGGGCGCAGCGCGCGCGCGAGGTTCGCGAAGGCCGCGCCGGGCGCTTCGAAGAACATCACGCCGAAGCGCGAGAAGAGTGCGTCGAAGGCGGCGGCGGGAAGCGCGTGAGTCTGCGCGTCGGCGTGCTCGAATGTTAGATGCGTGAGGCCGGCCACGGCGGCGCGTTCGCGCGCGCGGGCGAGCATCGGCGCGGAGATGTCGACGCCGAGCACGCGGCCGCTGGCGCCGACTCGGCGCGCGATCGCGAGCGCGGTATCGCCGCAACCGCAGCCGACGTCGAGCACGCGCTCGCCGGGCTTCGCCGCGAGTACTGTTAGGGCGCGCTCGCCGTGGACGCCGATCTGTACGTCCATCCTTTCTTGCATCGCGACCCAGATCGGGCCGGCCTGGTCGTTCCAATAAGTGCGCTGTTCGGCGTTCGTCTCGGCCATCGCGGCTCCTTCATGCGAAGTGCCCACGTTAGCCGCGCGGCGATGCGGGCGTGCCGGTGGCTCGTTCAGCCCACCAGTTGCAGCGGCAGGATCGTCGCGACGATGGCGGCGAGCGCGATCGCGGGGCCGAAGCCGAAGGGGGTGTCGAGGGCGCGGCGCGAGAGCAGCGGCGCGAGGCCGAGCAGCAGACCGAAGATTGCCGAGAGCACGATCGTTTCGATCACGCCGAACGGGCCGAGGAACGCGCCGACCGCAGCCATCAGCTTTACGTCGCCGAAGCCGAGGCCGGGGAACCATGTCCAGTAATCGAGGCTCGCGAACTTCGGCAGCGCCTCGCCCTCGCCCGGCCAATGCTCGAACTCGCGGCCGAGCGCTTGCGAAACGCGTGCGTGCGCGAAGCCGACCAGCCATAACAAGCCGCCGCCGAGAGCCGCGCCTGCGAGCGCGCTGCGCAGCGCGCCCGCGTAGTCCTCGGCTGCGAACCAGCGCGCGAGCGGCATCAGCGCGAGCCCGGCGACGATGCCGCCGAGCGAAATCGAATCCGGGATCCAGCGCTCGTCGAAGTCGATGCCGGCCGCGGCGATCAACGCCGCTGCGAATCCCCACCACAGAATCGTCAGCGCGCTAGCACCTTGGCCGATCGCGATGGCGACGAACACCACCGCCGTCGCGAGTTCGATGAGCGGATAGCGCGCGGAGATCGGCGCGCGACAACTGCGGCAGCGCCCGCGCAGCAGCAACCACGAGAACACCGGCAGATTGTCGAAGGCCGCGATCGCCCCGCCGCAGCCCGGGCAGCGAGAGCGTGGATGCACGATGGATTCGCCGCGCGGAACGCGGTGAATCACGACGTTCAGGAACGAGCCCACGACCAGCCCCAGTGCGCCCACCATCACGAGCGCCGCCGGCGTGAACTCGAGAGCTGTTAGGGGCGGCGCCATCTGCGCAGCCTATCGGAAGTCGCGCCGCTCGAACGCCAGCACCGCCACCAGCAGGAAGCCCGCGATCCACGAAACGCCCATCACGGCAGTCCACGCGACCTCGGCGCCCGGGATCGGGAGGCCATGCACCGCCTCGATGCTGCGGTTGAATGCCTCGAGGTCGGGCACGAGCCGGTGGACCCAGCGGGTGAGCTCGCGCGCCATCTCGGATTGCGCGGTCTGCCCGATCGCGAGCAGGTCGCGCGTCATGTGACCGATCAGGTAGAGGCCGAGGCTGTAACAACCCGCCAGAAACGGCGTCGAGAACGAGGAGAACAGCGTCGCGAAGGCCACCACGACGGCGAGCTCGGCCGCGATCAGTGCCAGCGCCTTCGCGTGCCCCGCATCGAGCGGGGCGTGCGACCCGAGCGAGGTGAGGACGAAGCACAGCGACATCACCGCGAGCAGCGCCCAGAGCGTCGCCACGAGCCCCGCGTACTTGCCGGCGATGAACGCGCTGCGATCCACGGGCTTCGAGAGAATCGTGTAGATCGTGCGGCGGTCGACCTCGCGGTGCACGAGTCCGACGCCCACGAAGATCGCGATCGCAGCGCCGAAGAAGCGGATCGCGCCGAGACTCACGTCCTGGAGAATGCGGTCGCGCTCGATGTAGGAGAGCGTCGAGAGCGTGGCGCTGGTCGCGATCAGCAAGATCGCGAAGAACAGCAGCACGTAGAGCACCTTGCTGCGGATCGCGTCGCGGCAGGTATTGCTCGCGATCGCGAACACCGCGCTCAGCCACCTCATTTCGCGTCCCCCGTCAGCTTGCCCGCCACCGCGTCGAGGAACAGCGCCTCGAGCCCCGCGCGCACGGGAAGCACCTCTTCGACGATCGCGCCGTGGGCGAGCGCGCCCTGCATCAGCTCGCTCACGTGCTTCTGCGAAACACGCAGCGTGACGCAATCGCGGCGCCCTGATAACTGCGCCTCGAAGCGCGCCTCCGACTCCTCCGCGAAATCCGGCGAAAGCGAAGAGAACGTCACGTCGAACTGGCGCTCGCCGCCCCCTTCCACGTCGTCGAGCTGGCCCTGATAAGCGATCCGGCCCTGCACGATGATCGCGACGCGGTCGCAGATCATCTCCACGTCCGAGAGGATGTGCGTGTTCATGAACAGCGTCTTGCCGTCGGCGTTGAGCCGCACCACCAGATCGCGGATCTCCTTGCGCCCGACCGGGTCGAGCCCGCTCATCGGCTCGTCGAGGAACACCACGCTCGGGTCGTGCACGATGGCCTGCGCGATGCCGATGCGCTGCAGCATGCCCTTCGAGTAGGTGCGCAGGCGCATGTCGGCGGCGTGGCCGAGGCCAACCAGCTCGAGCACTTCCTGGACGCGCTCGCGCCGCCGCTTGCGCGGCACGGCGCACAGCCGCGCGTAGAAGTCGAGGATCTCGGCGCCGGTCAGGAAGTCGTAGAAGTACGGGCTCTCGGGTGCGAACCCGATGTGCTCGCGGAACGCGGTCTCGCCCACGTCGTGGCCGAGGATCTGCGCTTCGCCCTCGGTCGCGCGAATCAGACCCATTAGGATCTTCAGCGTGGTGGTCTTGCCCGCGCCGTTGGGCCCGATAAAGCCGAAGATTTCGCCGCGCTTCACCTCGAAATCGATGCCGTGCAGGACGCGCTTCTTGCGCAGCCCGAAGCCGGGCCGGAAGTCCTTCACCAAGCCCTGCACGCGAACGATGGACTCGCCTTCCCGCATCACTTCCCTCGAACTCTGCGCGAACGCGCGCGGAACTCTTCGATCATCTTTCGATTCGTCCCGTCGATCTTCACGCCGTAGCGATATCGAACGTGGCTCGAAACGATTTGGCCGGTCTCGTCGCTGATCTTCCAATCCGTGCCGAACGGTTCGGGCGGCAGCTCTCGCAATACGCCGCCACTCACCAGATCCTCGACGCGCACGATGTCGCGCTTGTGGCGGCGCACGTACTCGATGCGCGCGGAGTCGAGGAAACGCGCGCGCCGCTCGGTCTCGACCTCATCGAGCGATTTTTGGTAGCGCTCGCGCTCATCGTCACTCGCGGCCTGCAGCGCCATCTCGTGCAGGAACGCGGCGGAAGCGTCGAGCCCGCCTGTGCTGCTCTTCAAGCGCGCAAGCAAGCGGCTCAGGTAGGGAGGAGCGCCCTCGAGGTTGACCGCGGGCTCGAGCGCGAGGGCCGCCTCCGGCTCCTCCCCGAGAAAGAACATGTGGTTGAACGCGAGATAGAAATAGCCGCGCCAGTCGTCGGGGTGATGGGCGATCCCGCGCCGAATGAGTTCGTTGCTCTTTCGCACGGCGGTCTCGTCATCCGTCAACCAGACCGCCGCGAACCGATACGGGTGGTCGACCCAGGGATCGAGGGTCGTCACGACATCGATCAGCGAGGCGAGCAGCGAATTGCGGCCACCGGCGCCCTCTGGACTGCCGGCGATCTGAACTGCGCGCAGCCAGTGCAAGTCGCCCATCACCGATTCGAAGCCGAAGGAGAGCAACTGCGCCGTCTGCGGATCGGGAACGAAGGCTTCGCTCTGCGTGCGCGCGGACAAGTCCGGTAGCTGCGCGCTGGCGAGTGCGATCCCCGCGGCCGCGCCGAGCGCGGCAAGGATTCGTAGGAGCATCGAGTCTCTCGGGGGGAGAGGTTTCTAGTAGTCGTCCGGAGCTAAGGGACCGCCGGCGCCAGGGTACGCCGCCGCGGCCTCGTGGATCGGCAGGCCAGTCGTGGGATCCGTGGGCGCGTTCCAGCCAAAGATGGCGGTCGGGCACTCGATGCCCAGGTCGTCGCGCCGGAAGTAGGCGACCCCGCCCGGAGCGCCGTCTCCTTCCAAATCTGAGAACGCGATCGCTGTGAAGCAGTTCTGGCTCGCGCAAGGGCATTCGGCAGGAGTCGCGTCCAAGTCGTACCGGTACCGAACAGCGCCCTCGGCCCTAAACCCAATCGCTCCGAACGCGGCGGAGGAGGCGGCGTCCCACGCTGTTGCGACGGGGTCCGGGAACGGCGCCGGCCAGCTCCCCGCGACCGATGGGTATGCGCCGACCTCTCCGAAGTATCCGTCTGCGGATTTCGCAAGCGCCTCGATGTTCGTCATGCCCTCAGCGCGCTTCGAGCGCAGCTGTTGCGACTGAAAGAGCGTGATCGCGGTCGCCGAAAGAGCTCCGATGATTGCGACTACCACCATGAGTTCGATGAGCGTGAAGCCACCCGCGTTTTTTCTCGAGCGCATCTTGAACTCCCTCATTTCAGTCAGGACGAGGCGTTTGCGAAAACTGCGAAAGGGAGGGCCGGAGATTGGCTCCGACCCTCCCGAGGACTCAGAGCATCGGGCTAGAAGTCGCTCTGGCCGTCGCCAGCAGCGCACGGACCGACGGTGTTGAACAGATCGTTCAGCTGCGTCGCCGCGTTGTACACGCCGCCAACCGGGCAGCCGTTGACCGCGAGGCCCGCCGCCGCGCCGGGCAGCGGATGGATGTACGCGAAGTCCGAGGTCAGGTTGGCCGCATCGAGATTGCCGAGGGCACCCGCCGAGTACATGGTGACCGCAGCCGGAGGAGCCGCGTTTCCAACCACCTGGTACACGAAGAACACCTGGCCTTCAGGCGCCCAACCCATCGTGTCGAAGCCAACCGCGGGAATCGGCCACGGTTGCTTTCGCGACGTCGGAGCCGCAGCAGGCAGGGCCGCCGCGACCACGTAGGTGCCGAACTCAGCGAAGTAGCCTTCCTCGGCCGTCCGCAGACCGGCGAGGTTGACCTTCGCTTCGCCCGTCTTCGAGCGGAGCTGGAACATCAGGAAGTTCGGGATGGCGATTGCCGCCAGGATCCCGATGATGGCGACCACGATCATCAACTCGATGAGCGTGAAGCCGCCTTTTCGCGCGTGAAGCTTGCGCATTTTCTTTTTCTCTCCTTGGTCCGAGGCAGCTTCCGCGTCGGCAACTTGCCGGGCTCGAGACTTCGCTCGGATTGGCGTTGGCGGAGGTCTTGAGCAACCGATGTGCCAAGGCTTCTGCCTGAGGCAGCGTGTCGGCAAACCTGGCGCGAACCTGAAGCGCGTGTGAGCGAACTCACGCGGGACCGTTCTCGCGAGGCGGACGGGGAAAAATGCCGAAGTGACGCGCGGCGGCGGCAACGAGACGAAAAGCGTCACTCTCGGAGCGCGCGGTACGGGACGCGGATTCGTTGACACCCCAAACGCGAGGCCGCTAGCGTGCGCGCCCTTCGCTCCCTTCGTCTAGTGGCCTAGGACGTGGCCCTCTCAAGGCCGAAACATGGGTTCGACTCCCATAGGGAGCGCCACTTCTTAGGGCGCACCGGGTAACGCCCCGAAACGCGGATCAGCGGCGGCGCCTCGCCGCCCGCTGCATCCGCCCAGCACCGGAGTTCGCGAAGACCCCATGCCCAACTTCGCGTTCGCGTTCCTGGATTGCGAGTTCGGCGGCCTCGATCCTGAGCTGCACGACATCACCGAGATCGGCGTGATCCTGACTGACGACCGGCTTGCCGAGAGCGGCGAGCGCGAGTGGAAGGTGATCGGGCGGCCCGAGCGGATCACGCAGACTTCGATCGAGATCTCGGGCTACGACGCGGCTGTCTGGGCGGCGGAGGCGGTGCCAGTCCGCAAGGCGCTGACGGAACTCGCGGATTTCCTGCCGAAGGGCTGCAAGGTTGTCGCGTCCGGCCAGAACGTGCGCATGGACGTGCTCTTCCTGGAACGCGCCTACAAGAACTGCGGCATCCCGTTCCCGTTCGACTACCACGTGATCGACCTCGCCACGCTGTTCTATGCGTGGTCGCTGGTCGCGGGCGAAAAGGTGGAGGCGCTTTCTCTACGCCAGGCGGCGACGCGCGCGGGCCTTGTCCAAAACAAAGTCGCGCACCGTGCACTGGCCGACGCGCGACTCACCCTCGAAACGTTCCGCCACTACATCGGCCGCTTGTCGCCGCGCACCGCGCGCGAGGACCCGCCCGCTTCGAGCGAGTAACGCCGCCACTTCCGCACCGCGCCGTGATCGATCCAGCCGAGCAGCACGCGTGCGGCGCGCGCCGCGACGCTGCCCGGCGCCAGTACCAGCGCGGAGCCGAAGTCGATCAGCACCGGCGCGCCATCCTCGCCGACGAGCACGTTGCCCTGATGGCGTAGGTCGAGGTGCACGACGCCGAGCGCGTGCATCCCGTCGATCGCGGCAGCGAGCCGATCGAAGAACGCTGGCGGAGTTTCGCGGGCGATGCTGCGCGAGAGCGGGCGCCCGGCGCGGTACTCGACGGCGAACGCCAACGCGTCGATCTCGCCGATCAAGCGCGGCACCGAGGCGTGGCCCGCGAGCGCCGCCCACGCGCGCTGTTCCCGGCGCGCGATCCAGCGCCCGAGCGTCGCACGCACGAACGCCGAGCGCGGCGCGAAATCTTTCACGACGAGCAGCACACCGGCATGTTCGACGAGCAACGCGTCTGGGTTCGCAACGCCGCCGCGACTGATGCACTGCGCGCGCGCCAAGTCGCCGCGGCTTGGCAGCTGCGGCCGAAGCGGAAGCGTCGCGCTCGCCATGCGCGCATTCTCCGCGGAAGCGCGCACCTAGCGCCGGTCGCCGTCCTTGGTGTCGTTCATTCCTTGCATCATTGCCCAGAGGTCTTCGCGCAGTTGCTCGCGAAACTCCGGACGCGCTTCGCTCGGATGCAAGTCGGCCTCGAGGAACTCCGCGAGCTCCTCGGTGGTGAACTCCGCCGCGATCTCCGGCAGCGCGGACGCTCGTCGCCGCGACCGCAGCCGCGAGAAGCGTTCCCCCATGCGCGCGAACAGCGCCCACGTCATGACTCACCCCCCTCGATCCCGGCGGCCTCGAACAGCAGCAGTTTCGCCCGATACAGCCCAGACCGAACCGCATCTGCCGAACGCGTCGTGCGTCGCGAGATCTCCTCGATCGGCAAATCCTCGATATGTCGCAAGCGAAACGCGTCGAGTTGCCAGGGAGCGAGCAGCGCGAAGGCGCGCTCGAACTCCTCGCCGAGCCGTCCCTGGCGATAGAAGTCTTCGGGCGTGTAGGCCCACTCGGGCGTTGCCTGCACCAGCAACTCGGCGCTGACCCGACTTTCACGGGCGCGCTCCAGCTGCAGCCGGCGCAGGTGGTTCAGCAACGTGTTTCGCGCGACGCCGTAGATCCAGGAGAGCGGAGTCGCACGATCGCCGAAGCTGCCGGCAGAACGAAACACCGCGGTGAATACTTCCTGCGTCAGTTCCTCGGCGTCCGCGCGACTACGCAGGCGCGCCTGGAGGAAGCCGTAGATGCGCCCGAAGTAACGCGCATACAGCGCGTTGAAGTGCGGCTCGCTGCCGCGCTTTACGCCCTCGAACAGCGCCTCGTCGCCCAAACTCGCCGGCTGTTCAGTTCGCTCAGGCTGCGCTCGCACTACCGCCCGGCGCTTGCGCACGATGGGCTTCGGACCGGCCACACTTTTCACCCCCAGAAGCGCCGCGTCCCTGGTGCGAGCCTCCGGTGAGGTAGTGGCGCGCTAGGCGAAGAAGTGGCACGGAAAGGCGCAAAAGACGGCGAAGATGCGGGCCCTTACGCGCGAAGCACCTGCTCTAGCCCGGGCGCGGCCTGCGCGATCGCGCGGCGCATGCGATAGAGGTTCGCCTTCACCGCGTCCTCGGATTTGCCGAGCGTCTCGGCGATCGCGCGAATCGACTGCCGGCGCAGATGCTTCAGGTGAAAGATGCGGCGCTGGAGCGGGGTCAGACGGTTCTCGATCGCGTCTTCGCACTGCGCGAGCAGAATCCGCGCTTGCGCGACCTCGTCCGCGGGCGGCTCCTGCGACGCTGCGTGGAAATGCTCGGGATCGATCGATTCCATCCACGGCCGCGCACCGCGAAAGCGGCGGTTCACCTTGTTGCGCGCGATACCGAAGATCCAGACCAGCAGGCTCGAGTTGCCCTGATAGCTCTTCAGCGCGCGGAACACCGTCACGAACACTTCCTGCGTGACGTCCTCGGCTTCGCCGCTGTCGCGCATGCGCTTCAGCGCGAATCGGAACACGCGCGGGAAGTAGGCCTCGTAGAGCATCTCGAAGTGGGTGCGGCTACCGCCGAGGATCTGCGCGACAAGCTCGGTGTCGCTCTCCCAGGCAACGGCGCGCTTGCGGCCCGGCCGCGCGGGCGCGATGCGGCGGCGCGGCGCCGGGGAGCCAGTCGGGGTGGGGGTGGTGTGAGTTTGCTCGCGGGCGTCGGAATTGAACAACGGGGGTGCTCCCTGGCATGAATGGATTCTCAGAGGGGGTGCGGGTGGGTGAAACCCGCGGCACGGGAGAGAGCAACTGCCGTGCCAGTCGACCACTCTACGCCGGCTTCGTGGCAATTTGCGTGGAGATTCGTGGAGTTTGTGGCCGCAGATGAAAAACGGTTCCCTGAGAACGCCGCTTCAGGTGTGAAGTTCCGTTCCCACGTGTGGACGCGCGGGTGCCTATTTAGGGAGGCGCGAAGCGGAGCGGAACGTGCGGTCGCCGCGGCGGACGCTGCGCGCCGCTTACTGGCCACGGCGTCGCGGCAATGCAAGCGGGGTGGCGCAGCAAACACCGAGGCCCCTGTTCGACTTCGCTCGGCTCACGCGAGCCAAGGGCTCGCGTGGCCTCGCTGCGCGCGGCGAAGCGCCGCTTGCTAGATGCGCCCCGGCACGATCCACCAGCGCTCGCCGACGCGCTCCCAACGGTCCTCGCGGACGAGTTCGACGTCGCTCCAGCGCAGTGGCCGGCTGTTGTCGCCGAGCATTTTTGCGACGACCACCGCCTTGCCGGGGCCCTCGGAGCGCACTTCGACGATCTCGATCGCGAGCGGCCGCAACCGCTTGAAGTGCGCGAAGCGCAGCGAGCCGCTCAGGTTCGCGTAGTAGTCGGCGTAGGCAGATTCGGTCCGGAAGTATGCGCCGAGCTTGGGATCCATGAACGTGTTGCGGTCGTTGAAGCGGCGCAGCGCGAGACGCGAGTAGAAGCCCGACGCGTGCTCGAAGAAGCTCGCCATTTCCTGCGAATCCACTTCGACGAGGCCGCGGCTCGCATCCGGCTCCGCGGCCACCGGGGCTGCGTCGCTGAACCAGCCCGTCGTGCGCCGGAGTGCTGCGCAGCCGAGCGAGAGAGACAGCGCGAGCGTGAGTGCCAGCGCTCTCATCGGCGCTCCGCCCCCCGCTTCGCCGCGCGGTCCGCCTGCAGCTCCACGGCCGCCTGCGCGGCGGCGAGCCGAGCGACCGGCACGCGGAACGGCGAGCACGACACGTAGTCGAAACCGAGCTGCGCGCAGAAGCGCACGCTCTTGGGGTCGCCGCCGTGCTCTCCGCAGATGCCCACCTTCAGGTCGGGGCGCACGCGGCGCCCATTCTCGAGCCCGATGCGCATCAACTCGCCAATCCCTTCTTCGTCGACGGATACGAACGGGTCATCGCTGAGAATCCCCTTCTCCACGTAGTCGGGCAGGAACTTGCCGGCATCGTCGCGGGAGAGTGCGTAGCCGGTTTGCGTGAGATCGTTGGTGCCGAACGAGAAGAAATCCGCGAGCTCGGCGAGCTGGCCGGCGATCAGCGCCGCCCGCGGCACCTCGATCATCGTGCCGATCGCGGGTTTCACCTTTGCGCCGGGACGCTCACGCAGCACCGCGGCGACCTCGTCCTCGATCAGCTTCCTGAGCAGGGCCAGCTCTCCCCGGTGCGCAATCAGCGGCAGCATGATCTCGGGCTGCACGCGGCCGCGTGCAGCGCCCACTTCGCAGGCCGCCTCCACGATCGCGCGCACCTGCATGCGGTAGATCTCGGGGAACGAGATCCCGAGCCGGCAGCCGCGGTGCCCGAGCATCGGGTTGAACTCCTTGAGCTCCTCGACGCGCGCGCGCACCACGCCAGGGTTGCTGCCGAGCGCCTCCGCCACCTCGTGGATCTCCTGATCCGTGTGCGGCAGGAACTCGTGCAGCGGCGGGTCGAGCAGCCGAATTGTTACGGGCAGGCCGGACATCTCGCGGAAGATCCCGGCGAAATCGCCGCGCTGCATCGGCAACAGCTTCGCGAGCGCGCGCTCGCGCGCGGCGAGATCGCTGGCGAGGATCATCTCGCGCACCGCGAGAATGCGGCTCGGCTCGAAGAACATGTGCTCGGTGCGGCAGAGCCCGATGCCCTCGGCCCCGAACGCGCGTGCGAGGCGCGCATCGGCCGGCGTGTCGGCGTTCGTGCGCACTTTCAGCGTGCGGATCTTGTCCGCCCAGCGCATCAGATCTGTGAACGCGGCGCCAAGCTCGGGTGTTACGGTCGGCACCTGGCCGCGGAAAACTTCGCCGGTCGCGCCGTCGAGCGTGATCCAGTCGCCGGCTTTCAGCACGTGCCCGTTGACGCGCACTTCGCGCGCAGCCAGATCGATGCGCAGCGCGCCGCAGCCCGCGACGCAGCTCTTGCCCATGCCGCGCGCCACCACCGCTGCGTGCGAGGTCATGCCGCCGCGCGCGGTGAGAATGCCTTCGGCGGCGTGCATGCCGTGAATGTCGTCAGGTGAAGTCTCGATGCGCACCAGCACGATCTTGTCGCCCGCCTTGGCGCGCGCCTCGGCTTCGTCGGCGCTGAGCACGATGTGCCCGACTGCGGCGCCGGGTGAAGCCGGCAACCCCTTCGCGATCAACTCGCGCTCCGCGTTCGGGTCGAGCGTCGGGTGCAGCAGTTTCTCGAGCGAATCCGCCGCCACGCGCGTGACGGCCGTTTCCCGCGAGATCAGCCCTTCCTTCGCCATGTCGACGGCGATCTTCACGGCCGCGCGCGCGGTGCGTTTGCCGGTGCGCGTTTGCAGCATCCAGAGCTTGCCGCGCTCGATCGTGAACTCGATGTCTTGCATTTCGCGGTAGTGCTTCTCGAGACGCTGCTGCACGCGCAGCAGTTCCTTGTAGGCGCGCGGAAGTTCGCGCTCGAGCGTGGGCAAGTGCTCGGACTCCGCGCTGCGGCTGCCCTTGTTAATGGGCTGCGGCGTACGCGTGCCGGCGACCACGTCCTCGCCCTGCGCGTTCTTCAGGTATTCGCCGTAGAAGACGCGATCGCCGGTGGACGGATTGCGCGTGAAGGCGACGCCCGTGGCGCAGTCGTCGCCCATATTTCCGAACACCATCGCCTGCACGTTCACCGCAGTGCCCCAGGCGTCGGGGATGCCGTGAATCTCGCGGTACTTCTTGGCGCGCTCGTTCTGCCAGGAGCGAAACACCGCGGCGACCGCGCCCCAGAGCTGCTCGTGCGGATCCTTCGGGAACGCGCGCCCCGTCGAATCGCGGACGATCTCGAGGTACTCGCTGGCAAGCCGCCGCAGGTCTTCCGCGCCGAGCTCCGTGTCGGAGAAGACGCCGCGCTGTTCCTTCAGCGCTTCGAGCTGCGTCTCGAAGCGTTCGCGCGGCACGCCCAGCGCCACGTCGCCGTACATCTGGATGAAGCGGCGGTAGCTGTCGTAGGCGAAGCGTTCGCCGGCCTTTGCCGCGAGGCCAGCGGCGGTGCGCTCGTTCAGGCCGAGGTTCAGGATCGTGTCCATCATGCCGGGCATCGAGGCGCGCGCGCCGGAGCGCACCGACACGAGTAGCGGGTTATCAGGGTCGCCGAACTTCTTGTCGACGACGCGCTCGATCTTCTCGAGCGCTGCCAGCGTCTCGCGTTTCACTGCTTCTGAGAACTTTCCGCCTGCGGCATTGAACTGCGCGCAGACGCCGGTCGAGATCGTGAAGCCCGGCGGCACGGGCACACCGAGTCGCGTCATCTCGGCGAGATTCGCGCCCTTCCCCCCTAACACTTCCTTCATGTCGCCGCGGCCGTGCGCTTGCCCGTTACCGAACGAGAAGACGCTGCGCGCCGCGCTCACTGTCGGCTTCGGGCTCGGCTGCTTCGGTCTTGCGGGCTTCGCGCGAACGCTCACCGCCAGCCCTCGAGCCGCTCATCGAGATAACCGCGCAGCGCATCCACCGAGACCCGCTGCTGCGTCATCGTGTCGCGCTCGCGCACGGTAACTTTCGCGTCCGTCTCCGACTCGAAGTCGTAGGTCACGCAGAACGGCGTGCCGGCTTCGTCCATGCGCCGATAGCGGCGGCCGATGTTGCCGGCCTCGTCGTGGAACACGTTCCAGCGCTTGCGCAGATCGGCGGCGATGCGCTGCGTCTGCTCGCTGAGTTTCTTCGAGAGCGGCAGCACCGCGACTTTGATCGGCGCGACGACGGGCGCGAGGCGCAGCACCGTGCGCGTCTCACCGTCGGGCAGCTTCTCCTCGGCGTAGGCGCTGCATAACAACGCGAGCGCAGTGCGATCGACGCCCACCGAGGTCTCGATCACCGCCGGCGTGAAGCGCTCCTTGGTCTCTTCGATCGTGACCGACATGTCCTTGCCTGAGAACTCGGCGTGCTGCGTGAGATCGAAGCTGCCGCGATCGTGGATGCCCTCGATCTCCTGCCAGCCGAACGGGAACAAGAACTCGATGTCGACGGCGGCCTGCGCGTAGTGCGCGAGCGTCGTGTGAGGAATCACGCGTAGCTCGTGCTCGCCGAGCCCGAGATCGCGGTGGAAGCGCAGCCGCAACTCGCGCCAATGCTCGAACCACTCCGCGCTGGCGCTCGGATGGCAGAAGAACTCCATCTCCGCCTGTTCGAACTCCCGCGAACGGAACACGAAATTGCGCGGGTTGATCTCGTTGCGAAACGCCTTGCCGATCTGCGCGATGCCGAACGGAATCTTCTGGCGCCCGGTCTCACGCACGCGGCGGAAATCCGTGAAGATCGAGCCGCAGGTTTCGGCGCGCAGGTACGCGACGTTCGAGGCGTCCGACGACGCGCCCACGTTCGTGCTCAGCATCAGGTTGAACGCGCGCGCCTCGGTGAAATCGTGCTGCGAGCTGCCCTCGCGCGCGTCGCAGCCGGCGATGCCGTCGAGCTGGTCGGCGCGGAAGCGCTTCTTGCACGCGCGGCAATCCACCATCGGATCGCTGAAGTTCGCGACGTGGCCCGAGGCTTCCCAGGTGCGCGGGTGCGTGATGATCGCGCTGTCGATGCCCTCGACGTCGTCGCGGGCGCGCACCATGCGCTGCCACCAGAACGCCTTCAGGTTGTTCTTCAGCTCGACGCCGAGCGGCCCATAATCCCAGAAGCCGTTGATGCCGCCGTAGATTTCGCCGCTCTGGAAGATGAAGCCGCGCCGCGCGCACAGCGAAACGATGTCTTCCATGCGCACGGACGAGCGTTCGGGAGCGGCAGCGGACATGCGGGCGGTTCAGCCTTGCGAATCGTCGCGAGCCGCCGCCCCCGGTGGGCGCGCGAAGCCGGCGACGATCGGGATCACGCGGTACCCCGGAGCGGGCGCAGTTTCTCCGCGGCCTGTTGGGGTGTCAATCGCTCAGAGACGAAGCTCTCGCTCTTGAGTTCGACGCCCACGTGAAAGCGGAGGAAGCGGCCAATCACGGTGTGCGCCTCGCGCAGTGCCATCTCCGAGAGAGCGATGCGACCGCTGTGGGCGAACGGAAAACTGAGGCTCTGCTCGAGCGCGCGCAGGGTGCCGAGATGGATCGGGATGCCCTGTTCGTGCGGCTGCGTGCAGGCTTCGCAGATCGGGCCGCCCTCGGCGATCCAGAACTGCGCGAGCGCAGCGCGAATGGGCTTGCCGCAGCGAACGCAGACACCGAGTTCCGGGCGAAGGCCCACCGCGGCGAGCAGGCGCAGCTCGAGCAGCGTGCGCAGGCGCGGCTCGGGGGTGAGCGTGTCGATGGCGCCGAGGGCGTCGAGCGCGAAGCGATAGAGCGCCGCGAGATCGTCGCGGCGGCCGCCTTCGGGGGCGAGCCGGTCGAGCAGTTCGAGCAGGTAGCAGCCGAGCGCGAAGCGGCCGGAGTGCTCACGCAGGCCGTGGAAGGCGCGCAGCAGCCGGGCCTGATCGAGGCGCGCGAGCTGCACCGGGCCGCGTTTGCGCTCGAGCTGGACGTGCAGCTGGTTGAAGAAGTCGAGCGTGCCGCCAAAGCGTTTGATGCTGCGGCGAGCGCCCTTCGCGATCGCGGCGATGCGGCCGGTTTCCGGCGTCAGCAGGTGGACGATGCGATCGGACTCGCCGAAATCGACCGAGCGCAGCACGAGCGCTTCAGTCGCGATTTTCTGCATCGGGGCTCGGGGCTGCGGTGGATGCGGGCGCGGGTGCGAGCTGCGGCGCGGGATCGGGCGCCGATTCGGTTTCTGCGGCCGGCGGCGCTGGGGAGGCTTCGCTCGGCAGGGCGCCGGCGACCGCTTCGGTCGCGGTCGGCGCCGGAGTGCGCCCCGCCGGAGCGACTCGCGCGGCCGACGTGCTCTCGGGCAGCGTGACCCCGCGCGGTGCGGGCGTAGGGATGACGCTCGGAGCCTTCACAGCCGGCGCGGGTTCCGCCTCCGCCAACGTGACGGGCGCTTCCTCGATCAGCGGCTCTGCGGGGATCACAGCATCGCGCGCGCTCAGCTGCTCGACCGCGATGCCCCGCTCAGCGGCGAGCGCGCGCACGTAGTCGCGCCGAACGGGCAGCGCGCCCGAGCGCGCGTTCAGCGCGGGCGGAGGCGGCGGCGCAAATGCCCCCTCGCGCACCGCGAGCGCGAGCAGCGCGGCGAGCGCGAGGCCGGCGGCGACGGCGAGCGCCCGCCCGCTGCGCGGCGTCCCGCTTTGCCGCGTGGCCTCGGGTTCCACGCGCATGCGCGCGACGGCCTCGTCCGGATCGAGCCCGATCGCCTCGGCAACCGTGCGCACGAAGCCGCGCGAAAACCCGTCAGGCGTTTGGTCGAACGCGCCGGCTTCGAGACGTTCGAGCGAGCGCCGGGGAATCCGAGTACGCGCCGCCAATTCGTCGAGGTCGATTCCGCGCAGCGTGCGCTGCTGGGCGATATAGCGGCCGATCGGCTCGCGCCCGATACCGGGTGCGCTGGGGCCTACTGCAGGCGCCGCAGGTATTCGACCGATGCCTTGCCCCATTGCCCATCCGGGTTGCGCTCGCGTGCGGCGAGCAAATGGCGAATCGCGCTGCCCTGGTCTCCAAGGGAGACGTAGACCTCGGCCGTTCGATAGTTCGCCTCGGCTTCCCCGAGCGTGCCAGCGCCGTGCTGGATCACTTTCGCGAACAGCGCGAGTGCTTCGTCGCGCTGGCCTTCCTGCGCGGCCAAAATGCCGAGGTTGAGGTAGGCGCGCCAGTACTTCTCGTTGAACTCGGCGGCGAGTTCGAGGCTCTTGCGCGCTTCGGAGAGCTGACCGAGTTGCAGCAGCGCATAGCCCTTGTTCGTGAGCGCCATCCAGACGTCGGTGTAGGTGGGATCGTCGATCAGCCGCTGCGACTGCGCGATCGCATCCGCGAAGCGCCCGACCTGGATGTAGATCCCCGAAAGCGTGAGGCGCGCCTCTTGGAACTGCGGGTCGATCTCGAGCGACTCGAGCACCTCGTGCTCGGCCTCGGTCATCATGGCGCGCAAGCGGTAGGTCTCCCCGAGTGCGAGGCGGATCCATTTGTCATTAGGGTTCAGGCCCGCCGCGGCGCGCAGCTCGCGGATCGCGAGCGCGAGCCTGCCCTCGCGCAGGTAGCTCGCGCCCTGGCTGTGATGCATGCGCGCCTGGCTCTCCGCGGCCTCTGTCACGACGGGGCGTACCGCGACTGGCGCCGGCGTCGCGCAGGCGCCGAGACACAGCAGCGCAGCGGCGAGCGAGAAGGCGGTGAACTTCGACATGACGGCGACCTCTGGGTTTAGAACGACGTGAGCAGCTTGCGGAGCAGGAGCTTGCGCTCCTCCTCCGGAGAGCGGCGTTTCACTAACTGGACGCGTGCGAGCGGTTGGCGCGCGGGCGTCTTGGGTTTTGCGGTGCTGGGTGCACCGATGGCGGCTGCGCTCGCCGCGCGAAACTTCGAGAGCCGCGCGAGCGCTTGCGGCGCGGGCGCGGGCGGCTCCGGCGACGGCGCTGCGGGCGCGGGCTTCAGAGTCGCGAGCGACGGCGGGGCGAAGCTCGGCGCGCGCACGACTCGCGGCGCAGCTTGGGGTGCGGGCGCGAGCGACACCGTCATTGCGGCGCGCGGAAGCGGCGCGGCGGCTGGACCCTCGAGCAGGAGTTCCTCCAGCATCAGCTCCTCGAGCTGCAACTCCCGCTCGGCTGTTCTCCCTAACAGGCTGCGAGCTGGCGCGGGGGCGGCGCGTTCGCCCGCTAGCTGCTCGTTCGCCTCGGCACGCAGATCCCCGCCGATCCACGTCAGCCAAGCCTTGCTGGCGCCGCCACCCGAACCGAGCACTTCGTCTTCGAACAAGAACCCGAGGCTCTCTGCGAAGCTGAGCGCCGCGTCGGCCGCGACGTCGAGATCGTCAGCACTCGACAGATCGCCGTCGAAGCTCCAATAGGCGAGTTCCCCGGAACGCTGCGAGCGCACCCCAACCGTCGCGTCCATGCGGCCGCGCGCCTCTTGATGGACGACGATTACAGCGCGCGCCGGCCCGACCGGGAGATCCGGCGTCGAGAGCACCGGCGCGTTCAACGAGAAGCGCAGCGAGCGAACTCTTTCGCCGTCGACTTCAAGTGGGCGCAGGCGGCGCAGGAAGTACATGGAAGGCTGTTCGGCGCGGGGGCCGGCAGACTTGAGTCACGAGGCGGCAAAGCGCGGGCAGAACTCCTCTGGAACAAAGGCATTTCGGCGCGGTTCTGGCCTTGCCTGCCGGGCCGGCTCGATTCCTGCCGCGAGAGGCCGGGAATCTGGCGAAGTCTGGATACAATGCGATTCCACTTTTCGGAGGAGCGAGCCCAGTGGACGTAAACAAGAAGCCGGTCGAGGAGATCGAGCGCGTCGCGATCCGCTTTGCGGGCGATTCGGGCGACGGCATTCAGCTGACCGGCACCAAGTTCACCGAGGCGACTGCGCTCGCGGGCAACGACCTCTCGACGTTCCCGGACTTCCCCGCCGAAATCCGCGCCCCTGCGGGCTCGCTGGCCGGCGTCTCCGGCTTTCAGATTCACTTTTCCGCAACCGACATTCGCACGCCCGCGGATCAGCCCGACGTGCTCGTCGCGCTGAACCCCGCAGCGCTGCGCGCGAACATCGACGACCTCCGCCCCGGCGGCATGGTCATCATCAACAGCGACGCCTTCGTCACCAAGAACAATGAGCGCGCGGGTTACACCTCGGACCCGTTGCCCGGGCTACGCGCGAATTACCGGCTCGTCGAAGTGCCGTTCAGCCTGCTGACCCACAAGGCGCTCGAAGACCTGAAGATGGGCACGCGCGAGGCGGAGCGTTCCAAGAACTTCTTCGGCCTCGGCATGGTGTACTGGCTCTACAACCGGCCGGTCGAGCCGACGCTGCGCTGGCTCGAGACGCGTTTCAAAGGCGAGATTCGCGAGGCGAACATTCGCGCGCTGAAGGCGGGCCTCCACTTCGGCGAGACGACCGAGCTGTTCCCGGTTTCGTTCGCGATTCCGCGCGCGAAGATTCAGCCCGGCACGTACCGAAATATTACGGGCAACACCGCGCTGGCGTACGGGATCATCGCCGCGGGGCAGCTCCTCGATAAGCCGATCTTTCTGGGCGCGTATCCAATCACGCCGGCCAGCGACATCCTGCACGAGCTCTCCAACTACCGGAACTTCAACGTGCGCACGTTCCAGGCCGAGGACGAGATCGCGGCGGCCAGCATCGCGATCGGCGCGTCCTACGCGGGCCATCTCGGCGTCTGCACCACCAGCGGCCCCGGCTTCATCCTGAAGCAGGAAGCCATCGGCCTCGCCGTAATGACCGAGCTGCCGGTGCTGATCCTCGACATCCAGCGCGCGGGCCCCTCAACGGGTCTGCCCACCAAGACCGAGCAGGCGGACTTGTTAGCGGCGATGTACGGCCGTAACAGCGAGAGCCCGCTGCCGATCCTCGCGGCCATGACGCCTGGCGACTGCTTCACCACCGTCATCGAGGCCGCGCAGATCGCGGTCAAGTACATGACGCCGGTGGTGATGCTGTCGGACGGCTACATCGCCAACAGCTCGGAGCCGTGGCTGATTCCGGATGTGTCGACGCTGCCGCGCATGAAGGTGGAGCACCGCACCGATCCGGAGGGCTTCTTCCCGTATCTGCGGGACGAAGAGACGCTGGCTCGTCCGTGGGCGATCCCGGGCACGCCGGGGCTCGAGCACCGCATTGGCGGCCTCGAGAAAGAAGAGAAGACGGGCAACGTCTCGTACACGCCCCAGAACCACGGGCGCATGGGCGCGCTGCGCGCGGAGAAGATCCGCCGCATCGCGAACGACATCCCGCCGATCGAGGTGAACGGCAGCGACCGCGGCGAGCTGCTGATCGTGGGTTGGGGCGGCACCTTCGGCGCGCTCACCACCGCGGTGAACGAATCGCGCGAGGCAGGGCTCGATGTTTCGAGCATCCACATCCGCCACCTGAACCCGTTCCCGCTGAACCTCGGCGACGTGCTGAAGCGCTTCAAGCAAGTGCTCGTGTGCGAACTCAACGCGGGGCAGCTCTGGCGGCTGCTGCGCGCCGAGTACCTGGTGCCGGCCGAGAGCCTGTCGAAGGTCGTCGGCCAGCCGTTCAAGGTGGGCGAAATCCGCGCACGCATCGATCAAATGCTCGGGGGGAAAGCCTAATGGCTGCTGCGACCACGCTCTCTCGCAAAGATTTCGTCACCGACCAGGATGTTCGCTGGTGCCCCGGCTGCGGGGATTACTCAATTCTCGCGAACGTGCAAAAAGTCATGCCGGAGCTCGGCGTGCCGCGCGAGAACGTCGTGTTCGTCTCGGGCATCGGCTGCTCGAGCCGCTTCCCGTACTACATGAACACGTACGGCTTCCACACGATCCACGGCCGCGCCCCGACCTTCGCCACCGGCCTGCGGCTCGCCAACCCCGATCTTCAAGTGTGGGTCGTCACCGGCGACGGCGACGGGCTCTCCATCGGCGGCAACCACCTGATGCACGCGCTGCGCCG
>JANNRF010000474.1:0-39867 GCA_031401135.1 Deltaproteobacteria bacterium | reverse complement strand
CAGACGACGACGCCCGGGGTGCTCCGCTGAGCGCCCCGGGCGTGATCGTCTCTCTCGCCCGGTCGACCACGCGGTCGTAACAAGCGAGCCGTTCTTCGGCAGATTCGGTCGCGCGGCAGCCGAGGAGCGTCTCCTCGGACTCGCCGGCCGCCGAGAACGGGATCAGTAGCGCGAGCCACAACCCCGCTCTCGGCGACATCGAGTTAGAACTTCTTGGTCGCCCGCAGCGACAGCACCCGGCCGACCGTATTGAACGTGCCCGGGAACGTGTTGCCGCTGTTCTGGGTCGTCGTGCCGGCTTCTGACCCGACGATCGGCGGATCTTCGTCGAAGGCGTTTTCGAGGCCCACCTGGAAGGTGAAGCCCTCGAGCGCATCCATGTTGGTCGGCGTCCAGCCCACTACGAAGTCGACGTAGTGCATCGAGCTGATGTCGCAGTGCCGAACCGCGTCGTTGCACGCATCCGGATTGCCGTCCGGAATCGGATCCCCATTCGAGTCGGAGAAATCAGACAGGTCCTCGAAGTCGGTCGCGCTGATAAACCGCCAGCGATACCCGATATTGAAGTCTCCGACGTACCAGGTGGTCCGTTGCGTCCACTTTACCGACGGGTTCGGCGAGTCGCAGACCGGGCCATAGTCGCCCTTGCACACATTCGTCGCTGCCCCAACGAACGGTGTGTCGTTGATCGCGATCACCTTCGTTGCAAGCCAGCTGATATCGACATTGCCCGCGTTACCAAGGTCGAGGTCGTAGTCCAACTGGAAGTCGATGCCTTCTACCTTTAGGCCGGCAATATTCTGCTCGGTCTCGATCAACCCGAAGTTCGGATTACCGACCAAACCGCCCGTCGAGGTATTGCGGTCCACGAGCGTGCAGGTGCCGATACTCGTGACCGCGTTCGGGTTGAGCGTCTGCAAGTAGCAGTTGTCCAGAATGTTCTGGGCATCGATGCTGCTGATCGCATCCGTGATTTTCACGCGGTACCAGTCGATCGTCAGCGAGAAGCCCTCGAGGAAGCTCGGCTGCCACACGCCCCCGATCGTCAGCGTCTTTGCCTTCTCCTCTCTCAAGTTGGCATTGCCGCCGCCGAAGGCGTTGATCTGGCCCGCGATGACGTCCGGAACTGTGGTCGTCCAGATGCCGCTGCCTGGCGAGGTCTCAACGAATCGGCCGACCGGGACGCCAGTCGCGACGCACAGGTCACGTGTGAACGTGTCGACGGTGGTGGCGCCCGTCGCCTCGTTCTCCGCCGCGCAGTAGTCGCCGTTCGCGTTGTCGAGACCTGAGAACCTGGGCGAGCCGAACTCGAAGATGTTCGGCGCCCGCACCGCGCGCTGGTAGCCGACGCGCAGCTTGAAGTCCTCGATCGGCGAGTACTCGCCGCCGGCCTTCCAAGCCGTCGCCGTGCCGGAGTGCGAGTAGTCCGCCCAGCGGAACGCGCCTTCAAGCACGAGGGAGTGGACGAGTGTGCGGTCCTCCATGATCGGGACCACCAACTCGCCGAACGCCTCCTTGACGGTGAACTGATTCCGGACCGACACGGTCGATCCGAAGCCGAGGCTGCAATCCACGGTGGAGTAGCAGTCGTCAGGGAACGAATCCGATTCGCTACGGCGCCATTCGACGCCGACCGATGCTCCGATCGGGCTCGCACCGGGGAACTTGACCGATTCACCCAGCTCGCCTGCAACGTCGAAGTGGACGACGTCCTGCGTCGTGTAGACCTCTTCGTTGATCGAGAGCGAGATGAACGAGGCAGCGCCCGGGTTCAGGCTCCCGTCGCCAAATAGGCTGCCGACTACGCAACCGCCGGCCGCGCCCGCGTGGCAGTTCCCGCCGTCGACCGCACCCGGGTTGATTCCGGGGCTGCTGGCGTCGAGGATGTCCTGCACGCGGTTGCCGTTCAGGTCGTTCTCGAACACACGCGACAACTCGGTGCGCCCGCGCTGCGCCGAGAAGTCGTAGCTCCAACCATCGAGCTGCGGAATCTCGCCCTTGAACCCGGCAACGATTTGCCAGGCCTGCGTTCGGTTGCGCGTAATGCGCGGACCGACCTCGATCGTGCGGCGGCCGATCGGAAGCCGAGTTGAAGCACCCGGGTCGATCAGGCCATCGCCATTGACGTCGAAGGCGGCGTCGGGAAGTCCGTTCGGGCAGTCGAAGAACGGGCGGGCCACAGATCCATCGCCACATGTATTGCCAGTGAAGTCCGTAAGGACGCCACGTGCCTGCGGCGACAGGAAGATGCTGTCGAGCGGGATATCGAACTCGGAGAAGAACGTGCCCGAGGGCGCGATCACAGTGTCAACTTGTGTCTGCGCGAACGTGACGTTCGCGTAGACCGACAGCCACTCCGTGATGTCGTAGTGCCCGAGCCCCGAGAACTGATATCGCGTCTGCGGGACCTGGAGCAGGTTGAACGGGTTGAAGTTGAAACGGCGCCCGCCGCGGGGCGCGAGAGGCCCATTCGCCGAACTAAACCCAACGAAGCCTTGGGGGATCGGATCGCCCAAGGCAGTGTTGACGCCCGGAATAAAGCATCCGCCGCAGATAATGTTGCCGTTCGTGTCGGTCGACGATCCGCCGAACCTACCATTCGCCGTCGTGATCGATCGTTCCGAGAACCAGCGATCGCCTTGGCTCACTGCCTCGCGTTCCGTCCAGCCCCCGAAGATCGTGATATTGCCGCGCTCGTCCGGCGCGTTTACGCCCATCGTCGCGCTGAAGCTGTTGGTCGCCTCACCGCCGCGCAGCGCGTTTTCGTAGTCGTAGTCGAAGCGCGCGCCTTCGAAGTCGTCCTTCAGGATGAAGTTCACGACGCCCGCGATCGCGTCCGAGCCGTACACGGCCGACGCGCCGCCCGTCACGACGTCGATGCGCTCAAGCAGCGGAGTCGGGATGTTGTTGATATCGACGATGCCTTCGTTGTCGTAACCCACGAAGCGCTTGCCGTTCACGAGAACCAGCGTCCGCTCGTCGTCCAGGCCGCGCAGGTTCACAGTGGTGGCGCCGGGGTTGCCGTTGTTCACGCCAGGCGAGATCCCGGGCAGCGCTTGCGGCAGCTCACGGATCACGTCTTCCGCGTTCACGGTGGCGGTCAGCGTGATCTCGTCGGCGCTGATCACCGCGACCGGGCTGTTCGCGATGAGGTCCGCGCGCTTGATGCGCGAGCCCGTCACGACGATCTCTTCCGGAGGAGCGGCTGCTGCCGGCTTTGCCGCGGGAGCCGCCTGGGCCGGCTGAGCGCCTTGAGCGGAAGCAACGGTGCTTCCCGCGAAAATGAGCGCCACCACGGCGGCGATAGATGTGTTTCGCATCACTGCGAGGTCCCCTAAGAAACGCGCAGCCGGGATGGCCGCGTTGCGGCGCACACTGCCACCCGAACAGGGGATTTACCAGCCTTTTTTCCGCGCTTTTTCGGGAGTTGTGCGCGACTTCGAGTCAGACGCGAGCGACTCGTTGGACCCGCGAGCGCGAGGAGTCCGATCGCTGGCGCGCAAGCCGAACGAGTTCGGGGGTGCGGCCCGTGCGCCGGCGACCCCCAAGCGCGCCCTAATAGGTCGTGCGCAGGAGGGGATTGGAGCGCGAGACGGGAATCGAACCCGCGACACTCGGCTTGGGAAGCCGATGCTCTACCAGCTGAGCTACTCGCGCGCGAAGGCGATGGTTACCGCCGCGTGGCGCGGCTGCAACGGAGCGGGCCAGTCTATTCGTCGACGATGTCGGCGAATAGGTCCTCGAGCTCACTCGCGTCATCGAAGTCTGGAGCGCTGTGGCTTCGATGCGGCAGCAAGTCGCTTTCGTCCGTGTGCGCCCGGCTGGCCGGCGGCGCTGCGCGTCGCGGCGTCGGCTCAGCCACCACGTCCCCGAGCTCGAGCTCCACGTCCCCGCCACCGAACGTCGCATCCTCGCGCTGGATCGGAGCCGGAGCGGCGAATGCCCTCTCTTCGCTCCGCAACCGCTGCGGGCTGCGGGCCGGATTGGCAGCGGCAAGCGGGACGACGCTCCCCGCGGCGGAAGAGTCCAGGCCGAGTTCTGCTGCGGCGCGCTCGACATCGATGTCGGTCGCGCTGACGCGGCCGGCCACGTGCGCTTCGAACAAGGCGGAATCTGCGAGCGCATTGATCCGGCGCGGGATGCCGCCGCCGAGTTTGGTGAGCGCCGCGACGGCCGCGGATTCGAGGATCGCCGGATTTCCGCCTGCGACGCGAATCCGGTGGTGGAGATAGGCCGCCACTTCTTTGAGTTGGAGCGGCGGCAGGGAGAGGCGTAGATCGATTCGCTCGCTCAGCGCGGGCTCGTTCGCCACAGCTTCGGCGACGGCGGGCGACCCGATCAGGACGAGCGTGACAAGGCGCTTCTCCTCGTACTCGAGGTTCAAGAGCCCCCGCAGATCCGCGAGCAGGCCGCGCTCGGCGAGCACGTGCGCCTCGTCGAGGATCAACACGGCGTTGCGCCCGTCCTCGCGCACGATCGAGAGCTGCTCGTACACCTGCGCGAGCACGCTGCCGAGTTCGTTCGAGGGCGCCTCGACCCCGAGTTGCTGCGCCCAGCGCGTGAGCAGCCAGCGCATGTCCGTGATCCCAGGCACCGGCACGAGCATGCTGGCCTCGAACACCTCCTCCTCGAGGGCCTGGAGCAGATGCCGAACGAGCATCGTCTTGCCGACCCCGCCGCGGCCCGTGACGACGCACAGGCCCTTGCTTTGAAGCGCAGCGCGGTGGAGTCGACGCGTGGCGTCGCCGAAGGCAGCGCCCTCGAAGTACCACGCGAGCTGGGCGTCGCAGCCAAACGGATCGCGATCGAGACCGAAGGTCGAGAGGTGCTCCAAGGCGGACTCCTAGACGAAAGAGATCTTTTTCTTGCGGCGCGCTGGTGCCGGAGCCGGGGACGGCCGTGCTTCCGGCTCTGGGGGCGAGCTTTCGACCGGGGAATGCGCAGCCGCCGGCGGTTCGGGTTCCCGCAATGGCTCTGCAATCGCGAGTGCGGACGCGGCCTCGGCTGCTGCCGATGGCGACTCCGCAGGCGCGTCCTGGGAGTCGTCGGCCAGGAAGTCCCCGAACGATTCGTACTCCTGTGCGGTGGGGGTCGCTGGTTCTTCGACAGCCGACGCGCCTGCCGGTTCCTCCGCCAGCAAGTCATCGAACGATTCGAGGCCTTCAGCGCTGGCGCCAGCGGGACAGGCTTCCGCTGCAGCCTGGTCGAGCTCCGCGAGCAGGCGATCGAGGCCGTCGAAGCCAGGGTCGGCGGCGCGCGCCGCCTCGAAGGAGGCCCTCGCCCGCGGAACATCCCCCGCAGCCTGGTATGAGCGCCCAAGATCCAATCGCAGCGCGGCTTCCTGCTGGGCGGGCAGCGAGCCGCCCGCAAGCGCCTGGGAAAGATGCGCGATCGCATCCTGCGCGCGCCCGAGATCGAGCGCGCACACCCCCATCAGGTGCAAACACGCGAGTTCGCGCGCCGGGTCGGAGAGCGCCATCCGGAACTCGCCAAGTGCGTCCTCGAGCAGTCCCATCTCTCTGTATGCAATGCCGAGGTCGTAGTGCGCCTCGGAATCACCATCGCCAACTTGCTGTTTCACGCCGGCCTTGAACGCCGCAAATACTTCGTGGAAGCCTTCTTGATCTGTGCCGTCCCTGCGCGCTTCGCCCGCATCCGCGAACGCGCCGGTCAGCTCTGCGGCGAGGTCGAAATCGGCGCCGCCGAACGTCTCCGGGGAAAGCGCCGGCACGGTCTCGTCTGCCTCGCGTAGCGGCGGCGTCGAAGCCGCGGCCGGCGCTGCTGGGGGCTCGAGGGACGTGAGCTGCGGCGCTGTGTCATCGGGTTCGGGAGGCGGTGTGGGAGCCGCGGGAGCAGCGGGCTCCACTTCGAAATCCAAGTCGAGATCGAAGCTCGCTGCGTGCGCTGCGGGAGGCGTCGGCTCCGTAACAACCGGAGCGAGCGCGAGGGGCGCCAGCAGTTCGCCGATGCGCAGCTGCGCGCGCGGGTGGTTCGGCACCGCCGCGAGCACGCGCTCGTAGAGCGCCCTCGCCTCGTCGACGAGCCCCTGCTCGCGATAGAACTCCCCCTCTTCGAAGTCCGCCTCGACCGTGGCAGCGGGCGCCACCGTCTCATCGGCGCCCGTCGAGACGCGCGCAGAGGCCTTCGGGGCAGCGTCGAACGAGAAGGCGCTCGAGTCTTCCAGCGACGCCGGTTGGGGTTGCGCAATGCCAGCCGGTTCGTCGCGCGAGAGTTCGCCGTCCGCAGAGACATCCAGCGCTTCGATCTCGATCCCTGAGAAGTCGTCTGCCGGCTGGCGAACCGCAACCTCAGCCAGTTCCGCGCTGCTCGGTTCGAGCCCGGGATCGATCTCGATGTCGATCTCTGCGTCGAAGCCGCCCGCGTCGGGGAGCGCGGCGTCGGGGAGCGCGGCGTCGATCGCTGTCAGCGCTTCCGCTGCAGGCAGCGCCGCCGCGGCCTTGGCGTCGAGCGGACCTAACAATCCACGCACCCGCGCGACTCCGGACGCATCGCCAGCACTCACGAACGCGGCGCCAGCGCGCTGCAGCGCCGAAACCGCGTGCGCGCGGTTGCCGACCGCGAGCAGCGCCTCGCCGAGCTTCTCCAGCGCGAGCGGGCTGCCGGGCTCTACGCGCAGCGCAGCGCGCAGCGTCTCGATCGCGCGGTCGTGCTTGCCGTAGCGCGCAAACACACTGGCCTCGGCCAGCAGTTGCTCGACGTCGGCATCGGGGTCGAGTTCCGGTTCAGGCGCCGCGGGCGCGGGCGAGACCTCTTCCGAGACGAACGTCAAGGCAGGCTCCGCCGGCGGCTCGAGTTCCTCGAGCCCGAGCGTGGCGTCGAGTTCGGGATCGAGTTCGAGTTCGCCGCTGCCGTCGCTCTCGAGCACCGGCGGCTCGGAGTCGTCGGCCGAGAAAGTTTTCTCCGCGCTGCCATAGCGCTGCACGAGCGCGCGGGCGCGATCCTCATCGCCGCGCGCCCGGAATTTTTCAGCGAGCGCGCGAAACACGTCCGCCGCTTCGTCGTCATTGCCCGCACCCTCCAGCGCGCGCCCCAACAACTCGGCTGCCTCGAGATCCTCCGGCGCGCCGGCCGACAGCTTCCGCGCGGGCGCGAGCGCCTTCGCGTGCGCGCCTGTTTCGAGGTTTGCGCGAGCCAGCGCTCGCAACGTCTGGAGGCGCTCCGGCGATAACTCGAGCGCGCGCTCGAGCACCTTGATCTGCTGCTCGACGCTGCCTTGTCGCTCGAGCTCGCGCACCACTTCGTCGTATTCAGCGAGCGCGTCGTCGGTCCTGCCCTCCGTGCGCAGCAAGTCCGCGACCTTGAGCCGGTTGGTGGTGTTCGAGGGATCGAGCGCCGCCATCTTTCGTAACAACTCGAGCGCTTGTGCCTTGTCACCGGCGCGATAGGCGCCGTCTGCGGCGAATTGCAGCGCCTTCAGCGCTTCCGAGGCGAGACCCATGCGCTGGTACAGATCCCCGAGCTGCGCGTGGACCTCGTAGCGCTTGTCGTCGAGCTTGCTGACCTGCTTGTAGAGCGCGACGGCCTTGGCATCGAAGCCTTCGCTCATGAATTGTTGGGCGACGCGCAGGTAGCCGTCGATCGCGTCCTGGTTACGGCCGAGCTTCAGGTGCAGGTCGCCGACCTTCAGGCGGATGTTCGAGTCCTTCGGGTCCGCCTTGAGCAACGTCAGGTAGTCGTCGAGCGCCTTGTCCAGCGCACCCTTTTGCAGGTGCTTCTGGGCAGACTCGAGGATCTTCCGCTTGTTCACCGCCAACGAGCGCCCCTTCTTCGCCGACACTGCACGGCACACCCGCGGCGCGGGTCTGCCTAGCTCTCCACGCTCTCGTATCGGGCCGGCGCAGAGCGCTCTTGAGGCAGCGCGAGAGAAGCTGAGCCCTCGCCGTGGGGTTCTCGCGGCGGCGGCGGACGCTGCGCGCCCGCTGGCTACCGCGTTGACTTCACTCGCCTGCGGCTCGCAGCGCGCGGCGGCGCCGCTTGCAGCTACTTCGAGAGGTGCCCGAGCAGGCCCTCGAGACCGAGGCGGTAACTCGCTGCCCCGAAACCGGAGACCACCGCGACACACACGCCCGAGATCAGCGAGCGGTGCCGGAACTCCTCGCGCGCAAACACGTTCGAGAGGTGTACCTCGATCGTCGGCAGTGCAGCCGCGGCGACGGCATCTCGTAGCGCGACGCTGGTGTGCGTGAGACCCCCCGCATTCAGAATCACGCCATTCGCCCAGCTGCGCGCCTCGTGGAGCCGGTCGATCAGCGCGCCTTCGTGATTCGACTGGTAGCAGCGCAGCTCGGCGCCGCGTTCGCGACCGAGCGCGATCAGCGAAGCGTCGATGTCGGCCAGCGTGGTCGTCCCGTAGATCTCGGGCTCGCGCGTGCCGAGCAGGTTCAGATTCGGGCCGTGAAGCACGAGGATTTTCGCCATGACGCGCAGCCTAGCCTCGAGTTTTCCGCTCGCTGCGTGCGGCGAGGGCGCCGGTCAGGCGGATCAGCCGCGACGCGGAGCGTCGCCGGCTGCATCTGCTCTCCTCAATTGCTGCGCAAGCAACTGACCTGTTAGAGCTGCTCGCGCACGTCGAGCACGTGGCGCCGCAGCAAGTAGCGGGCTTTGCCGAGGTTCCCGCTCGGCTCGATCGCGAGCACCAGATAGGTCTCGCGGTCTACCACGCGCAGAACGACTTGCGCGTGCGCCATCTCCACCACGAGCTCCTCGAGCTCGCCGCCGTTCACGGTGGTCGCCACTTTGCGGGTCTCGTCGAGCACGCGTCCGAACTCGACGCCCAGCAGCGAAACCTCATCGGCCTCGCGCGCGCCGCCGACCTCGGCGATCGGAACGCCATCGGAACTCATCAGGGCGGCCCCGAGGCAACCCGGGCACTGGCTCACGATCCCGCGCAGAATTGCCTCGAAACTCATGCCGTTCGCCTCCGAAGGTTTTCGAGCCAGCGCGAGAGCGTCGCCGCCACTTGCTCGCGGCGCACTTCGTCCAGGCGGGTGTCGCGGAAGCGCCCGCGTGCGCGCACCGCGCTGCGAACGGCGCCTGCACGCGCGGGCTGGCCCTGGCTCTCGAGCAGAGTCGCGATGGTCTCGGTCGCGAACGGCGAATCCGCTGAGGCCAGGTCGACGCCTTCGGGTTCGCCCTCTTCGATCAGCCGCAGCGCCGCAGCCGCCACATGGTTCGCGTCGTGCATCTCGCTGGGCTGCGCTTCGGCGGCTTCGAACGCGGACTCGAGTTCGTCCTCCGCAAGCGTCGCCAACGGCTCGCCCTCGCTCGCGTCGAACTCGTCGGTGGCTACCGCGACCAGCTCGTCGTGCAGTTCGCCACCTAACGCGAGAAAGGCATGCTCCAGCCCACGGTGCGCGCCGAGGAGATCGCCACTGTCGATCAGCGCGAGCGCGTGAGCCACGAAGGCAGACGCGTGCGGGGCGTCACCTGCCAGCGCGCGTTCCGCGAACTCGCGAGCGCGCTCAGGCCGGCCCGCCCGGCGCTCGGCTTCGGCCCGGGAAGCCAGCGCTTCGCTCGAATCGTCGCCGGCTCGCCCGCTCGCTGCTCGCATCACCGCCTCGCTTCGCTCCGCTCGACCGGCGGCAGAATCTCACTCGGAAGTAGCGCGGTCGTCTCCGCGCGACCGATCGCGCGCAGCGCCACGAACTGGATGCGCTCGTCCCGTTTTTTCTTATCGGCGGACAACGCTTCGAGATAAGCGCGGCGCGTGAACGGCGGGAGATCCGTCGGCAGGCCCGCGCGCGCCAGCAGCGCAATCAGCCGCACCGCGCTGCCGGGCGTCGCGAGCCCGAGCTCCTCGGAGCGCCTCGCCGCGAACGACATCCCCATGGCGACCGCCTCGCCGTGCAGCACGCCCTTGAACTTCGAGAGCGTCTCGACCGCGTGGCCGAGGGTGTGGCCGAAGTTCAGCAGCATGCGCTCGCCGGCTTCGCGTTCGTCGCGGCTCACGATCTCCGCCTTGATTGCGCAGTTGCGCGCGAGGAACGGCAGCACGATCGCCGGTTCGAGCGCGATCAGGCGTTCGAGTTCGCGCTCGAGCCACGCGAACAGCTTGGCGTCGCGAATCGCGGCGTGCTTGATGCCCTCGGCGAGTCCCGCGAGCAGCTCGCGGCGCGGCAGCGTCTTCAGCGTGGCCGCGTCGATCCAAACGAGGCGTGGCTGATGGAACGCGCCCACCAAGTTCTTGCCGCGCTTCACATTCACGCCGGTCTTGCCGCCGACGCTCGAGTCGATCATGGCGAGCAGTGTGGTCGGCACCTGCACGAAGGCGACACCGCGCAGCAGTGTCGCCGCGACAAAGCCTGCGAGATCGCCCACCACGCCGCCGCCGAGCGCGATCACGACGCTGCCGCGCTCAGCGCCGGCCGCGAGCAGCGCGTCGTAGAGCTTCGCGGCTTCGCGCAGGTCCTTGCTGCGCTCGCCGTCGGGAATCACGAAACGTTTGGGCACGATGCCCACTGCTGCCAGCGAGCGCTCGAGCGCCGGCGCATAACGCTTCGCGACGGGCGGCACCGTAATTACGAACGCTTTCGAGGCGCCCGTGTGCTCCTTCACCGCCGCGCCGAACTCTGTGCGTGTCCCGGCGCCGATCACGATCGGGTAGCTGCGCTCTGCGAGCTCGACTTTCAGCGTGACCGCGGCGGGCGCCGCCGTGCTCATCGCGCGGCCTCGCCGAGTAGCGCCGCGATCTCGCGCGCCACACGTCGCAGCGAATTGCGATCGGTATCCACCGTGATGTGAGCCTGCCGGTACGCGGGCTCGCGAGCGCCCAACAACTCCGCAAGCTTCGCGCGCCGCCCGGCTGCATCGAGGCCCGCGAGCAGCGGCCGCGTCGCGCCTGCGCCGACGCGCCGAGCGAGCGTGTCGATACGCGCGCGTAAATAAATCACGGTGCCACTCGCGCGCAGGCGTTCCGGCGCGCCCGGCTGCGCCATCGCACCCCCGCCGAGCGCGACGACCGCGCCGCGCGCCGCGAGCGCCTCGATCGCGCTCCGCTCCCGCGCACGAAACCCCGCCTCGCCCTCGCGCGAAAAAATCTCCGGAATCGTCATCCCCGCATCCGCCTCGATCACCGCGTCCGAGTCATACACCGCACACCCGAGCAGCTTCCCGAGTTCCGCCGCCACAGTCGACTTCCCCGCCCCCATCAATCCAACCAGCCAAATCGTTCTCTGCGCCACCGCCCCATCTTAGGTAGGGAAGCGACGTTTCCAAGCACCCGCGCACTCGCGCTGTCTCCGCTCCCCCCTCGCACCACCTCACCGACCGATCGACCTCGGAGCCGATGCACCTCGATGTGGGTCTGCATAGGCCGCAAGCGATGCGCGCAGCGAGGCGTAGTCCGCGGAGCCGAGCGAAGTAAACCGGGAAGACCGGAGCGGAGCTCGCGAACCCAAAACGCCCCGAGAACGAGAAAAGGCCCGGCATCGCGAAGCGATGCCGGGCCGAGTATGCGGGACCTCAGTGCGTGATTACGAGCCAAGCTCCGGATTAACCACGATCCGCGGCGTCACGAACACCAGCAGTTCCTGCCGAATGTCGCGAACTTCCTTGTTCTTGAAGGCGTTGCCGATCACCGGCACGCGGTGGAAGTACGGCACCCGGCTCTCGCGGTCGGCTGTGCGCACCACGTAGATGCCACCGATCACGAGCGTCTGTCCGTCCTTCACGAGCGTCTCGGTCTGCGCCTCGTTCTTCGCGATCGCCGGCGAACCGGTCGGCGTCGGCACGCTGTCGTCCGGCGCGTTCCGCGACACCTTGATCTTCATGATGATGCTGCGATCGGCAGTGATGTGCGGCGTCACATCGAGGCTCAAGAGCGCGTCGATGAACTCCAGCTTGGCGTCGCCGTCCTCGAAGGTCTGGAACGGAATCGACACGCCCTGCTGGATCGTCGCCTTGCGGTTGTCGAGGGTCACGACGCGCGGGCTGGAGATCACCTTGCCCTCGCCGTGGCTCTCGGCCGCTTCCAGGTTGAGATCGACGTCGAAGCGCTCATCCAGGATGAACGCGCCGAGGTTGATCGCGCCGTTGGCGAGCTGCGTGATCGGGTTCGACACCGCGAAGCTGTTGCCCGTGCTGCCGCTGCCGAGGCCCGGCACGTTGTGCAGGCGGAAGGCGTCGTTGCCCAGCGCCGTGCGCGGCGTGCTGCTGGTCAGCGGATCGCTGTCCGGGTCCCACGCATCTTCGCGGCCCTGCACGCCCATCGCCCAGGTGGAGCCGACTTCGCGCAGGAAGTCGAGGTTCGCCTCGACGATCTTGGCTTCGATCATCACCTGCGGCGTCTGCGTGTCGATCGCTTTGATTAGGGCCGTCGCCTCGTCGATCACCGCCGCGATGTCCTTCAGGATCACCGTGTTGGTGCGCACGTCCACGTCGACCGTGCCGCGCGACGAGAGCAGCTTCTTCACCAGCTTCGCCACCTCGGCGACGTCGGCGTAGTTCACCGGCTGGAGCTTCACGAGCAGATCCTCGAGCTTCTCCTTCGCGCGCTTCTCCTGCAGGCGAGCCTCTTCCTCGGCCTTGAGCACTTCACCGGGGGCGATGCGCAGCACGCTGCCTACCCGCACGAAGCCGAGGCCCTTGGTCAAGAGGATCACGTCGAGCGCCTGATCCCAGGGCACGTCCACGAGCCGGATCGTCACCTGGCCATTGACTTCGTCGCCAGCGATCACGTTCAGCTCCGAGACTTCCGCGATCAGCCGTAACACATCGTCGACCTCGACGTCTTTGAAGTCGAGCGAGATGCGGCGGCCGCTGTAGACCTTGCCATCGAGCAGACCGCCCTCTTCGAGCGTGTCGATCGAGGAGCCCGTTTCGATTGCAGCCGGCGCCGCCTGCGGCTTCGGCACGGACGCCGCGCTCAGCGCCGCGGTCGGGGTCGCCTGTGCTTGCGGCTTTGCCGCCTCCGGCTCGAGCGCCGCCGCCATCAGCGGCACCGGCGCCGCCTTCGCGGTGTTCGGGAAGTCGATCACGAGCATCGCGCCGTCTTGCTGCACACTCGGCTTGACGCCCGCAGCGCGCTGAATCACCACGCGCACTTCGGGTTCGCTCATCTCGGGCTGCGCGAACGCAGTCACCAGTGAGACCACGCCGGGGTTCTCAGGTGCAATGCGCACCTGCGCCGCGGAATCGATGCCCGCGCCGGTGATGCGCACGACGAAGGTCGTCGCATCCGGCTCCCAGGCGCTGTAGCTCGCGGTGCCATCGCTCACGACCACGATTCGGTCGCGCTCCGGCGAGCTGTCGAACTGCACACCCAGCACGTTCTGCGTCGCGGGGGCGGCAGCAACCGGCGCTTCGTCGGGCATCGCAGCCGGCAGCGGCTCCGTCACCTCTTCGGTCGGCGTGGCGTCGTCGTCCGAGCTTTCCTGGGCGATCGCCGTGGGCGCCGCTGCTTCGATCGCAGGCGCATCGCCGAGCGCCACCGAGAGGCCGCCCGCGAGCGCCTGTGCCGTCTGTGCGCCGAAGCTTGTTACGCCCTTGGCGGCGTCGACGACGACGCGAACCTTGCCGTCGTGCTGCGCGACGCGAACCCGCGAGATCAGCGCGCCCGCAACATCGCTGCTGGCGGGAACGCCTTGGCTCGCGAGGCCCGGCAAATCGATCACGAGCCGGAGTGGATCCGCGACCGTGAAGACTTCAGCGCCATCGATGCGGCCGTTCGCCGCGAGTTCGACAAGTAGAACGCCATCCGCCTCGCGAGCGATTACGCCCGTGAGCCGTGTGGCGGGAGACGCCGCAGCCGCGGCGTCCGCGACAATGCGCGCGGCATCGGCCGCCGCGAGTTCGGCGTTGGCTTCGCTCGAAGCCGCGGGCTCTGCCCACGGATCCTGCGGAGCCGCGGCGTTCGCGTCCTCGGTTTCGGCGAGCGCCGGTTCCGGCACCGCAGCTTCATCGTTCGAAGCCTGCGGCGTCGGCGCCGAAGCACAGCCCAGCGCCAGCGTGAGCAGCAGCGAGCCTGCGACGCGGCCGAGGACCCCATTCACCAGATTGTTACGAAGTGTGGACATCGGATTCACCCTCCCGTGCTCTGCCGGATGCGCAACTCAATTTCTTTCTCGGTCTTGTCGCCGTGGAAGTCGACATAAGACTCGAGCACCAACAGCGACGAGTCGCTGATTTCAGTGACGACGCCGTCGTTCTTGCCGATGTGGTCGCCGGCCTTGACGACGTAGGCCTGGCCCGACGGATCGAGCACCAGCGCTCGCCTGCGGTCGGCTTGCCAGACCACGCCGGAAACCGTCAGCTGCCCGAGCTCGAACTGCTGAAGCGGGCTCTCGGCATCGGCCTCGCCGGAGTTCTCGCGATCCATTACGAACGAGCGGAACGGATCCCGTTTGGCGTTCGCGTCGTAGCGATAACCCGCGACCTGAGTTCCATAATTGGTGCGAACACCGGCCAGTTGCGGCTGCTTGTCGTTCGCGGGCGCCCCAGCCGGGCTCGCTTTGGCCTGTGCCGCCGCGCTCTTCGCCATGCTGGCCGCGCGCTCCCTCTCGAAATCTACCGCCGTCGCTCCGCCGGTTTGCTCTTCGCAACCCGAGAGCGCGAGGGCCATCGCGAGCGCGGCAAACCGCGCCGTCGTTCTCATTGCTGGCCCTCCTTCGCGTTGGCGTCTGCACCAGTAATCGCGTTCACGCCCGTGCCCATCGCGCCGGAAGCGCCCGGGGCGGCAGCCGCGTCTGGGGCCGGCGTCACGTCGTCGATGAAGCGGAACGTCGTCGCTTTGCCGCTCACCGCGAGGAACGTGTCATCCTCGTTTTCGCGCGAGATCTTCACTTCCATCTCGCCCATGTTCACGATGCGCGGCAGCCGCGAGACATCGTCGAAGAAGCGCGCGATGTCGTGGTAGCGGCCCGTGAACTCGAGCTCGATCGGCACCTCGGCGTAGAAAGCCTTGCGGACTTCGCCGCCCGGCCGGAACGATTTGAAATCAAGGCCCGCGTTCTTGCCGAGGCTCGACACGTCCGTCAGCAGCCCCGGCAATTCCTTGCCGTTCGGCAGCTGGCGGAGCGCCTCCTTCAGCCTCCGATCGAGTGACGCGATCTCGGCCTTGACCTGCTCCTCGTTGCCGGCCACCGCGCGAACTTCCGCGAGTCGCCGTTGCAACTGCAGTTGCTGTTCGCGCGCCGCTACGCGCTCGACGCGTGCGGGCATGAACAGGAAGTACGCGTATGCGCCGAACACGAGCGCACACAGCACCGGCGCGATCCCTAAGCGGGCAGCGCGCGGCAACTTGGCGAGCTTGTCCAGCTGCGCCTGATATTTCTCGAGACCCAACTCCATGTCAGCCTCCTACCGCGCCACGAAGGCGACGGTGCCCCGAGCGCCCGCGTTGGCCTGCTGCGAATCAGCGCCCGCCGCTTCGCCGCTCTGGCTCGAAAGCGTGGCCGAGAGCTCGAACGCGTTGAGCTTGTAGCCACCGACTTCCCTCGCCTCGGTCTGCAGCAACTCGACCTCTTCGAAGTAGGGCGAGCTGTTCATCGCGGTCAGGAACAGCGCGACCAGTTCGTTGTCGAGGCTCACGCCTTGGATCGTCAGCGCCTGCCCCTTTACGTCCATGCGGGTCAGCCACATACGGTCCGGCAAGTGCGTCGCGATCTCGTCGAAGAGATGCACGGGGCCGCTGCGCGCGAGCGAGAGCTCGTCGATCACCTTGAGCTTCTTCTCGATGTCGGCTTTCGCGGCCCGGAACTTCTCGACCTGAGCGAGCTGCGGCGCGAAGCCGTCGATCTCGACCTGAATGCTCGCCGCGACGTCCTTCGCCTCCTGCACCTCGCTGCGGTACCACCAATAATGAGTGACCGAGAGGCCTGCCGAGACCACCATCGCGGCCAGCACGATCAGCAGGAACTGGCGCGCCCAGGCTTTGCGCCGCTCTTCGCGAACCGGGAGTAGGTTGATCGTAATCATCAGTCGTCCATCCTTCGCAGCGCGAGGCCCGTGGCGACCGCAAGCGCGGGGCCCATGTCCTCGAGCAAGCGCGCGTCGAGGCTCGAGGACGCCACGATTCGCGCGAGCGGATTCAGGCGCTCCACCGGCAGATTCGTCTTGCCCTGGAACGCACTCTCGAGCCCGGAGATCAGAGAACCGCCGCCCGAGAGGAAGACGCGCCCGATGCGGCTCTCCGCCGCCGTCGCGGCAAAGAAGTCGAGCGAGCGGCTGATCTCGCCGAGCACCGTGTCGGTGACCTGGCGGATCGAATCCTCCACTTCCTGCGGAACCACTTCCTGGCTCTCTTCGTGGCGCGAGCCGCCGACCTTCATGCGCTCGGCTTCTTCCCAGCTCACCGAGAGCGCCTTCTGGATTTCTTCCGTGTAGGCGTTGCCACCGGTCGAGATGTCGCGCGTGAACGCCGGCGCGCCGCGCGACACGATGTTGATGTTGACCACCTGAGAACCGATGTTGACCAGCGCCACCACGTCTTCCGGCGAAGACTCGTAGTTGGCGTGGAAGGCGTTCTCGACCGCGAAGGCGGCGACGTCGATCACGACGGGCTGGAGCCCGGCGTCCGTAATCACCTGCACGTAGTCGTCGATCAGGTCCTTCTTGGCGGCGACCAGCAGCACGTCCATCTGGCCGTCGCTCTCGCTGCCTTCGACGATCTGGAAGTCGAGATTCACTTCGTTGATGTCGAACGGGATGTACTGCTCCGCCTCCCAACGAATCGACTCGTCGAGTTCTTCACGGGACATCGCCGGCAGGCTGATCTTCTTCACGATCACCGAGTGGCCGGATACGGCCGTGGCGACCTGCTTCGACTTGATGCCGGCGTTGGCGATGGCTTCCTGGATCGCGCTCACCACCGCGCCCGAGTTCAGGAACGCGCCCTGAACGATGGCTTCGGGCGGCAGCTTCGCGACGCCGAAGCGCACGAGCTCGATGCCCTTGGTCTTGACCGCGCACTCGACCACCTTCACAGAGGTCGACCCGATGTCGAGTCCAATAATCGATTTGGTTTTTCCGAACGAGAACAGCACGCGTTCCCTCCTCAGGACCGCTCGGCGCGGTCGCTAGGAACGAGGGCAAACGGAGCGAACACGCCCTCGCCTGCCTCGAACACCTTGTCGCGGTCAGTGACCTTGAGACCGAGCGCAATCAGCACCTTGCGCTTCGTGTCGAGGCGGCAGGGCCGGCCGGCCTCGATTCGATCGACGGTGAGCGTCGACAGTCCCGCCTTTCGAGCGAGTTCCGCCTTACTCATCATCAGCGCTTCACGAAAGCGCTGTACGTTGTTCCTCGGCACGATCCCCTCCGCCGCGAACTCTCAGGTCCAATCTCGACGTGACCGGGATTCCTTTCGGCCTTCGCTTCCGGGGACTTGAGGCGGCTTGCACATTTGCTCGGTAAGGCAGATCACATGTCACTTGCCGCGGGCGCTCCGCCTGGCTGCCCGTCAAGGCGCGCGGCCCTCGCGACCGATACGCCGCGCGGAGGGGCGCCGTGAGCACGCGAGTCCTGATCGTGGACGACGACGAAACGCTGCGAGAGAGCCTCGAACTCTTTCTCGCGAGCGAGGATTACGAAGTGGTCGCCGCCGCGGATGGCGCAGCAGCGCTCGCGCAGCTCGAACGCGCGCCGGTCGACGTGGTGCTCTGCGATCTGCGCATGCCCGGCATCGACGGCTTCGAGCTGTTGCCGCAATTGCTGCGGATCGCGCCCGGACTCACGGTAATCCTAATGAGTGCGTACGGCGGCCGAGAACTCGCGATCGAAGCGCTGAAGCGCGGCGCCTACGACTACCTGGCGAAACCATTTCCTCCGTCGGAGGCCGTGCTCGCGATTCGCAAGGCGCAGGAGCGCGAGAAGCTACGCCGCGCGAACGACTTGTTACAGCGCGATTTATCGCGGGCAGTCGGCGAGCGCCCGATCGTGGCGGCCTCGGACAAGATGATGGCGGTGCTCGAGCTGATCGAACGCGCTGCGGAGTTCAAGACCACGGTACTGCTCACCGGCGAGAGCGGCACCGGCAAGGAGGTGCTCGCGCGCGCGCTGCACGCGCAGTCGAGCCGCCACCAGCAAGCCTTCGTGGCGGTGAACTGCGGCGCGATCCCGGAGGCGCTGCTCGAGAGCGAACTGTTCGGCCACGCCAAGGGCGCCTTCACCGGCGCCGACCGCGCGCGCCGCGGGCTCTTCACCGAGGCCGACGGCGGCACGCTCTTCCTTGATGAGATCGGCGAAATGCCGCTGCCGCTGCAAGTAAAGCTGCTGCGCGTGCTGCAGGAAGAGGAAGTGCGACCGGTCGGCGAATCGAAGACGCGCAGCATCGACGTGCGTGTGCTCGCGGCGACGGCCCGCGACCTAACACAAGAAGTCGCGGCGGGCCGCTTCCGCGAGGATCTCTTCTACCGGCTCGACGTCGTGCGCGTCACCGTGCCGCCGCTGCGCGAACGCCGCGAAGACATCCCGCTGCTCGTCGATCACTTCCTCGGGCAGTTCCGCGCGTCGCTCGGCAAGGCTGTGCGCGGCGTCGCAGACGACGCGCTCGCGAAGCTCGTCGCCTACGCCTGGCCGGGGAACGTGCGCGAACTCGAGAACGTGATCGAGCGCGCGGTGATCCTGGCGAACGGCGACCGCATTACGCTGCGCGAGTTACCGCAGAACGTGACCGAGCGCGGCACGGGCACGCCGCCAGCGCGAGCTTCGGGTGACCACTCCCTCGGTGCTGCGCGACGGCGCTTCGAAGCCGAATGGATCCGCGACGCGCTCGAGGCCGCCCACGGTAATCGCACGCACGCGGCGCGGCTGCTTCGGATCAGCCACCGCGCCCTGCTCTACAAGCTCAAGGAGTACGGCCTCGGTAGGAGCTAGGAGGTATGGCGGTGTGCCCACTGCTCGGCCGCTCTGCCTAGGGCATGGGAAGAGGCGCCTCGCAGTCAGGCTTGCTTGGCTGCGCGTGTGCGCGGGCGCGCATAGAACGCGAGACCGGCGAGGCCCAGCGCCAGCAACGCGGCGGTCTGCGGCTCGGCCACCGTCGATGTGAGCGTCAGCGTCTGACCGGCCGCGAGCGTGATCGTGTACTGGAATGCCGCCGTCACGTCGCCCGGTGTCGAGGCCAGCGCGTTCGTGTTGTTCAGGTTGCCTGCGCTCGTCATCGAGTTCAGGGTGTTCTGAAGCCCCGGGTACGCGCCCACCTGGAAGTTGCTTGCGACGCCGCCCAGCGATGTCCAGACGAACGGAATGGCCGACGGAGTCGTCGAGTCGCCGACGACGACCTGCTGGTTGGCGCCCTGCATCGTCACGACGTCGTTGCCGGGAGTGCCGAGCAAGTCGAGGTCGAGGTAGGTGTAGAAGACGAAGCTCATCGCTGCAGCGGTGTTATTGGTGAACGAGACGTCCCAGGCGAGTCCGTCGCGATCGGCTGCGCTGGTGTCGTCGAGCAGCGTGAAGTTGTAGGTGAGCGTCAGCGCGTTGCGGGCCACGCGCGTCGCGCCGTTGCCGACGTTTTGGTTCAGCACGATCACGGATTGCGCCGTGTTCGCCCCGGTCTGCGAGATCGCGCTGCCGCACAGCGTGGCCGCCGGACCGGTGCCGCAGCCGGTGCGGAACGAAGCCGCGTTCACCGCGGTCATGCCGCTGGCGGTGCCTACGTACCCAAACATCTGATAGAGCTGGTCGGTGCCCGTGGCGCCGTTCCAGTCGGTCATCAGCTGGCTATTGGCCGCGGTGAAGCCCCAGCTGTCGAGGTTGTTCACCGCGACGTCGCCGTAGTTCAGATTCAGCGCCGACGCAGAACCTGCGACTCCGAGAAGCGCGACGGTCGCGAGGGCGCGTGCGAAGCGGAAGGTCTTGCGCATGGGGGTGCTCCTGGCTGAGTGAGCACCCCTCGGTGCTCCCCGTCACATGACGTTTCGGCTTCTCAGTAGAAATCCTGAGGCGTTTCTCCCTCATTTCCGCGACTCTTCCACGCGTTTGGCCCCGAAAGCGCAACGGCCCCGCAGATCGCGAGATCTGCGGGGCCGTCCGTTGATGAGTGCTGAAGACCGGCGCCCTCTTCTAGTTGGAGAGCTCCCGCCAGTAGAGCGTGCCGCCCTTCGAGACGCCGCCTGGGACGCAGTTCGGACTCGTGGCTGGATCGCAAGCGGGCGGACACGGAGGCGCGGCGCATTGCGGCCGGTTCGGATCGATCAGATCGCCGTTCTGGTTGTTCACCACGATCGTGCTCTGTCCGTTCGGGTCCGTGGTGATGGTGATCTGCGGCGCGGTCGGAAGGCCTGAGCCGATGTCCACGCTGCGGTCGTTCGCCGCCGCGAAACCGGAGGTCCCGCTGAACAAGCCCTCACCGCAGGTGATCTTGAAGCCGTAGATCCGGGCCGAACCGCCGGAGGTGCACGGTGATGCAGCGCCCGTCGGGATGTACGACGCCGTGAGGACGAAGGACCCGAAGGCCTCGGAGGGCGTGATGAACTTCTCCGCCTCGCTGGCAGTGAAGAAGAAGCCCTTCGAAGGCGAGACGACGGGACAGCCCGTGAGCGCCGAGACGTCGAGCAGATCGCTCTCGAGCAGTGGCGCCGCAACGCCGAGCGCGTTCCACGGATCCGCATCCTGGACCGAGTAGAAGCGGTTGTTGTCGAGCGGGGTCGCGGCATTGCCAATCCAGCCCAAGTTCGCACGTTCGCCGCTGCCGATCGCGATCCACAGCTTGTTGTTCTTCAGCACCGCGGTGGGCGGGAAGAAGAAGCTCTTCCACCAGCGCAGGCCCGTGCCTGCATTGAAGTACGACGGCGCTTTGAAGAACAGGCCGAACTCCCAATCACTGTTCTGGTCGTAGTTTGGGGAGCCGCTGTTCACCGAGTCGTGACCGATGTCGTGGATCTGCCACTTCCAGACGTTGCCGCCGATGTCCGCCGCGTAGACCATGTCGGCGTAGCCGTCGGCGTCGAGGTCGTACACCGCCGGCGTCGCCGCGAACGCAAAGTGCATGCTGCGCTCGGGGTTCGCAGGGAGGTACGCGATGCTCGACGGATCTGTCGTCGGCAGGGCCGTACCAGCCGGATCGAACTGCTTCTTCGCGATCAACTCGCCGGTCTGCACGTCGATGATCATGAGCGAGCGCCCGGCGAGGGCCTGTGCGTTGTAGTTCGCCTTGTCGTTCGGGTTGCTCGTCTTGTCGTAGCCGCCCGCGAAGATCGCGACCCAGCGCTCGAAACCGCGGCCGCTGTTGTCGTTGGCGTTCACCCGCACCTTGATCTTGGTGATCACGGGCTCGGACCAGGTCTCGCCCATGATGGCCTTGTCGGCCGCGGGCGCGTTCTCGCGCGGGAACTCCCACAGATAACACGGGTAACCGGTATCCGAGGGGCTGCGGCTGTTAGGGCACGCGGCGCCCGGCGCGCGCGACGGGTCGGTGATGTCGAGCGCGAACAGCTGCTTGCCGCCCTGGCGCATGCCGGAAATCAGGACGGTGCGCCACTCGCTGCCGCTCACGAGCTGCGTGTTGACCGTCGGGCTCGTGTAAAACCAGGCATCGGACACGCGCGGCGAACCGTCGACGGTGTAAAAATCGCGCACGCCCGAGTCGCGCGGGAGTTCCTTTGCCTTGACGCGTGCGCTGTACGGCATGAAGGCGAACACCTCGTTGCCGGTGCCGGCCCCGTAGGAGGGAGGCGTGGCAGTGAGGTTCCAGACGCCGGCGTTGAAGGCGTGCAGGAAGCCGTCGTTGCTGCCCACGAAGATGTTACGTGCGCGCCCTGCGTACGTGAGGCGGTACTGCGCATTGCCCGCTCCGGCGAGTTGCGAGGGGGGCGCGGGCACCACAACGGGGTCCGAGTGGAACAGGTCGCCGAGCTTCCAGGGTCGATCGACGCAAGTCGCGAACTCGGTGCCGAGCTCGCAGCCGCGCGTGACGGCGACGATGTCGTCGCGCAGTTCGTCCGCGGTCGTAGCCGGCGCATAGGGTGCGTAGTTGTAAGTGGTGATGTCCGCGAGGCTGAGCGCGAGGTCGGTCGGCAACAGATTCGGCCTGATGAACTCGATCTTTTCGCTCTGGAGCGTTCCGGTATTAATTAGGGACGTCCACAGCTTCCGGCTGCCTTCGCTGGTGAGGCGCAGCTGCGTGCCCGCGTCCCAGAACGGGACTGCGGACGACAGGAAGGCGCCGAGCGAACACTTCACCGGCGCTTCGGGATCGTTCAGCGCGCAGTTGCCCGCCGAGTCCACGATGTGGCCGTTCACGTCGATCTTCCACGCCTCGAGGTGGCCTTCCCAGTAGCCGTCAGCGTTCGAGGGCACGAAGCGGCTCGTGTAGAACATGCCGCCCGAAGACGTGCGCGCAGCGGGCACCGTCGCGGCTGTGAACGATTGCGACTTGCGCACGATGTCGCTCACCGCGGACACGATGTCATTCGCGAGTTGCTGCGGATCGTTGCTCGTATAGAACTGCCCGCCGCCGACGGCGGCCGCCTTGGAGAGGAGCGCGTTTGCAATCGCATTCGTCGTGAAGCCGACCGTGTAGACGTCGATGGTCTGCGTCACGCCGTTCGGATCCGCCAGATCTGGCCGGAAATCGCGCTCGTGCATGAACTTCGCGATGTCGTCGAGGTACAACGCCCCCTCGCTCGGCAGCCCTGTCTCGACCTCTCCGTCGGGGTTGAAGTCGCCGATCAGATTGTTGAACGAGGCCGCACCGAATCCGTTTGCGGTGTTGTTGATGGTCTCGATGTCGAAGTCGTCGGCCGTCGGCTCACCGTCAGTGATTATGACGACGAAGTTCTTCTGGCAGTCCCACTGCACCGGACTATCGGGCACGGTCGGCGCGCCGAGCGCGCTGAAAAGGCCACCGACCTGCCCCGCAAGCGGTGTCGAGACCGCCGTTCGATACTGGTACTGCGGAAACGTGCCTGAGGTGGCGGGAGCCGGCTGCTGGCCCGCCGCTCGACCGTGGAAGTACGTGTAGATCTGGAAGAGTGACTCCGCGAGCGGGGTATTCGTCTCACCCGTGAGACCCGCGATGATGGTGTCGAGGTGCGCCCCGTGCGTGCGCGTGGCGCCGTCCAGCGAGTAAGAGTTCGGTGCGCCAGCGACCAGATAGTCGCTGACTGGAACGGCGACGTAGCCGCCGTTGGGGTCCGAAGTTCCCGGCGAGTCCGCGCGGCGGAACTGCGCGAGGCCGAAGCGCACGGCGCCCGCAGCGTTCACCTGACACACCACCTCGCGGAGAACCATCTTGGCGGCCGTGATGCGCGAGCGGCGAAAGAGGGAGAACGTGCCACCGCCGAGGCAAGCGGAGGTCGCGCCGTTCGTATTCGAAATGATCGCTGCGACAAAAGGATCCGCAGCCGCGCTGAAGTACCAATTCAGGTACTCGCCCGACCAACGCGTATCGGTTCCGTTGAGTAGAAGCAGCGGCGCGTCGTTATAGATCTCGCGCGCCGTCGCCACGCAGCCGGGAGTCACCGGCAGCGTGTAGCTGCTGGGCTGAAACGAGCGCTTGGTGCCTGGCCCGGGCTGGTCATCGTCCAAGAGGATCGTGTCGTACGCCGGGTCCACGTAGTACGTGTCGGCGTTGTTGAAGTAGGTGCAGGCAAAAGGGCCGGCCGGGTTGAAAGTCGGATGCCACACCACCTCGTTCATCGAGCCCGAGTTATCAACCAGCAGCATCACGTTCGGCGGCACCACCGCACTGAAGAGCGCGGTGTCGTTCACCGTCTGCGCGAGCGCGGGCGCCGCGAGCAGCGCAGCGGCAGCGAACGAACAGGCGAAGCGAGAGATTTTTCGGTCCATGCGGTGTGCCTCCTGGCGGATCGAGCCGGTGCCGTACATGAGCAATCGCCGTGCCCACCCTGCGGCGGCTCGGCGCGTCGCCTGCGGGCTCATCGGGCGAACGCGCTGCGCACTGAATTGCGCAGCCCGCAAAGCCTTGCGGGTGTTATTCCGCGCTTGCCGCCGGCGCGGCGACCGCGTTCACGCTGACTTCCCACTCGAACTTGGTGGCGTCGCCTTCGCTGTCCTTCACGCCGACCTCGACTTTGTGCTTGCCGGTCTGTGAAGCGCCGGGTTCCCAGGTCAGAAGTCCGGAGATCGCGTCGATCTCCATCCCGTCGGGTGCATCCCCCAGGAAGAAGCGCAGGTTGCGGTCGCCCTCCGCGTCCTCCGCCTCGAACTGATAAGCGAGCGTGTTGCCCTGATGCTCGAGCACGGGCAGCTGCTTGATTACCGGCGCTGAGTTCACCAGCTCGATCGGATCGAGCGTGCGCGGCGAGCTCCGCGCGTCGCCGTCGTTGGCGACCACTTCGACCGTGATCTTGTCCCCGCGTCGCAGCGACTTCGTGTCGAACTGACGCTCGTCGCTGGCATCCTGGCCGTTCAGGCGCCAGCGGTACGTGTACTCGATGCGGTCGTTCTCAGGGTCGGTCGCATCGGGCACCGCAGTCAGCACGTCGCCGCGGCGAATGCGTTTGTTCTGCGGGGTGAAGTACAGGAACGTGATCTGAGGCGGACGGTTGTCGACGCGCGCGAACGCACTCATTGGGGCGCTCGTGAGCTTCCCGTCGCTGGCGGTGGCGATCAGCTCGATGCGATCGCCGCGCTCGAGCCTCGGGAGCTGCAGCGTGCCGCGCTTGCCTTCCTCGAGCAGCGAGCCGTTCAGCTTCCAGACATACGAGAGATGCAGCATGTCGCCATCGGGGTCGTTGGCTTGGACTTGCGCTTCGAGGACGCCTTCCGAACTGGGGTGCGCGGGGTTCAGCGAGACGGCCGCGATCTCAGGCGCGCGATTGTTCGCGGAAGCCTCTGCCGGGCTCGCGCTCGCGCGCATGCCGCCGGCCGCGAGCGAGCGCGCGGGATCCGGATCTTCGCTCTCGCCGCCGCACGCCGCGCACAACGCGAGCGCAGCAGTCAACGTCACCGCGTACGCGGTTCTGGAACGCATGCCCTACCCCCCCAACAACTCGGGCTACTGCCCTTTGTAATCGCTCCCGCCGTGTGTCAGCACGCCGTACATGAGCTCGATCCGCGCGGTCGACATGCGCCCGTCCATTCCGAGGCCAGCAGCCGTGGGGCTGCGGCCCTCGACGTTGATCTGCCACTTGCCTGTCTTCCAGCCGCCGCCCGCTTCCGGCGCCACGCCGTCGGCGGCGCCAATGCCCGCACTCACGATCCCGGTGGGGTTCGCGCCGACGGGCAGCGGGTTCGGATCTGCGCGGTAACTCGGCAGCGCCGCTTCGCGATCGTAGACACCCACATCGCTCAGGTTCGTCGTTGGGATCGCGGTGAGGTTCGTGCGCACGAGCTCCGAGGCATGCGCGACGCCCGCCTCGGCTGCCTGAAACGCGCTGTTCGACCGGCTCTGAAAGCCGGCGATTCGGCGATCTTCACTGGCCGTGTCGAGCGCGACGAGGCCGAGCGCGCCCATCAGCACCAGAAGCATTACGGCGAGAAACATCGCCGCGCCTTGTTTGCGCTTGTGGTTCGGCGCCTGCATCAGCTGCACCCCCGTGGACTCGAGCCCGAGTTGATCGGCGCGTTGCGCGGCATCACGGTTCGCGAGAACACGCGGCGCCGGAAACCGTCGAGCGCGCCGACCCGAGCGGGCGCATTCTCGGTTTGCATGAACCCGCCTGTTGCTTTCGCCGGGTCCAAGGCCGTGTTCGCGTCCTGGTTTGCCGTCCGCACCACGAAGTTGAAGCGCAGCGCGCGCAGCAGGCAGTTATTGCGCGCGCTGGAGGAGTACGGACCGGTCGCCTGCACGGGGTTGGCGCAAGGGCCACCGCCCCACTCGGTCGTGTCGCAAACCCCATCGCGGTCGAGGTCGTGGAAGTACGCGACCTGCAAATCCTCGACGCCGTCCGCGAGCAGGAGCCCGTCGCGCATCAATTGCGGTGCACGCGCCAGAGTCCCCGGCCGAATGAAGTAGATGTGCGCCGGAATCGCGACTTTGGGACCTGCCCCGAGTGGGGTGGGGACCGGCACCAGTGGGATCCCGTCGACTCTGACGTTCCAGTCCACCGTGAGGACCGGAGCCGCGCCGGTGACGAGGGTGAGCAGGCCACACTGGCTTCCGCCAGCCGGGTTGTCGGGATCTGTGACGATCACTCCGCCCGCAAGACCGCTGAATGGCGTGAAGATGAAGTCGGTGTTCGCGACTCCGTCCGGCGGGAAGTTGTTGTCGTAGGCAGCAACCACCGGCTCGAGGGGATCGTCGAGTTGCTCCACCGAGGGCGCAGCCAGCACGAGGCCCTCGATCCCAGTCCCGGTCACATACCCGGCGACGACACGAATCCCGAGCATGCCTTGGCCGATCACCGTCGGATCTCCGACCACGTCGGCGTCGGTCACGCACAGGATGTCCGTGTTGAGCGGCCCGCTGTTGTCGATGCCGCTCACCGCGCCGCCGGCAATCGCGAGCATGCCGGTGGCGAGCGCGTCCCGTTCGAGCAAGTCGCCGATCGCGCGCTCGGTTTGTTGGGCCTCCGCGACGTCGTCGACCACCTCGTAGCTGCGCGACTGCTGCACCAGCAAGCCGGTCATGTAGACCGTGATGATCGCCAGCACCGCGACCGAGATCATCATCTCGATCAGTGTGAAGCCGCGGGATAACTCGAAGGATTCGCGCTTCACGGCGGCGTCCCCGCGCCGTTGTATTTCAAGCTCGACACCGCGTAACGGCGCACTGGCATGGCCGGCGTGTCACCCGCCTCTCGCCAGGTGACGCGCACGTCGATCTGCCGCGCGTCGGTGAGGCCGCCGAACGCCTGCACGCGCCAGCTCACGTTGAAAACCTGCGGCACAACCACAGGCGCACCGACGGCGACGACCGCGACCGGGCCGGTCGAGACGACCGGCACCGTCCACCCCCCCGGCGGAGTCGCGGCCCAACCCTGGTACTTCAGGAACTCGAGCTGATCGAGTCCGATCCGCATCGCGTCGGTGACATGTCGTCCGGTCGTGGTGCCGCTGAGCGCGTTCACCTGCATCGACAGCATGCCGAGCAGACCGACCGCGAGAATCGTCATCGCGATCATGACCTCGAGCAGGCTCAGCCCGCTGCGCAGGCGACCACGTCGTGTGTGGTTCATTGCGTCCACCTCGCTTGCAGGGCGTCCCAGGCAAACACTTTCGAGGTGCCGAGCGGCGAGACGATCACTGCGTAGTCGCGCCGTTCCGCAGGTGTGAGGCCTACGCGCCCGTTCGTGAAGTAATAACCGCCGGCGCCGCTGCCGATGCCACCCGGCGCGCAAGCCGCGGACATACCCAGCGGGATGCCGTCGCCACGAAACGCGACGCCGTTCGAAGCGCCGCCGCCGAAGCGCGTGAAGGTGGAGCCTGTCGTCATCGCGCCGGCGCCGCTGTCCCCGGGTACGACCGCCGCCGCATTCGTGATGCCCCAGAACGCGGTCTGCTGGACCCCTGCCTGCGCGAGTTCCTCAGGCGCCCAAGTCGGTTCGCCCAAGTCGATGCAGCAATCCTGGTTGACGTCGTCCAGAACCATTAGGGCGCTCGGGATCGCGTTGCCGCAGTCGTCCTGCGCCAAACCTGTTTGCGAGAACACGAGATGCCTGCGCCCGGTGCGCACGGCCTGCTCGCGGGCGTACCCGAAAGTGTCCTGCGCAGCGCGTGCGGCGGTCTTCAGACGGATGTTGTCGTTCATCCGCTGCCAACTCGGGACGGCGAGCGCCACCATGAGGGCCGCGATTGCCACGACGATCATGATCTCCACGATCGTGAATGCGCTTTGGGTGCGCCGACGCAAAGCAATCTCCTCTAAGCGGGGTTCACTTGGCTTCGAGCAATCCTCGTGCCGGGCTCGGTATCGGGTGAAACAGCGGTGTGCTTGAGCGCGCCTGCTCCCCGCGGCGGGTCGCCGCGCAGGAAACTGCGCACCGCGCAATCGGCTGCGCACTTCTCAGGGAGAGCGCAGCTTCCCGCTGGCCGCGTTCACGCACGGAACGCGCAGCGCGAACGCGGTGCGATAGCCCGGCGGCGCCGCCTCGAGCTCGAGCGAGCCCCCCTGCTCTTCCGCCATGCGGAGCGCGTTCGACAAGCCGAGGCCCGTGCCTTCGCCTGCGGATCGAGTCGTGAAGAAGGGGTCGAAGATCCGCTCGCGGTCCTCTTCGGCGACGCCGCAGCCATTGTCGGCTACCACGCACTCGATCGCGTCCGGCTGCGCGCGCGGCACGGGCAGCGGCAGCGTTTGGGCATCGTCACGCCGGCGGCGCAGCACGCACGGTTGCAGCCGGACGAGGATCCGCGGGCTTGGCTGACTCTGCACTGCAACAGCCGCGTTGAGCAACAAGTTGAGCAGCACCTGACTCGAAGCGGCGGCATCCCCCAACGCCGACGCGAGTTCGGCGTTGAACTCCTCGATGAACGCGATGCCCGCGTAGCGCCGTTGCGCCGACACCAGCCCGATCGCTTCTCTTGCGATGACGGTGAGATCGATCGGCAGGCGTTCGGCGCGCGCCGGTCGCGCGAGATCGAGCAGTTGCCTGAGGATCGCGCGCACGCGTTCGCCCTCGCGCAGGACGCGCTCGAGCTGGCCCCGCGAAGGCGCCCCGATGCCGGGATCACGCATCACGAGCTCTGTGAACGCGAGGATTGAGCCCATGGGATTTCCGACCTCGTGGGCGACGCCCGCCGCGAGCCGCCCGACCGAGGCCAAACGCTCCGCGCGCTCGAGCCCAGCGCGCGTACGGCGCAAGTCATCGTTCGCGGCGCGCAGTTCGACGACCGTGTCGCTCAGTTGCTTGGTTCGCCCGACCAGCGAAGCGCTCATCTCCTGCATCGCGACCGCCACCGCCCGCGCCTCTCGCGGCCCATCCAGCTGCAGGGCAATCGGCGTACCGGCTTCGCCGATCTCGCGCGCCGCCTCGGCCAGCGCTTCGAGCGGCGCCACCACGCGTCGCCGTAACAACGCGAATCCGAACGCTCCGAACACGAGCGCATCCGCGAGTGCCAACCCCGCGTATACCGCCGCCGGTCGCGCGCGCAGGCGAGCGGAAGTTTCTGTCGGAAGGCGAGCCACCATCACGCCGCCCGTGGCCCCGTCTGGCGCCGCGAACAGGATCGGATCCCAGACTGCGCCCAGATCGAGCAGCGCCTCGCCTCGCGCGCGGGCCGCCGCGGCCAGGGCGAAACCCCGCGCGTCGAGCGCGCTGTAGGTGACGCCGACAGGCGTCGCGCCGCCCGCCACGCTCACCCGCCACCACGCGGTGCCGGGCTCGACACGCGAGCTGCGCGCGCCAGCAGACTGCGCCTCCGCTAGCAGCGCGCGGCCGAGCACGTCGCGCAGTGTCAGCTCGTGATGGCGATACGCCGCCGTCACCAACACGAGCAGCGCCAGCGCCATCACGACGCCGAGGCGCGACATCACTTCGACGCGCACGCTCGCGTGCTCGGCGCGCCGCAGCCATGCACGCCAGCCGGTGCGCGCCGGCATTCGGCTACTCGGGCTCGCTCGGGTCGTCGAGGCCGAGCTTCTCGAGGCGGTAGCGGAACGAGCGGAACGTGATGCCCAGCGCCTGCGCGGCGCGCTTCTTCACGCCGCCACTGCGCGCGAGTGCGGCCAGTAACAACTGTCGCTCGAACGAGTTCATCAGATCGTCGAGGCTCGCGCCGCTCGCCGGAAGCGCCTGCGGCACTGCTGGCGCGCGCGGGCTGAGCAACGCCGCCGGCAGCACCTCGGGCTCGATCAACTCAGTGCGGCTGAGCGCGACTGCGCGTTCGACCGTGTTCTCGAGCTCGCGCACGTTGCCGGGGAAGTCGTAGGCGTGGATGCGCTCGAGCGCTGCCTCCGAGAAGCGGCTCGCGGCTTTGCCCTGCTCGCGCGCGAACTTCTCGAGGAAGTGCTGCGCGAGTAACGGCACGTCTTCCATACGCTGCCGCAGCGGCGGCAGCGTGATCTGGATGACGTTCAGGCGGTAGTAGAGGTCTTCGCGAAAGCGCCCGCTCTGGGCGTCGGCGTGGAGATCGCGATTGGTCGCCGTCACGATGCGCACATCAACCGCAAGATCGCCGTTGCCGCCGACGCGCCGAATCGTCTTCTCTTGCAGCGCGCGCAGCAGTTTCACTTGCAGCGTCCCCGGCAGTTCGCCCACTTCGTCGAGGAAGAGCGTGCCGCCGTGTGCCACTTCGAAGAGGCCCGGCTTGTTCTGCACCGCGCCGGTGAAGGCGCCCTTCACATGCCCGAACAACTCGGACTCGAGCAAGTTCTCAGGGATCGCGCCGCAGTTCACCGCGACGAAGGCTTTCTCGCGCCGCTCGGAGAGATCGTGGATGCCGCGCGCCACGAGTTCCTTGCCTGTGCCGCTCTCGCCGCACACTAAGACGCTCGTGCGCGTCGCCGCGATCTGTGCCATCAGCTCGTAGACGCGCTGCATCGCGGCGCTGGTGCCGATCAGCACGCGCTGCCGTGTGTGGGTGCGCAGCTCGCTGCGCAGGCGCTTGTTCTCGACCGTGAGCAGCTTCTTCTCGAGCGCCTTGCTCACCACCAGCCGCAGTTCGTCGACCTTGAACGGCTTGGTGAGGTAGTCGTAAGCGCCCTGCTTCATCGCGTCGATCGCAGTCTCGGCCGTCGCGAACGCGGTCACCACGATCACCACCGTCTCGGGCGCCGATTCCTTGACGGAGCGCAACAACTCGAGGCCGTTCTTTCCGGGCATCTGCACGTCGGTCACGACGAGATCGAAATCGTCCGCTCCGAGCGACGCGAGTGCCTCATCGACGCTGCCCGCGGTCTCGACATCCATTCCTTCCCGGCGAAAGAAGATCTCGAGGAAGTCGCGCATGCTGCGCTCATCGTCGACCACCAACACGCGCGCCGGAGCTTTCATTGTTCCGCCCCGCGCAGCGGCAGCAGCACTCGGAAGCGCGCGCCGGCGCCCTGCACACTCGAGACTTCGATGCTACCGGCGTGAGCCGTAACAATCCGGTGCACGGTGGCGAGGCCGAGCCCCGTGCCGGAGGGCTTGGTGGTGAAGAACGGATCGAAGATCCGCTCGAGCGCGGCCGCGTCGATGCCCGCGCCGTCGTCGGCCACCACGATCTCCACCGCGTCCCCCCCACCAGCGTCCCCAGTTCGGTGCTCCGCGAGCCCGCCTTGAGCGAGGCCCGCGATCGCGAGCGCGCTCGTGAGCCGAATTGCGCCGCCCTCGCCGACGGCCTGCACCGCGTTGCGCACCAGGTTCCAGATCACCTGCCGGAGCTGCGTCGCATCCGCCGAGAGCATTAGGCCGGGCGGCGCCGACACCGAAACGCGCACGCCGATCGGGCAGGCAGCGCGGCACATCTCGGCAACCTCGGTGAGCAGCTCGCTAACGCAGATCGGCTCGTGCTTCGGCGCTGCGGGGCGCGCGAACAACAGGAAGTCCGCGATCAGCGCATCCAGGCGCTCGATCTCGCGCAGCACGATGCTCATCAGCCGCTCCTGCTCGAGGTCGCCGCTGCGCTCGCGATTCATGCTGCGCAGCATCTCGATGCAGCCGGAGATCGCGGCCAGCGGATTTCGCACTTCGTGAGCGACGCCCGCTGCCAGTTCGCCTACCGCGGCGAGCCGTTCGCGCTGCAGCAGCGCGCGCTCGAGCGAGACCACCTGGGTCACGTCCTGAAAAATCACCACCAGGCCAGGGGCCTGCCCGTCCGAGCCGAGCAGTGGCGATGAAGCGACGCCGAGGAAGCGCTGGCCGCCATCGGCGAGCGTCAGAGCGAGCCGAGCGCGACGCGCGCCCGGGCCGCCAGCCTCGACGAGTTCGCTGACGCCCGGCACCAGCCGTTCGAGCGGCGCTCCTAACACCTCGGCGAGCGAGCGCGCGAGGATGCGCGCGCCTTCGGGGTTGCACGACATCACGTTGCCGCTCGCATCCACCGTGAGCAGGCCACTCGTCAGCGATTCGACGATGCGCTCGTGCAGGCTGCGGAGCAGGCGCAGATCGCTCGCGCTGGCTGCAAGTTGATCGCTAGCAAGGCGCCCCTCGCGCGCGAGCGTGCTCGCGAGCATCGCGACCAGCAGCAGCGCGCCGGTGTGCGCACCCCAAATGCCGAGCGCCCGCTCCCAAGCGACGCTGCCCAGCTCCGCCCCGAACACCCCGGTTCCGTCGAGCGACAGCATGCCTGCCATGCAGAGCGAAGCGGCTGCCGCCATCGCGTAGGCGCCGCGGCGCTCGAAGAGCATCGCGCCGTAGACCGTAATAGGTAGGTAGAGGAAGCTGAAGATCGAGCGCGGGCCGTCCGTGAAGAAGACGATCGAGGTGACGGTCACCAGATCCAGCACCAGCTGCGTCGCTGCCAGCGGGGCCGCGCGGCGCACGCGCGGCAGCAGCGCGGCGCATACCGCGGTCGAGAGGAACGCGAAGGTGAGCGTGCCGTAGAGCCCGCGCTCCGCGAGCTCCGCACCGAGCCTGCCCGCGCCCACTAGCAAGAGGGCAATCCCGAACACCGCAAGCGTGAGAAGCAGGCGCGCCGCCATCAGGCGAGCGAGCCGTCGCTTCGAATCCGCGCCGGCGCTCATCGGGTCTGCGCCGACCGAGGGCATCCCGCTTACTTGATGTTCTCGGCGATCTTGAAGATCGGCAGATACATCGCCATCAAGATGCCGCCGATCGTTCCGCCGAGGAACACCATCATCAGCGGTTCGAGCAACGCGGTGAGCGCGGTGACGGCGGCGTCGACTTCTTCGTCGTAAAAGTCGGCGATCTTGCCGAGCATCGTGTCCATCGCGCCCGTGGCTTCGCCGACCGCAATCATCTGCACGACCATGCCCGGGAACACGTTCGAAGCCTCGAGCGGCTCGGCGATCGTGCGGCCTTCGGAGATGGCTGTGCGGGTTTTGAAGAGCGCGTTCTCGATCACCTTGTTACCGGCGGTCTTCGCGCAGATCTCGAGCGCATCGAGAATCGGGACGCCCGAGGAGATCATCGTGCCGAGCGTGCGCGTGAAGCGCGACACCGCGACTTTGCGCAGCAGCGAGCCGAACACCGGCGTCTTCAGGAAGAACGCGTCGGTCGCGAGCAGGAAGCGAGGCGAGCGCTGGCGCGCCTGCAGGAATCCGATCACCGAGCCCGCCAATATGACGAGCATCAGCACCAGCCACTTCTGCATGAACTCGGACATATCGACCACGATCTGCGTCGGCGCCGGCAGCGTGCCGCCGAACTCCTCGAACATTTTCTTGAAGACCGGGATCACTTTCACGAGCAGCAGCGTGACCACGCCGATCGACACGACCAAGATCGTGCCCGGGTACACCATCGCGCCTTTCACCTTGCGCTTGAGCTGCTCGGCCTTCTCCATGTACGTCGCGAGCCGGTTCAGAATCGTGTCGAGGATGCCGCCCACTTCGCCGGCCTGTACCAGGTTCGTGTAGAGCGTGTCGAAGGTCTTCGGGTGCTTGCGCAGCGCGTCCGCGAACGTCGAGCCCTGCTCGACGTCGGACTTGATCGCGCGCAGCACCTTCTGAAAGCCCTTGTTCGTCGCCTGATTCGCCTGAATGTCGAGGCACTGCACGAGCGGAAGGCCCGCATCGATCATCGTCGCAAACTGGCGCGTGAACATGACGACGTCTTTGAGGGTGGCCTTCTCCTCGAAGAGCGCGATGCCTTCGAACAGGTCCTTCGCCTTCGCCTTGACCGCGAGCGGAACGATCGCCTGCGAGCGCAGCTGCGCCATTACGGCGGCTTCGCTGCCCGCCTCCATCACGCCCTTCTTGGTCGTGCCCTGCCGGGTACGGCCTTCCCATGTGAAGACAGCCATCTCTTCCCCCTAGCTCGCCGTGGCGGAGCGCTTGGAGAGCGTCCCGCCTTGATTGATTATGTTGCGCAGTTCGTCGGGGTCGCTGCTGCGCGCGACCGCATCTTCCATCGTGATCAGGCGCTTCAGGAAGAGCCCCGCGAGCGCCTGATTCATCGTCTGCATCCCGAACTTGTCCTGGCCGATCTGCATCTGCGAATAGATCTGGTGAATCTTGTCCTCGCGGATCAGGTTCCGGATCGCCGGGTTCGGCACCATCACTTCGAGCGCGAGCGCGCGGCCCGGACCGTTCGCGCGCGGCAGCAACGTCTGCGAGATCACGCCCTCGAGCACGAACGAAAGCTGCGCGCGGACCTGAGGCTGCTGATACGCCGGGAACACGTCGACGACGCGATTGATCGTCTGCACACACGAGTTGGTGTGGAGCGTCGCGAACGCCAGGTGGCCGGTTTCAGCGACGGTGAGCGCCGCCTCGATCGTCTCGAGGTCACGCATCTCACCCAGCAGCACGACGTCAGGATCCTGGCGCAGGATGTACTTCAGCGCGTTCTTGAAACCCGAAGTATCCGCCCCGACCTCGCGCTGATTCACGATGCACGACTTGTGCGGGTGCAGGTACTCGATCGGATCCTCGATCGTGATGATGTGTTCCTGCCGCTCGGTGTTGATCTTGTCGATGATGGTCGCGAGCGTGGTCGACTTGCCGGAGCCGGTCGGTCCCGTGACGAGCACCAGGCCGCGCGGTTTCTTCGTGAGCTCCGCGATTACCTTGGGCAAGCCGAGTTCGTCGAAGGTCTTGATCTTGTACGGAATCGCGCGGAAGGCCCCGGCCACCGCACCGCGCTGCATGAACACGTTCGCGCGAAAGCGCGATAGGCCGCGCACGCCGAACGAGAGATCGAGCTCGTTCGTCTCCTCGAACTTGTGCTTCTGCGCGTCGGTCAGCACCGAGTAACAGAGCTGCTTCGTCTCCGGCGGCGAGAGCGGCGGCATCTTCAGCGGCTGCAGCTTGCCGTCGATGCGCAGCTGCGGCGGGCTCGACGTGGTGATGTGAAGGTCGCTGCCGCCCTTCTCGATCATCGCCTTCAATAATTGGTGCAGGTTCGCCATTGCTGCTCCGGCTCCTGATTAGAAATCCGCCGCGGAGACGCGGTGGACTTCGGAGAGCGTGGTCACGCCCTCTTTGAACTTGTTGAGAGCGCTGCGGCGCAGCGTCGTCATGCCGAGCCGAATCGCCTCCCGCTTCACTTCGGTCGTCGAGGCGCCGTTCAGCACGAACTCCTTCAGCTCCTCGCCGATGCGCATCACTTCGTAGAGCGCGACGCGGCCGCGGTAGCCCGTGTTCGAGCAGTTACTGCAGCCGCGGCCCTTCATGGGCTTGGTGGCCTTGGCTTCCTCTTCCGAGAGACCGGCCGTCACCATCGCTTCCTTCAGCACCTCGGCGTCCGACTCCTTGCACTCGCCACACACTCTGCGCGCCAAGCGCTGGGCAACGATCGCGTTCACCGACGAGGCGACGAGGAACGGCTCGATGCCCATGTTCAGCAGCCGGTTGATCGTCGAGGGCGCGTCGTTCGTGTGCAGCGTCGAGAGCACCATGTGGCCGGTGAGCGCGGCCTTCACCGCGATCTCGGCCGTCTCGAAGTCGCGGATCTCGCCGACCATGATGATGTCGGGGTCTTGGCGCAGGAAGGAACGCAGCGCGGCCGCGAAGTTCAGGCCGATGTCGTCGTGCATCTGCACCTGATTGATGCCCATCAGGTTGAACTCGACGGGATCTTCGGCGGTGGAGATGTTTTCGCTGATCTTGTTGAGCTCCGAGAGCGCGGAATACAGCGTCGTCGTCTTGCCCGAGCCGGTCGGCCCCGTCACCAGCACCATGCCGAAGGGCTGGTGAATCGCGTGCAGAAAGGTGTCGAGCTGTTTTTGCTCGAAGCCGAGCTTGGTCATGTCGAGCTGCAAGTTCGATTTGTCGAGCAGACGCATTACGGTCTTCTCACCGAACAGCGTGGGCAACACCGAGACGCGGTAGTCCATCTCCTTGCCGCGCCCGAGCTTCAGCTTGATGCGGCCGTCCTGCGGCAAGCGGCGCTCGGCGATGTCGAGCTCCGCCATGATCTTGATGCGCGAGGTGATCGCGTTCTTCAGCTTGTGCGGCGGCTTCATCACCTCGTACAGCACGCCGTCGATGCGGTAGCGGACGCGGAACTCTTTCTCGTACGGCTCGATGTGAATGTCCGACGCGAGCTTCTTCACCGCGTCGGTGAGAATCAGGTTCACGAGCTTGACGACCGGCGCGTCCTCGGACTCTTTCGCCAGCGTGCCGATATCGACGTCGTCTTCGTCGCCGACGACCTCCATGCCGGAGTCGTCGAAATCGCCCATGATGTCGTCGAGCGCGCTGGCCTTGTCGTAATAACGCTCGATGGCGCGCTTGATCTGCTCTTCAGCCGCAACCACGACTTCGACGTTGTATCCCGTCAGGAACTTGATGTCGTCGACCGCAAAAATGTTAGATGGATCGGCGGTCGCGAGAATCAGCGTCGAGCCCGCGCGGTTCACCGGAATCACGCTGTGCTTGGTCGCGACCTCTTCGGGGATCAGCTGAATCACCGCCGGGTCGATGTCGAAGTCGTCGAGATTGATGTCCGGGACGCCGTACTGCTTCGCGACGAACTCGGAGAGCTGGTTCTCCTGCAGGAAACCGAGCTTGGTGATCTGCGCACCGAGGCGGTGGCCTTTCGACTTCGCCTCGTCGCGTGCCTTCCGGAGCTGCTCCGTGGTGAGCAGATTCTCCTTGACCAGCAGCTCGCCAATCCGGTCGTTCAAGAAAGTTCTCCGCACCGCTTACGAGCCGCGCGGAGAAACGCTGCCCCTCGGCACGTCCCCCGCGCGAAAACGTCTTCCAGCCCGCCCGGTTATCGGCGTGCGGCGCGGCCGGCTTTACTCGGAGCGCGAGCTTTGATCGCCGCGCAGCGCGTCGGTGAGAGAACTCGTGGTGCCCCGCAGCGCGAACAGGCCGAGCAGATTGATCGAGATCCAGAACAGCGCGTGCGCGAGTGTGCCGACCGCGAGCGCGAGCGTCTGGGGCACACCGAGTGCGCTCAGCACGGTGACGCAGGCGACGTGGTAAACGCCCACGAAGCCTGGCGCTTGCGGCAACGCTACGGCGACCCCGACGCCGACCATGGTCATCAGGGCGCCCATGAAATCGGCCTGGGCTCCGCCGAGTTCGACTCCAAGCGAGCGCTGCGCAAGCAGAAACGGCAGCGGCGAGATCACGCCCCAGAGCAAAACGGTGTGGCAGATCACCAGTGCGAGGCCGCGCGCGTCGCGGATGCCCCCGAGCCCGGCGACGACGTGAACGATTAGGCCGTCGATCCGCGTTGCCAGCTTTGCGGGCAGCACGGCGCGCGTGACCGCATGACCAAGTGCGAGCAGCCGTTTCGGCCAGAACCGCAGCGCAGCGATTCCCAACATCGGGACGAACGCCGCGTAGCGGAGCGCACCGAGCTCGATGCGGTCGGCGACCAGAAAGATCGCCAGCGACATGATCGCCGCCATGTCGAACGCGCGCTCCAGCACGATCGTGCCGAACCACGCAGCGGGCGAGCCCCCGACATCGCGCGAAACGACCCACGCGCCCGCGAACTCCCCGAGCCGCAGCGGGAATAAGTTGTTCGCCATGAAGCGAATCGCGGTCGCGCGGTAGGCGGGCGCCAGCGGCAGCGCGCCGATGCCAGCGGCGAGATGCTGCCAGCGCAGCGCGCGAACCCAGATCGCCGCGAAGAAGCACGCGAACGACGGGAGCACCGCGACCATCAGGTCGGCGCCCGCGAGCGTCTTCCAGAGTTCGCCGAAGGGCACGCCGCGAAACGCCCACCACACCGCGAGCCCGCTGACGAGCACGCCGAACGCTACGCGCGGGTCAAGCCAGCGCCGAGCTGCGGGCTGGCTCATTCGCCAGCGAGCCGAGCGCGCGCAGCATCGGAATCGCGCGCGATCTGTGCACGCAGCGCGTCGAGGCTCGGGAAGCGCTCCTCGCCGCGCAGGCGCGCCTCGAAGGCCACCTCGATGCGGCGCCCGTAGGCGTCAGCCGAGAACTCGAACAAGTGCGCTTCGACCGCAACCGGATCATCTGCCTTGACCGTCGGCCGCCGCCCGACGTTCGCGACGGCGCCGAACCACGCGCCCGGCGCTGGGTCGCCCGCGTCGAGAAAGCGCACGCGGCAGGCGTAGACGCCGACGCTCGGCAGCACCTCGTTCTCGGCTGCGAGGTTCAGCGTCGGGAAGCCGATCGTGCGGCCGCGCTGGTCTCCACGCGCGACCGCGCCGCGCACGCGATACGGGCGCCCGAGCAATTCGGCCGCCGCGCGCACATCGCCGTCCTCGAGTAGTTCGCGCACGCGCGTCGAGTTCACGTCTCGTTCGCCAAGCTTGACCTCGGGGATGATCGTCACGGCGAAGCCCAAGTGCGGGCCGAGTTCGGTGAGTGTGCGCATCGAACCCTCGCGGTCGCGCCCATAATGGAAGTCGTAACCGACGTAGACTTCGACCGGCCGCATGCGCGCGTGAAGCACATCGCGCACGAAGTTCTCCGCCGGCAGCTGCGCGAAGGCGCGGTCGAAGGGCTCCACCACCACGGCGTCGACGCCGAGCTCCGCCAGCAGCTCGAGCTTCTGATCGAGCGTCGTCAGCAGCTTCGGCGCGCGTTCCGGCGTGAGCACACGGCGCGGGTGCGGATCGAAGGTGTAGACGAGCGAGGTGCCGCCGAACGCGCGCGCGCGCGAGGTCACCGTTTCCATGATGCGCTGGTGCCCGACGTGGACGCCGTCGAAGTTGCCCGCCGTGAGCACGCAGCGCGGGAACGGCGCTGTGAGCTCCGTGCTGCCTCGCACCACTCGCAACGGGCTAGTCTCCCACGCCGTGATCACCGTCTGGCGTCATTATGCCGCGCGCTTCTCGAGAGCATTCGCGGCAGCGCTCGCGATTCTCGCGCTCCTGCTGATCGCCGTCGACGCCATGCTTCACCTCGCCAGCTTGTTCGAGCAAGCGCCGACCCCAGCCGCCGCGCTGCGCTTACTGATCGAGCGCGCTGTGGGCGCCTACCTCGAGCACTTGATGCCCGTCGCGGCCTTCGTCGCGGCGTTCTGGTGCGCAGGCAGCGCTTCGCTGCAGCGCGAGGTTTTGGCGCTCAAGGCGAGCGGCATCGCGCCGCTAGTTGCTCTCGCGCCAGTGCTGGTGCTTGCGATCGCAATCGCCGCGCTGCATCTCGCGGCAGGCGAACGGCTCGGGGTGCCTGCCGCAGCGGCGCTCGCCGCGCGCAAGAACCCGGCGGGCGGCGATGTCCGCGCTCGCGCGGGGAGCGTCTGGTACCACGCCGGCCGGGTCGTCTACTCGGTGGAGGAACTCGATCCGGCGACAGGCGCAGTGCACGGCATCCAGGTTTACGAACGCGATTCCGAAGGCCGCCTGCTGCGCACGATTCACGCGGCCCACGCCGAACGCATCGCGCCGCAGCGCTGGCAGTTCAGAGAGGCGCGCGTGCGCGAGTTCGACCCCCGCGCGCCGGCCGCTCCGCCGCGCGAGCAACACAGCGAGCGCATCGTGCTCGAACTCGCGAGCGATCGCAGCCCGCGGCTCTCGCGCGGAGAACTCGCGGGCATGCCGCTCGCGACGTTGCGCGACATCGTCGCGAATGGCGCCGCTGCCGGCGCCGAGCCAGGCGCCGCGCAGCTCGTGCTGAACAACCGGCTCAGCAGCCCGCTCTCGGTGCTGCTGTTCGCGGCGCTGGCGATTCCACTGGCACTGCGCAGCGAGGAGCGCCGCAGCCTCGCGCGCGCCGCGCTGCAAGGCGCCGCGCTGCTCGTCGTGTTCTTTCTTGCGCGCGATTACGGCGGCAGCTTCGCCGCGCGCGGGGGCGAACTCGCTGCTGCGTTCCCCTGGCTCACGCTGTGCGCATTCGCCCTCGTCGGCGCATTCGCGATGCGGCGCGTCGCGAGTTAGCGGCCGCGGGAACCCTGCGCGGACCTTACGCGGACCCCGCGCCGGCCTTCTTCGAGTTCTCGTAGAACGGCCGTAACAAGTCGATCGGCAGCGGGAAGATGATCGAGGTCGCGTTCTGCGACGCCGCCATCTCGCCGAGCGATTGCAGGTATCGCAGCTGCA